>CAYFID010000040.1:0-10392 GCA_964343205.1 uncultured Candidatus Poseidoniales archaeon | reverse complement strand
GTGCTTGGATGCCTCGCACCGCACCCCCCTCACGTGGTTTATGCAGAGAATCCCGAGCAGAACGAGCCGTTTTCCGAAGGCGGCTGGGAGGCCCTTCGATGGGGCTATAACATGCTAGCACGCAAGCTGAAGGACATCGATTACGACTGCATTGTGGTCCTGACCCCCCACTGGCAGACATACATCGGAAACCACTTCTTGGGACTGGAGAGGTTCCAGAACATAAGCGTGGATCCGATTTTCCCCAACCTCTTCAGGTTCCATCACGACATCAAGGTAGACGTGGAGCTTTCTGAGGCGATGCAGCGCTCGGCCGAAGAAGCGGGAATCATATCCATGATGATGAGAAATCCGGACTTCAGAGTCGACTACGGGACCATAGTAAGCTGCCACATGCTAAACCCGGATTGGGACAAGCCCATCGTAACAATAAGCAGCAACCGTTCGACCCACTACTATTCCGACGAGGTCATGAACGAGCAGGCTTCTGCCCTAGGAAGGGCGGTTTCTAAGGCGATCGAGGAAAGCGGAAAGAAGGTGGTGCTGGTAGCCAGTCACTCACTTTCTCACCGCCACTTCGTCACCGAGGCACCACTTCCCGAAGACATGAGTCGTGAGCACATATACAACCACAGCCAATACGTCTGGGACATGAAGGTCATAGAAATGATGAGGGAAGGGAAGATGGAAGAGGTGATTGGGATCCTCCCGGAGATGATTGAGCAGACGATGGCCGAGGCAGAGGGAGGGGGCTTGACCTGGATGATGGCGGCCATGGGAATGCCTGACTACCCTGCAGAAATCTACGGATACCAGTCCGTCATAGGCACCGGGAACGTAATTGCGGCGTGGGACCCAAACTCATCTACGAGGGCCATAGTTCTGTGATGTGATAGAATGAGTGAATCCCCTGACATAAGGCTAGGACTGTACGTCCCACCCCACCCCCACCCTCTGCTAGCGCCAGAGCAGAATGAGGGATGGGGTAGGTTGAGGGACGCGTTCGAGACTGGCAGGCAACGAATAGAGGAAAGCGGAGCCGACCTGATTCTGATTTACTCCACGACATGGCCCAGCATCATCGGACACCAGATACAAGCGCACCCGAACCCGGTTTTCACTCACGTCGACGACGACTTCCACTTCCTGGGGTCTATGGAATACAAGTTCAAGATGGACTCGGAGTTCGCAAATTGTTTCAGGGACTTCTCCGAAGAAAGGGGGTTACATGCCAGAACAGTCTCATACGATGGTTTTCCCATCGATACTGGATCTGTTGTGGCCCTCAAGCTGCTGAATCCCGACAACAGTATCCCTGCCTGCATAGTGTCAAGCAACGTCTACTCCAATAGGGCCGAGCAAATAGTGTTAGGCAAGGCGGCAAGGGACGCAATTAGCAAGCTGGGAAGGAAGGTAGCAGTAGTTGTGGTAGCGAGCCTGTCAAACAGGATGTTCACCCAGCATATCGAACCATCCGAGGACAGGATCCACTCCGCCAAGGATGATGAGTGGAATCGCAAGATACTCGAGTTCTTCGAAGACGGAAGGCTCGAGGACATCAGCCAGCTAAGCAGGGACATTCACGGTCAAATCAGGGTCAGCAAGGTCGTTGCATACAAACCGGCATGGTGGATGGCCGCGACAATGGGGCAGCACAACAACTACGACGGAGAGGTGTTGGCATACGAGGCCCTGCACGGAGCAGGGGGGGCCGTGATTCAGCTCACTCCCTCAGAAGGGGGAGTCGGGGACAAGGAGTTCGACGAGGATGACGTTGAGTTCTACAGAGGGGATAGAAGCGTGCTTGACCAGGGGGCCATCTGATGGACGAAGAAAAAATGACTCCCGAGGAGAAGCGAAAGAAGCTCGTAGAGGACATCGTTTCCGCTCCTACCGATGCCGTGGAGAAGGTCTACGACGAGGTAGGTAGATCTCTGGCTTCGTCGGCAGGAGGTGCTCTCGGTGCTGCGGCGGGAGTCGCAGTCGGGGGACCCGTGGGGGGAGTAGTCGGAGCCGTGGTGGGCAGAAAGGCAGCGAGCAAGCTGACCAGCGAGGACGGGGCATTCATCGCGGAAGGCGGACCTTCTGCTGTTGGGGCATACCCTCACCTTCGGAGGGTAGGCGACCTGATCTTCGTCAGTGGCATGGGCCCTAGGAAGCCTGGAACCAATGAGATTCCCGGGGGCCCGATAATGGACGAAGACGGTAATCCGCTGGATTACGACATCAGGGCCCAGACCCATTCGGTGATTAACAACGTTAAGGTAATCCTTGAGGAGTACGGCTCTAGCCTAGAGAAGGTGGTTGACGTCCTTGTCTTCCTAGTAGACATGGAGAGGGACTTCCCGGACTACAACGAGGTCTACGCGGAATACTTCTCCGAGACTCTACCCGCCAGGACCACTGTTGCGGTGGATGCGCTGCCGACCTCGATAGCCATAGAGCTGAAGGTCATAGCAAGGCCCTGACTCACGTTGACTCGATCTCGATAGAAGTGCACCATGTTGGGGCTGCGACGGGGTTGCAGCGGCTAGGCGTCCCATCTGGGATCTCCACCCAGTAGTCGATACCCTCAACCTCTGCCGGATAGTCAGTGGAGATGATGTGCGCGCCCACGGAAAGCGCTGCGTCCCTCCTGGCTGTGTCGTTGTTGTCGGCCTCCTCGCCCCCACTGTCTGCACGGCTGCGAACGATGTAGCCCTCGCTAACGAGTCTGGAGATTTCCGCCCCGCTCCCTATTGGATCCGTCAGGGAGAAAATGGCGGCTTCGCCGGTGGACTCTTCGGATAGGGTGAACATCCGGGCGCCCGTCAGACCCGGATGGTCCTGCAGGTACAAGTCTCTGGTCTGGGGACCGGCTAGTAGGACGAAGACAGCCTTCCCCCGGCTCTCCTCCAACAAAGGCCATCCGTCGCCGAGTATCGCTTCCTTCAGATTAGCCCGGCCACCACGAACGTCGTCAGGCGTTATCGTCTTGTTCAGGGGCCAGAACTGGGATATCTCCTGTTCGATGTCCTCGAGGATGCCAGAGAGCTCCACAGTTGTGGTAACGTCAGCGGCCTGTTCTGGCCAGTCCTTGGGCTCGATCCAAATGAATATAGGGTGGTGCTCAGGATTGTCACTGGACCAAGAGTGAATTGTCTGAAGGCAGCTCTCGAAAGTAGGGCACGTGGTTCCGGAGTCATACTGGTTGTGATACACCCTGAGTCCTTCCCTGATGTCCCACCACACATCAAGCTCGAACTGGCGTACTCCCAACTGGGATGCCTGCACGTTAAGTGCCTCGTGAGTGTACATGTACTCCCTTGTGGGGGAAACGAGAGGCTCGATATGGTACGAATTGTGCGTGCCTTTCATCTGGATGTGGTTGATCCTCAGGGGGTCTTTTTGCTCCTCATCCCCTAATAGCCCATTTCCCGATCCGGCTCCAAAGCATCCACCCATGGATGTCACTGCCATCAAGGCGACAATCAACAGAGCTTGCTCCCTCATCCTGACCAAACTAGGGGGGCCGGCGGATAACTCTTCTGAGGAAATCAGTGATGGTGGCCGCCCGGACCATGAGCATGGCCGTGAGCCAGCTCCTCCTCACTTGCGGCCCGAATCTCGATAACTTCGACATTGAATCTCAGCGTCATCCCAGCCATCTGGTGGTTGAAGTCGGCGGTGACGACGTCCCCGTCGATCTCCTTGATTGTGAATTGGATTGGTCCTTGGTCGCTATGCGCCCCCACTACCATTCCAACTTGCAATTCCATATCCTCCGGGAACTGGCTCCTCTCGATCTGCTGAACTGCATCTTCGTCCCTCACACCATACGCTCGTTCTGGCGTGAGCGTGAACTCCCTCTTCTCACCAACTGAGGCACCAAGTATCTCCTGCTCGAATCCGGAAATCATCTGCCCGTGCCCCACAAGGAACACCAAGGGGCCCCTTCCTTCGCTGCTATCGAAAACCTCGCCGTCCACGAATGTTCCCGTGTAGTGGACCGATGCCACAGTATCCTGTTCAATGGTTTCGCTCATGGCTGCCCGCCTACAGCACAGTATCTAACCTGTTGGGTTCGGGAGAACCTTCAACTGGGGTCGGTGGAGCCGTCGGCACATGAGGACCTATGACCCAAAGGACTTGGTGGGCATAGTCCTGACACCAGTGGAGATAGAATCTGACAAGCTCGAGAGGAGGCTCGGGCTGTTCTCTGTGGTCATTATCTCCCTATCCGCAATGATAGGGTCCGGACTATTCTTGCTGCCCTCGCTTGCTATGGTTGAGATGGGAGGGGGTGAAAACCCCGTCGGAGGTATTTGGCTAGCTTATCTCCTAGCTGCCTTTGTAGTGCTGCCTGGTGCGATTTCCAAGTCCGAGCTATCTACGGCTATGCCATCGTCTGGAGGGTCTTACCTGTACGTTGAGAGGGCATTCGGCCCACTGATAGGAACTGTATCTGGACTGGGTCTCTGGGCCAACTTCATGCTAAAATCAGCTTTTGCTCTAATTGGATTCAAGGCATATCTTTGGGTCTTCGAGGAAATTCTTGCACCGGGTTGGGATGAAGGTTGGTTGTACGACAACGTCAATCTGGCCGCCTTGGTCCTGTTGGCAATCATTGTGGGAATAAACATACTCGGAGTCAAGAGCATCAAGAAGGTCCAGATACCCATAGTGATGTTCTCATCTGCATATCTGCTAGCTATCTGTGTATGGGCAGTGTCTACTTCTGACATGAACTGGGATGCAGCATTCTCACGGGAGGCTTTCGGCAGCGACTGGAGTGCTGTAGCTTCAACATCCGCCTTCGTCTTCGTATCTTACGCGGGAGTCACGAAGATTGCAGCCATTGGGGGGGAGGTAAGGGACCCAAGTAGGAACCTGCCATACGGAATCCTTCTCTCCCTTCTTCTCAGCTGCATCCTATACGTCACGGTGACCCTGGTAATGGCAGCTACCGTCGACCCCAGTGGGTACATGAAGTACGACGGGTCTGAGCCCAGGGAGGACCCGGTGTACATCTTCGCGAAGGAGGTGGGTGGGGAAACAGTGGCCAATATTGCGGCATTCCTGGCCGTGGTAACGATGACATCGATGGCTTTGGCGGGAATACTCGCGTCTTCCCGGTTCCCATTCGCGATGTCTAGAGATAAGCTGCTACCCCAATTCCTAGAGGGTATTCACGAGAAGTACGGAACCCCGCACTGGGCCATAATCATGACAGGCCTGTCTATCGGGGCTGCCATAACCTTCCTCCCTGTCAAGGACGTGGCGAAGCTGGCATCTGGATTCAAGATAATGATCTTCATGCTGATCAACGCATGCGTGATCGTACTCAGGAGATCGTCCGCTTCGCATGCTTGGTATGAACCAAAGTGGAAGACCCACTGGCTTCTTTACCCGTTCATCCAACTGTTCGGAATCTTCGGTGGGGGTGCACTCCTTGTTCTGATGGGGTCGAAGGCGATTATCGGGGCAATGGTGGCCATCGTCCTTGGGATAATTATCTACACAGGATACGGGAAAGAGAACGTGGAGAGAGAGATTACCCCTTGGGAGACCGTGGTGAAGATGGTAACTGAACCTCACGAGGTCGAGAGGCGTCGTCGATTCTCGGCATTCTACTCCTCTGACAAGGAAGGAACCGGGAGTCTGGACTTGGACGAGTTCGTTAGCGCGATTTTGGCACTTGGTTACATCGGCAAGGGCGGAGCTAACATTTCCGATGATTCGTTGGTCGTTTCAGGCACCAAGTCAAACCAGAAAAACCGGACTGTGCGGGACCTTTTCATTGAGGGCGACTTGGATTCAGACGGCTCAATCGGGATAGAGGAATTCCTCAGGATGGCCGAGGAAATCGAGCCATAGTATAGATTCTGAAGGCGTTTAGTTGAAGTCCACGACCGTTCTGGGCCAACTCCCGGGTGAGCGAATGGTTTCCAGCCGAGCGAAGAAGGTGACGACTCACACGCTTCAGGAGATGAAGCGCTCTGAGGAGAAGATAACCATGCTGACTGCGTACGACTACTCCCTCGCTCGCCTTGTCGATGGTGCAGGAATAGACGTCATTCTGGTCGGCGACTCGGCGTCCAACGTCATGGCAGGGAACGACACCACTGTCCCCATCACCCTCGACCACATGATCTACCACGCGCAATGCGTGGTAAACGCCGTCGACAGGGCCCTGGTTGTGGTTGACATGCCATTCGGGAGCTACCAGGGCGACTCCAAGCTGGCACTGAAAAGCGCCATCCGGATTATGAAAGAGTCAGGAGGGCACGCAGTCAAGATTGAGGGCGGCAAGGAGATCGTCGACTCGATCAGGAGGATACTGAAGGCCGGGATCCCTGTGATGGGGCACTTGGGCCTAACTCCGCAATCCATCTACAAGTTCGGAACCTATTCCGTGCGAGCGAAGGAGGAAGAGGAAGCTGAGAAGCTCATGGAGGACGCCGTCGCACTACAGGATGCGGGATGCTTCTCCATCGTCTTCGAGAAGATTCCGGCTGATCTGGCTAAGAGGACCAGTGAGTCGCTTAGCATCCCGACCATTGGCATCGGGGCAGGAGCCGACTGCGACGGTCAGGTTCTAGTTCTACACGACATGCTTGGGATAACCAAAGACTTCTCACCAAGGTTCCTCAGAAGGTACGCGGACCTGGGTGAGTCGATAGATGCGGCTGTAAAGGGCTACATAGGGGATGTCCGAGCAGGAGATTTCCCCAACGAGGAAGAGAGCTACTGATAGAAGAAGAAATGCTCCCCCAACCTTCAAGGACACTCGCCAGTGGGTAGGCAAGGATCGTCATGAGCGAGTTGTGGGTGGAAAGGCACAGGCCGCGTTCGGTTGGCGACATGAAAGGCCAGAAGGCGGTGGTCGACAGGCTGCGAGCATACTCCAAATCGCGTACGTTCCCCCACCTGATGTTCGCTGGCCCCCCGGGAACGGGGAAGACGACGGCGGCCCTAGCACTGACGCGGGACGTTTTCGGGGACGGCTACAGGAGCAATCTTCTGGAAATGAACGCCAGCGACGAGCGGAAACTCGAGTCTATTCGCACTAAGGTGAAGCAGTTCGCACGGACTGCGCCAATGCCCGGATCCACATTCAAGGTCATCTTCCTTGACGAGGCGGATGCGCTGACGCCCGATGCACAAGGGGCCCTTCGTAGGATCATGGAGCAATACGCCGAGACGTGCAGGTTCATCCTCTCATGCAACTACTCCTCGAAGATCGTAGAGGCGATACAGTCGCGCTGCGCGGTATTCAGGTTCAGACCACTAGACAGTGAGAAGGTGATGGAGACTGTGGTCCAGGTGGCCGAGAGCGAGGGTGTCGATCTGGAAGAAGACGCGGCTAGTGCAATCGCAAGCGTGAGCCTGGGTGACCTGAGGAAGGCCATCACCTCGCTCCAAGTGGCCGCTTCCATGGACTCCCACGTAACAAGGGACTTGGTCTACGAGACCACTGCCACCGCACCTCCAGAGGAGTTGCACGGCTTCTTCCTAGCCTGCAAGGAGGACGGTTTCCAGCCCGCTAGGCGCAGGATGAAGGGCATCCTCGACCGCTTCGGCCTAGCTGGAACAGATCTAGTGAACCAGCTTCACAGGGAGCTAGGTAGCGTCCCATTCCTCGACGAGGTACAGAAGCTTGCGGTGACTGAGGCCATGGCGGAATGCGACTTCAGGATGGTGGAGGGAGGGGGCGAGTCGCTACAACTGGACGCTATGGCGGCAAGGATCTGTGGGCTTCTGGGAAACTAGGATGATGACTGAAGTATCCTCAGGGTGTAGTCGGCCGACCACGAATTCTGGCCGGTGCTCCAAGGGACCATATCACTCTCCTCGAACAGCTCGACGTGAACTAGGTAGTCCCCGGGGCCGCAACCACTCGGACAAAGATCCCAGGCCATGGCGATGTCCTGCGAGTGTGGTGCTACACTAGGGCCACCGTATTCCCCAGTCAGAGTGTTCTTCTTGAGGCCCCTCAGCCATTCTTCCGAGTCGACCGAGGCGAAAAAATCCGAAGGCCCGTCAGAGAGTTCTGAGACGAGCCCGGAGATGCTGACTATAGGAGTCATCTGGCCAAGCTTGTGGATTGTTAGGTTCATCGTAGAATTCTCGGCGTCTACGTTGTCCCTTACGGCAAGACCTAGAATCACAGGTACTGTTTCCTGTGAAATTCGGACCTCGTAGACATCTCCTGATAGCTTATGTTGGGATATCCCATCGCCTTCAGAGGCTATGTCTATCGAACCGGCAAGGTGTGGAGCGGCAATGTCCGCGAGCGGGGGGTTGACCAGTGCGAAGGAAAGTGCCAGCCAAGTGAAGAGATATAGAAACGAGGCCCTGACCCAGTTTCCTGTCGTGTATTGCTCGAAGAACCTAGATGGCACGATTAGCTGATGAATTGGCCTGATGACGGTGATCATAAGGAACGGGAGAAGCCAGAGTATCTGCTCCGACTTCTCCAGACCCGGCATCATGTAGAACCGCATTATGATCGCAACAATCAAGCCGAAGGAGATGACAATCCACATGGAAATGGCATCGGCCTTCTCCTTCTCCGCATGGGAAGAAGGGTCGAAGGGTTCCAGTGTGGAATCCTGGCGATCTGCTCCTTTAGGCCCACCCCCCCTCTTACCGGAGTAGGCGCTAGCCCTGAGGGCGGTATCGACGTCGACCATGGTTTATTCGGGCGAGGAAGCCGACACATCAACCCTGCGTGTGGAAAATGGAGGTGTCATGATTACCGGCAAGGCTCAAATGGCCTCTTCGCCCGCCTTGGGGCCATGCCGGGGTGGCGTAGTTGGTAGCGCGTCGGACTCATAGGGCAGCCGCAAGGCACGTTCGCGCCGAAGGGCCCCTTCGAGATGCCTGAGTCATCCGAAGGTCGCGGGTTCAAGTCCCGCTCCCGGCACCACTATCATTCCCTTCTGTGACTGGCAATTAGCAGTGCACCGCATGCCAGGGAAAATGCTGCAGCAAGAGGAGAGAATCCGGGAAGAGACGATCCCCCGTCTCCGTCGTCGCCCGATTCTACATCGTCTGCAGAACCCGGCGTTGATGAGTCTGCGTTGTCTCCAACACCATCGCCGTCTGAGTCCCTCCACTCAGTTTCGTCGTTCGGGAATACGTCATTGTTGTTACCATACCCGTCACCATCTGCGTCAGCATACTCGCTTGGGTCGTTGGGGAAGGCGTCGGAGTTGTCGCCTATTCCATCGTTGTCAAAGTCGTACTGCTCGCGCGGGTCCGCTGGGAAGGCATCGGAGTTGTCTCCGACCCAGTCCCCGTCTGAATCGGACCACTCCCCAGGGTCGTTGGGGAAGACGTCGGAGTTGTCTCCTATGCCGTCTCTGTCCGTGTCCGTATCCTCGTTGGGGTTCAATGGAAGTGCGTCCAAGATGTCCAGAGTTCCGTCATTGTCGTCATCTGGGTCTGCGTTGTTGCCCATCCCGTCGCCGTCTGAGTCGATGTATTCGTTGGGGTCTGTCGGGAAAGCGTCGTCAGCGTCTTTTACGCCATCCAGATCGGAGTCTTCGATGTTATCTGAGCTGAGTGGGAAGTCGTCAAAGTCGTTGTTCTGTCCGTCGCCGTCTATGTCCTCGTCCTGATTGTCGCCGATACCATCACCGTCAGTGTCGGTCGACTCGTTCGCGTCGTCGGGGAAGTCGTCTTCGTTGTCACCGACCCCGTCGCCGTCGGTGTCAGTGGACTCGTTCGCGTCGAACGGAAAGGCGTCCTGGTCGTCGTTGACGCCGTCGCCGTCCGAGTCGTCCTGGTCGTCGTTGACGCCGTCGCCGTCATCGTCTGTATCAGCATTGTTCCCTATGCCGTCGCCGTCTGAGTCGGTCGTCTCGTTGGCGTCGTTCGGGAAGTCGTCGGAGTTGTCTCCGACCCCGTCTCCATCTGAGTCGGTCGTCTCGAACGGGTCGAACGGGAAGTCGTCGGAGTTGTCTCCGACCCCGTCGCCGTCCATGTCCGAGTCACATGGGCCGGTGGCAGAATTCGAAGCCCATGCAATTATCGAGCTGTTCTGGGACTTCAGGAATGAGTCAATCTGGATCTCGCAGACTGTAAGGTCCACGTTGAAAGATCCGGGCATCAGGAACAAGAACAGGTCATCATCGATACTTGCATAGGAGTATTGGGTGTAGTTGTATACCTCTGAGCCATCGAAGAAGACAACTACGTTCATGTGGCTATTGCCCGAGTCTTCTGGATCGAAAGCTGTAACGTCAACCCAGTAGTCGGACACAGTCAGAGTAGCATTGTTTCCGGACACTGAGAAAGTGGGTACAGAAAAGTAGCCTAGTTCCACCATCGAAATCACAGGATCCGGGGGCTCCTCGCACGGGGCGTCGAACGATGCGTCGAATGACTCGATCGGCCATGCCCCGT
>CAYFID010000039.1:0-10425 GCA_964343205.1 uncultured Candidatus Poseidoniales archaeon | reverse complement strand
AGCCTTGGGAGTTCCAGGACGAGAAGGCCAACGTTTGCATGCGCTACACCAAGACCCAGTCCCTATACCTATCACGCAAGGGTGTGCTGCCGGAGATAGTGGACCTCTTCGGGATGAGCCCAGACGACGAGATGCCAGAAATGGACGATTCAGTGGATGAACCTCAGCCAGAGGAGGCACCCCCTGACGAAGAAGAGGAAGCAGAGAAGTCCTCCGAGGCCATGGCAGATGAGGACGATGACATAGACTCCTTCTTCGGGTGAGAAGATGCCCAGGGAAGAGGAATGGGACGTTCCCGACCTAGACAGTCTGATGAAATCCGAGACAAAGCACGAGTGGATTTCGGAGCCTAGGTACAAGAGGATGTTCGACGACATCGAGGATGCCCTCCAAGGTGTGATGGGCAAGGGTAGATTCGAATGGGTGGATAGGAGGGTCTTCGACCAAGTATTCGATCGCTTGACTCTCCTGGCACTCCACAAGCTCATGCAGCAGGGGGAAATAGAGACAATCGACTACCCTATAGCAAGGGGGAAGGAAGCTCACGTTTTCCACGCCACATCTAAGCTTGGCCCCCTTGCAGTGAAGATATTCCACACAACCAACGCCGTATTCAAGGGACTAGCGAAATACATAGACGGGGATCCTAGGTTCTCGGGACTTTCCAGGCGCCACCGTGAGCTGGTGAACATTTGGGTCAGAAAGGAGTTCAGGAACCTGAAGAGGATGAGGAAGAGCGGTCTCAGGGTCCCGGAGCCGTTGTATAACCTGAAGAACGTCCTCGTTATGGAGTTCATAGGAGACGACGAATCACCGAGCCCCCGGCTAAAGGACGTCAAGGTAGAAGACCCGATGTCTGTATTCGAGGAGCTGTTAGAGATGGCCGCTGTAATCTGGCAGACATGCGACCTCGTTCATGCTGACCTTAGCGAGTACAACATACTCTGGCACGACGGCAGGCCATGGGTGATAGACGCGGGCCAGGCAGTCATCACAAGACACCCCAGCGCACAGGAGTTCCTGGTAAGGGATGTAACCAGGCTTACCCAGTGGGTAGGAAGGCAGGGGCATCACGTAGATGTTGCTGAGAGTCTGGTCAGAGTGCTGGACGGGCCTGTTCCGGACCTCCCAAGCCTTCCTAGAGTGGATTAAAGCAGACAGCCCGACCGGTCTAATCCATGGAGCATCTCAGCAGGGTACCCAAGGACCGGATCGCCGTGCTAATCGGGAAGTCAGGAAAGACTCGTAAGATGATAGAGGAAGCCTGCGGTGGGAAACTTTCTATCGACTCCCAGACGGGTGATGTATCAATTTCGTGGGAAGGTGACACAGATCACGTCAGGAGGATGAAGGTCCCCGAAGTCATCACTGCAATCGCCAGGGGGGTGGCGCCTGACAGGGCGGTCCAGTTGGTAGAGGATGACGTTTTCCTCAGGATGTATGACATCAGGGAGTGGGTCGGGAGACAGCCAAACCAGACTCGAAGGATGAGGAGCAGGCTAATCGGAACGAATGGAAGGATCAGGACTCTAATCGAGGAGATGTCCAGATGCGAGATTGCCGTCTACGGATCCACAGTAGCAGTCATCGGTGACAATGAGGGACTCGCTCTAGCTACACCTGCCATCGAGGGTATTCTTGGGGGCTCCGAGCACAGCACCATACTATTCGGTCTCGAGCAGGACAAGAGGAGACAGAGGCTACGGTCCAAGAACCTGGAGACATTCAGGGACAAGAGCTCTGGCTACGGCGACTCTTTCGACGTGATGGTACCCGGGTTCTCAGAGGCACGGAGGAGGCTGGCAGAGGAAGGCAAACCCGGTCTAGCCGAAGACGAGAGTGTGCGCTTCGGGGAAGAGTGACCACCGTCACGCATAAGCGATGCCCACCTCTCGTTGGACCGTGCTCAACCCGTTAGACGAGACTCACGAATACGAGAGGTGGGCCATAAACGCCCTGGTTGCGGTTTTCCTGCTTATCTTCCTTGGGTTAGGGCTTGAGTGGATCGATGTAGAGAACCCGCTCTCTGAGGCATTGTTCGAGTTCTTCATCGATCCAATAAGGGGGGAGTCCTCCGGGGACTCGGGATACAACACTGTCAATACGATGACCTACGCTATTGTCCTGGGACTCTTCGCAGTGGCACTTTCAGCCTGGCTTCGGGGCCTTGGGATCGATCCCAGTGACGTCAGCATCCTCGCCCTTCTCCCGTTCATCACTTGGGCGGCATTCGGAGAGGTCGTAGAGGATGCCCAGATGTTCGGCCCGACCCTGGCACCCTACTTCGTCAGTCCCGGGATTCACTTCCAGGCCGCTTTATGGGTCGTTTTCGCCGGATCCATCGGACTCTCTCTTGACAGGATAGAGAGGGATCGGTCAGAGCAGGAGAGCCACCTTGAGATACTTGCCACGGTACTGATAATCCTCCAATTCCTAGTCTACGGACCTTCTATTTCCGAGAAGGTCGGCGACGAGCTACAACTCTGGCCCATGCTTCTCGGTGCGACTCTAGGGATAGCATTCACTTGGCAGTCCAGGACATTCGCCGAGGCGTTCTCGAACGTTCAGAGGATGGTGTACCTCGTCGGAGTTGGTGGATCCCTCATATTCTTCGGTGCCCTAGCCTCCTTCGCAATGGAGAACCCCCCCGAAACGGACCGACTGTGGCCCCTCGTGGTAGTTATCGGGGTTCCTGCTCTGTTCTCATACGGGATGCACCACTACGGGCGCCCAGCAGCCGAGGAACTTTCACGGCAGGGGCTGGTCGCAGGAATCCTTCCCCCTGGAATAACTGACGAGCAGTACAGGGAGTCCGACTTCCCGGAGAAGGACATCATCGAGCCCCTGAGATCCAAGGCCATAATGGCCCAGCCGCTAGTATTCTTGGCTGTGGCAGGCCAGGTTATGGACGGCCTGGCCACTTGGATTGGGATTGACGGATTTCCTGGACTGGGTGAGAAGCACGTACTTTCGCAGAGGGTAATCGACGCTGGGATCTGGGTTAACGGAAAGCTTGGGATTACCCATGGACTCATGGACGAGGGCGTCTGGCTTTTTGCCATAGTGAAGTTCGCCCTAGCGGGACTAATCTACTATGTGTTCTACAGCCTAAACTTCGAGAGCAGGGAGCAGCACCTCAGGCTCCTGATCGGGATGGCCATGCTAGTCGTCGGAATGGCGCCGGGCCTGAGGGATGTCGGCAGGCTAACTCTGGGCGTCTAACCCAACTGAACGCGACCCCCAGCCCATTCAATTCAAGGCTCGACTGCACTCTGGATGAGCGAGGGACATGGAGAGACTGCCAAACGGGGTCGACGCACAGAGCCGGGAGTTCTTCGACAGGAGGGACAGGAACCTGTCCTTGGCCGAGGAACTCAAGTCGAAACTGGACTCGGTAAGAAGGAGCCGGGAAGATCCCCAGTTCCAGAGGCACAGGGACCGAGGAAAGCGACTGGCTAGGGAGAGAATATCAGATGTCTGCGACCCAGGAGCGCCCTTCCTGGAGACCTCCCCACTTGCAGCAGACGGGCTATATGACGGCAAGGCGAGGTCGGCTGGGATAGTAACTGGAGTAGGCGTCGTACACGGCAAAGAGTGTATGTTCGTAGCGAACGACGCCACGGTCAAAGGGGGCTCATATTACCCCCTGACGGTAAAGAAACACATCAGGGCTCAGGAGATCGCAGAGGAGAACAACCTGCCGTGCATATACCTGGTCGACTCCGGTGGCGCCTTCCTTCCCATGCAGGACGAGGTATTCCCAGACAAGCTTCACTTCGGTAGGATTTTCCGAAACCAGGCGATCCTCTCGAGCAAGGGGATTCCACAGGTGGCCGCGGTTCTGGGGTCATGCACCGCCGGAGGGGCATACATTCCCGCCATGTCCGACGAATCGATTATCGTGAAAGGGAACGGGACGATATTTCTTGCAGGACCGCCACTGGTTAAGGCGGCCACGGGGGAGGAGGTGACTGCTCAGGACCTCGGAGGGGCGGAGGTCCACACATCCCAGTCAGGAGTGGCCGACCACTACGCCGAGGACGAGGAGGAGGCGCTCAGGATGGTTAGGAACATAGTAGAGAACCTAAACGTTCCACAGAAGCACAGGCTCGACTCTTCGCGGCCAGAGCCGCCTGCATACGACGTAGAGGATTTGATGGGCATCATCCCCGAGGACAACAGGACCCCGTACGACGTGAGGGAAGTAATCTCCAGAGTAGTCGACGGATCGAGGTTCCACGAGTTCAAGCGTCGCTACGGTAACACGCTAGTTTGCGGTTTCGCCAGAATCCACGGCTACCCGGTAGGCATCGTCGCGAACAACGGCATTCTGTTCTCCGAGTCGTCGCTGAAGGGTGCACACTTCGTGGAGCTATGTGGCCAGAGGGGCGTGCCGCTAGTTTTCCTCCAGAACATCACCGGTTTCATGGTGGGGCGAGATGCCGAGGCAGGAGGCATAGCCAAGGACGGTGCTAAGCTGGTTACCGCGGTCTCCTGCGTACCGGTGCCTAAATTCACCGTGATTATCGGAGGTTCCCACGGTGCCGGAAACTATGGGATGTGCGGGAGGGCCTACGACCCCAGGCTACTGTTCATGTGGCCCAATGCTAGGATTAGCGTAATGGGTGGGGAGCAGGCAGCCAGCGTCCTGTCTACCGTGGGCAACGCAGACCCCGACGAGATCCGTTCTAAGTACGAGCGCGAGAGCAGTCCATACTACTCCACAGCAAGGCTATGGGACGACGGGGTGATAGACCCAAGGGACACAAGGGACGTTCTTGGGCTATCTATTTCCGCGAGCCTCAACGCCTCGATGCCGGAAACGGGCTACGGCGTGTTCAGGATGTGACCAATTGCCAGACGATTCGAAACCAACAACAGAGCTATGTAGACTAACTGTCGAAGGCCCAGTAGCCAATCTGACATTGGGGAGGACGGAAGTCCACAATGCGCTGAATAACCAACTGATCTCAGAAATCGGCGCCGTTCTTGATTGGACCTCACGGAGCTCCGTCGGGGCCACGGGCGAACTCCGTTCCTCCGAAGGTTCGGATAACCTCCGCGTCCTGGTAATCAGGTCAGAGGGCAAGCACTTTTGCGCCGGAGCCGACATCAACATGATGAGGGACGCGGGAAGCAAGACCCCCGATGAGAACAGGGCAGACTCAGAGCTCTTGGACGGCCTGTTCTACGGCCTGTGGTCGCACCCGTGCTTCACAATCGCCTGCGTACAGGGTGTAGCCCTAGGTGGCGGAGCCGGGCTAGTGGCCTGTTCCGACCACGTCATAGCTGAGCCGAGAACTAGCATTGCGCTTTCAGAGGCCAAGCTCGGTATCTCGGCTGCCGTGATAGGCCCATACGTCCATCGTCGCCTGGGGAGCTCTGGGTTCCGCAGGCTCGCAATGCTTGCATCCAGGATTGGAGCGGAAGAGGCACTCAGGGTTGGCTTCGTCGACGAGGTCGTAGACTCAGTGGAAGCTATGGAAGCTTCCGTTTCGAGCGTCGTTTCAGAAGTAATGTCTTCCGGGCCCCTAGCCGTTACCTCCGCAAAGCGGATGGTCGCCGAGCTGGACAGATGGGATGGGGGAGACGAATCACTCAGGTCTTGGACCCTGGACCTGACCAGTCGGATGAGGGGGTCCCCAGAGGGGCAGGAAGGACTCTCAGCTTTCCTAGAGGGAAGGAAGCCCGCCTGGTCCGAAGAGGACCAGGAAGGCTGAACATGACGCCAGGATGGATGAGCGAATCCCCAAGGCCGTTCTCTAAGGTCCTAGTGGCCAACAGGGGGGAGATAGCCGTCCGGGTCTTGCAGGCGGCCAGAGAGGCCGGCCTCATAGGTGTGGCTGTATACTCCGAAAACGACTCCTCTTCGCTTCACGTAGAGCTTGCAGACGAGTCCGTTCTACTGGAGGGGGACGACCTCGACTCGACATACCTGAATGCGGAGGGAATAATCGAGGCAGCCAGGCGATGCGGCGCCGACGCCTTGCACCCCGGTTATGGGTTCCTATCGGAGAGGGCGGACTTCGCTCGTCAGGTAGAGGACGCGGGGATCCTCTGGATCGGTCCACCGGCAGACGCTATCGAGACAATGGGCGACAAGATCTCCGCACGGTCCCTCATGATCCAGTCAGGAGTACCGGTGATACCAGGTGAGCAGATCCCAGTGGAGGAAGGTGCCGACCACCTCGGGCCGCTAGCCAGCGCGGCCGCGAAGGTGGGCTACCCACTCCTGATTAAGGCGAGCGCCGGAGGGGGTGGCAAGGGGATGAGATCCGTCTCCGAGCCGAAGAACCTACGCACTGAGTTCGAGGCCGCGGCCAGGGAAGCCTCTGCTGCGTTCGGTGACGGGACTGTGTACATCGAGAAGCTCCTCAGCAGGGCTAGGCACGTAGAAATCCAGGTACTGTGCGACTCACTCGGCGGGGCCATACACCTCAACGAGCGCGACTGCTCTCTGCAACGCCGCTACCAGAAGGTGATCGAGGAGGCCCCGTCCCCCGCCCTGAACTCCGCTGTCCGAGAGGCCATGGGCGAGGCAGCAGTCACCGCTGCAAGGTCTGTCAACTACGTCGGTGCGGGGACAGTAGAGTTCCTTCTATCCAGTAACGGGCAGTTCTACTTCCTTGAGATGAACACGAGGATCCAGGTCGAGCACCCCGTTACCGAGATGACGAGCGGGGTGGACCTTGTCCAGAAGCAATTCGAGGTTGCATCCGGACTCCCAGTGGGAATACTGCAGTCGGAGGTGACGCAGAACGGGCACTCGATAGAGGCTAGGATATACGCGGAGGACCCGGGAAGTGGGTTCCTGCCATCGACCGGGAGACTGGTCATGTGGAGGCCACCCTCCGGCCCGGGCACGAGGGTCGACTCTGGGGTCCGCGAAGGCGACGAGGTGACAATAGACTACGATCCTATGCTAGCCAAGCTGATCGTACACGCACCGAGCAGGAATGCAGCCATCAGGAGGCTATACACCGCTCTCTCCGACTTCGTCGTCCTGGGGGTTAGGACAAACATCGAGTTCCTTCGCAACGCACTCTCCCACGACTCATTCCTGAGTGGTGGGGTAGACACAGACTTCCTCGACTCGACGGATTCGAGCGAGCTCTCTGGAGATGAGCCCGACGGTCCGTTTCTGACTGCAATAGCAGCCTCCGCCCAGAGGCTGGGCTTGGACAGCGAGGCGTCGTCAGCGGCAGAATCAGTAGACGACCACACTGGCCACGTGGGCGACCCCTTCAGGACCCTTAGGAGGACCTTCCCCTGAGGTGATACCATGGAATGGAGCGTTTGTGGCGAGTCTGGGAGGTACAAGGTCAACCTGCTGGAGAGCGACGGATCCGTGAGCGCCACCTCTATTTCCCGTGACGGAGACGAGCTCGACATAGGGAAGATATCAGTCAGACCAGATGGCAAGCCGGGCAGGGCCATAGTTGAGTTAGGGGGGGCCACCAAGCTAGCGCACGTAGCCAGGTCCGGCGACTCGTGGTGGGTTCACGTCGATGGCAGGGCCCATGAGATCCGCTTCCACGAGCAGGGTAGCAAGGGCCCGTCCTACAGCGATGGCAGCTTGACTGCCCCCATGCCCGGGACGATCCTAGAACTATTGGTGAAGCAGGGCCAGAGGGTCAGGCAGGGCCAGTCCCTGGTGGTCCTAGAAGCCATGAAGATGGAGCACAGGATTAGCGCTCCGAAGGCCGGCGAGATAACCAAACTGCACTACGATAAGGGGGACCGAGTCGAGATGGGAAGCGTTCTGATTGAGATAGGCGACTAGAGAAATCTTGCGTCACGGGGTTATCTGCCGAATCACCAATTCGTCATTAGCAGCCCTTTCGCGTGTCATGGGCAAACGACGCATCCGCAACAGACCACAAAATGTACGAAGAAAGACTAAATTTTTGATGGCGCTAGATCCTTCGTGATTGACACAATGGTCGACTTTGCCCACAGCGAAATGGTAGCTTATGCGGGAATGATCCTAATCCTAAGTGCCTTTTTGTTGGAAACTCGCGATATCCTGCATAGCAAAGCAGCACCATATCTGGGATTGATGGCATTGGGGTCAGGGTTACTTGCGATTCGTGCATATCTTATCGACGAATGGGCGTTCTTTATTCTTGAAATCGCCTGGTTTTTTGCTGCGGTATTGGGGCTATGGGCATTGAGGTCATCCCTTACTAGAGATAAGAATTAGAAAGAAAAATAAGTCTCACTCCCAATCAGGCGGCATGGAACAACGATTTAGACGAAAGGTGGCAATTTTCTCAGTTGCCTTGCTGACTGCAACTTCACTGGCATCCGCCAGTCCACTCAGTGACCATGATTTGGACTCAACAGTGATTGAATCTGGGGGGTATCACGCAGTAGATCTAGGCAACGTCTCGGCGGGAAATCATGTGGATATTTCCTTTGTTTCATATGTAGAAATAGATGGGTTGTTGATGACCAATGATCAGTATGACTCTTGGGTTTCTGGTGGTTCCGATTTTATTAGAGACGGTAGCGCCATCGGACAAACCATCGAGATGTACACCTACACAATAACTGCTAATGACCATTATTGGTATGTTCTTGATAACTCGAATCAGAACCCCGGAGGAACGAATTCTGGAACAGAGTCAACAATTAGTACTGGTGGGATAAATACACAAGCCCCCCTTATTGACGGGTCAAAGACACGTTCGATGGTCAATCCAGGCACAATGGTCTCCTATGACCTCGGCATTGTTCCAGAAGGAATGATCCTAGACCTAAGCGTAACATGTGAACACCTAATCTCGGACGAGGTGGATATTTTCGTAGTCAGCGGTTCGGAGAAATCTGATTTTGAATCTGGAGGATCTGTGTGGAACAAGCATGCTTCCTATCTGGGCACGTGTTTTGAGACATGGAGTTATGAGGTCGAAAAAACCGACTCTTGGACTGTATACATCGAGAACGGACCCAGAGGGAGTGCAAACGAAAACAGCAATCCAATCCAGGTAGATGTAAACTTCTGGGCCCGGCTACTCCTTCCGGTCGAGATTACTTCTAACACAAGGATGATTGAAACCGGTGAAGCATGGAGAGTAGACCTAGGTGCAGTCTCTTCTGGAGATACTTTGACCTTCTCACTAGGTCTAGATGGAATCTTCGATAAGTTGGATGTCCTAATTATGGATCACGATCAAGCAGATCTATTCCTATCTGGGGAGAGTGCCACCGTTCTAGGACACCCCAGCCTGATTGACGTCGACTTCTTTGACTCTTGGGACTACCGTTTCCCCCAGTCCGGCAGTTTCAGCCTGATTCTGGATAATAGCGCGGAACCCCAGGGAGGGTCAAATGTCGGAAGCCCTGTTCACGCAGAGATACTCGTGATCGAGACGACGCTAGTCACTAACTGGGTCGGATGGTACCAGAGCCGCCACTATGTAGAAGACGGGGAATTCGTTTCTTTCGACTTGGGGCAATTGGAGGAGGGGGACGAATTCTCATATGTCGTGAGCGGGCAACCCCATGGCTCCGGTTTCATGAATAGATTCGATGTCCTAGTTTTCGAGGATGCAGGCTATCAGAACTACACCTCGGGCGCAGATGAATCGCCTCTGGCAAATTATTCACGGCTCAACGAGTGGTTTTCCTCCTACCTCGACGCCAATGTCGCTGAATCGGCCCACTACTGGGTGGTAATAGACGCAGCAGATGGCCCCGCCGGGACTCCATCCGCAGATTCGAATGGCGCATGGACATTCGATTTCACAATCACCTCAGAAAACGTAATTTCTTCTCCACAGATGATGGACGCGAACTACAAGATGACCGCTACAAACCTCGGGAGTAACTCCCAAAGCGACCCCGACGATGACACAGGCAGCGAAACAGGCAGCGACCCAGTGAGCGACCCCGACGACGACACAGGCAGCGACACAGGGAGCGACCCCGACGACGACACGGGGAGCGACCTCGACGACGACACAGGGAGCGACACAGGGAGCGACACAGGGAGCGACACAGGGAGCGACACAGGGAGCGACACCGATGGCGACTCTACTACCGAAGACGAAGATCTGACTGACATAGGTGAAGCAAAGGAGACATCTGAGACCCCAGGTTTCGGTGTGATTGCGGCTGTTTTCGCTATTTCCATAGTGGCAATAGTAAGGACTGGGAGACATCGTTGAGGACCAATCGATTAGGAATGATGCCTTCGACAGAGCACTCTCTGCTCAAAACAAGACCTAGGAATCGCGTTTTCTAGTTCCAGTGGAATACCCTATCAGGATTCCGAAAACAGCCAGTGTCAGTAGGATTGGAACTGGCCCGCCCCCCTCCGTTCTCTGTGGGTTCTCTGGAAAGGCATCCGTATTATCGCCGGTTTTGTCCCCGTCGGAGTCTGCCCACTCTTCTGGGTCATCCGGGAAGGCGTCCGAGTTG
>CAYFID010000038.1:0-10527 GCA_964343205.1 uncultured Candidatus Poseidoniales archaeon | reverse complement strand
CGCGATTGTGCATGTCGCAGACGCGAAGTGCTCAAACGCAGCCGCACGCACGACCGATTATGGATGTCATCGTTCTGGCTGGCGGCTTCGGGACAAGGCTACGCCCTTGGACGGAGAGCATACCAAAGCCTCTGCTACCCATTCTGGACAAGTCGATGATTGAGCACGTAGTAGAAGTCCTGCCTGAAGCACAGGTAGACAGAGTGCTAATCGCAGCGGGATATGGGATTGATAAGATGCGAGAGCATTTCGCAGGCATACCTCTACCTTACGAGGTTGTGATAGTCGAAGAGAAGATGCCTCTCGGAACCGGAGGGGCGATAGCGAACTGCAAGGAGTACCTCTCAGGAGGAACGTTCTGCGTGATTAACGGAGATCTAATCACTAGCCTAGGGGTAGAAGATATGCTCGACTTCCACAGGAGTAATGGGGGGATTGCGACAATATCCCTATGGGAGGTAGAAGACCCTACACGATTCGGTGTTGCAGACTTCACAAAGGAAACCGGAAAAATAAGGAGGTTTCAGGAGAAGCCTACGATTGAGGAGGCTTACTCGAACCTCATCAATGCGGGAACATACATTCTCGAGCCAGAGATATTCAAGCTGATGCCGCAGGGCCCACACAGCATAGAGCGAGATGTCTACGAGGACCTGGCCGCTACTGGAGGGCTAAACGGTTTCCCGTTCGAAGGTTGGTTCGTCGATGCGGGCACGCCCACCTCGTTCATCGAGGCTAGCCAGGCCTGCATTACTGGGGAAAAATTTTCCAGTGGCTCGTCGGATGGCGACTCCTGGTTCGGAGAAGGTTCGAAAAGCACGGGAGTAGTAGTAGCAAGCTCTGTTGGCAAGAATGCGTCCGTTGGTAACGGAACGGTTATTCGGGACTCAGTAATCCTCGAAGGGGCTACTATCGGGCCTGGTTGCGATCTGGAAGGTTGCCTAATCGGAATGGGTGCAATCATTCCTGGGGGCTCGAAATTGCAGGGGCAAATTGTTGGCCACGGGACCAAATGAGTGTTTGCGGACAAACAAGGACTAGGCTACGAATTCCAACTCGTCTCGAGTCACTTCTTCTCGGCAGCTTCGGTGAGTCTATCGGTATCTTCCATGCAATCGGAAGAAGGGGTTGACATGTTACACGTCCTGAATTTTCGATTACCAGGAACCTCGGATTATGTGCCCCCCCTCTAGGGAATCAAACGCCCCTCCATTCCTCCGGCGACCTCTATCACCTGACCTGTGATGTGTCCCGAGATCTTGTCCGAAGCAAGCATGACCACAGTGCTAGCAACGTCCTCCGGGGTCGCTAGCTTCTTCAGTGCCATAGTCGCGGTTGCACGGTCAAAAAGTTCGTTCTCGGCTGCGTGTTCGACTTTCTTTTGGGTGACTGTCCATCCCGGGGCCACCGCATTGACGCGGACGGAGCTGATTTGCGAGACGTCGTTCTTCAGCGTCATCAGTAGCCCTGATGTGATTGCGCCCTTCGCAGTAGCGTATCCAGCATGCCCCGATTCGCCAAAGATACCTGCGGTCGAGCCGATCAGAACAATCGAACCACTACCCACGCCCACCGCATGGCCGAGAAAGGCACGAGCAGTATTCACAGTGACTCCCAGATTCGATTCTAGAGTGGAGTCCCAATGTCTGGCGTCGATCTCCCAAAAGGGCTTTGACGTGTTTGGATAGTAGCCGGCATTTGCTATGCAGACATCGAGCCCCCCCAATTCGGACAGGATGTTTTGAACCATTGATTGGGCGGCATTGTCATCGCGTAAATCAGCGCATATGGGTAATCCGTCGATCTCCTCAGCCAGTGATTCGGCCTCGGCAGAAGATGAATGATAGTGCACTACTACGCGAGCACCCTCTTCGTAGAACGCTCGACAGATGGTCTGTCCAATTCCACCAGCACCCCCAGTAACGAGGACAATCTTCCCATGCAATCCGGTTTCCACGTACGACGGGAGAAGTTCCGATACTTTAGCTTCTCAGAGGTTACCGCGGGTTAAGTGCTCACGAGATTACTCTGTTTCCCTTGGAGACCATCACGCTACCAAGTCAGTAATAATGCCCCAGCCTCACGGAAAGCCGTGGAGTTAGTCATCGGAGCGACAATGGTGTGCCTGGGGGTTTACTTGTTTTGGGAGCCAAGCTACGGGAGAAATCCGTCTCCGAAGTCGGGTTCAGCGTCTCCTCACTCCAAAGGGTCTGGGGCACTAGGTCAGGCAGTAAGGATGTCGATTTTGCCATCCTTCATCCCTAGGAGGGGGCTGCGAATCTACAGAGCCTTCGCATTTGTCGGGGCTCTATTGGGTTTTGTAGCCTCAAAATTCATAATTTCTATTCCGTATTTTTCTAACGAAATTTCTGCGAGCAATATAACGCTGATATGTGTAGTAGTTGGCTCATTCCTTGGGTATATATTGCCCCGGGTAGCTGAGAACTACATCATAGTACTAGGCCCTCCGATTGCAGTAGTATTGGGATATGAATATCTAGTGTACGAGAGAGGCATCGATTTGCTAGAATTAGTAGACAAAATCCCCCTCATTCCAGAAATCTCCCATTCGCTTCTTTCCGGATTAATTTTAATTTCGACAACTTTCCTAACTTTGTTATTCAGGATGTACTTGAGACAAATAGTACCCATTTTCATGTCTGGACTGTTCTCTGGGGGTCTTATCGGGAATGGGGTGTCGATAATTCAGTCGAGTTCATTCCCACTATCTTCGGCAGAAATTGAATTGCAGAGCTCCGCGATAGTCGCATTTTGCAGCATCTCTTTCCAGATGTACGTCAAATATTATGGGAAGGAAAGAGGAATCAAGAAGCAAAGGGCAAAAGATAGAGAAAGAAGGCTGATCAAGAGAACAGGGGACACTGTTGTTTTGAGGTGTCCTGAGTGCTTAGACAACGCTCCTCACAAGGTTGTCACTAGGAAGGAGACGACAAGAGGGGTTGAGCTTATCGTAAATTGCAGAGGATTGAACCAGTTTGACGAAGTTTGCAATTTCCATCATACCGTAATTGAAGCCACCAGATAGGGTTCGCGCCGTAATGAGTGCCTCAGCAATGTATCATAAAAAAGCCCATTCATTCTCTAATCCCCGTTATGGTCAAAGAGGCGAATCCGTTCGGGATGTCGTGAGAGACTCTCTCGTCGTTGTCAACTTCAAGACATACCAGACAGCCCAAGGTATCTCTGCTGAGGATTTGGCAAGTAAGATGGCACAAATCGAAACCTCGGCCAGGCTAGTCGCCGCGGTGTCGGCGTTTGACATTTCGGCTGTCATCGAGGCCGCACCCGGTCTGGAAGTCTGGTGCCAACACCTTGATCCGGTAGGATTCGGGTCAAACACCGGATGGCTTCACCCTGCAACAGCGATAGAGAGGGGAGCAACTGGGACCCTAATCAACCACGCAGAGCACAAAGTCAGTCTTGAGCATGTAGCGATGCTGCTTGAACAAGTCCCCTCTGAATTCAGCGTCTGCGCATGCGCGGCTGACGTAGAAGAGGGGCGAGCGCTTTCAGCACTCAATCCAACCTTCGTTGCAGTTGAACCCCCAGAGCTAATTGGCGGCAATGTGTCAGTTACCAACGCAGATCCGGAAATAGTCAGTGGCACAGCAGAGGCAGTGAAGGATGTCTCGCGTTCAGTGCGAGTTCTATGTGGGGCGGGTGTAAAAACTGGATCTGACGTAACCAAGGCAATTGAGCTGGGGGCATCTGGGGTCCTTCTCGCCAGCGGTGTTACCATGGCTGATGACCCCTTGGAGTCACTCGAAGGACTAGTCTCGGGACTAAGAAATTGAGTTTAACGATTCTGAATTCGGACCACAGCACTTTTGTCAAGACCGGCAATCGCAGGCTGATTGACCATGGGACGAGACGAGGGTGGAGAAATAGAGAGGATAGCAAAGAAACCGTACAGCAAGGAGCTTTTCAGGCTCCAACTGGAGCTGATAAAACTCCAGGAATGGGTTAAGGCAAAGGGACTCAAGGTCGTAGTGATATTCGAAGGAAGAGACGCGGCAGGTAAGGGTGGTGTAATCAAACGAATCGCTCAGTACCTCAATCCTAGGGTTGTCAGGGTCGCTGCGCTACCCGCTCCAACAGAGCGCCAGAAGACGGAATGGTACTTCCAGAGGTACGTTAACCACCTGCCTGCAGCAGGAGAAGTGGTTCTTTTCGACAGGAGCTGGTACAACAGATCAGGGGTCGAGAGAGTGATGGGGTTCTGTGACGAAGAAGAATATGACGAATTCATGAGATCATGCCCGATGTTCGAGAGGATGCTGCTCAGATCTGGCACCATCTTGATCAAGTACTGGTTCTCAGTTTCAGACGATGAGCAGCTGAAGAGGTTCAAGGCTAGGCTAGACGAGCCTCACAAGCGCTGGAAACTAAGCCCTATGGATCTAGAGTCCCTGACTCGATGGGAGGACTACTCCGAAGCCAAGGACATCATGTTCGCCCATACCGACACTAAGCAGTCTCCATGGTTCGTGGTGAATTCGGAGATTAAGAGGCACGCCCATCTTAATTGCATCAAACATCTTCTGTCGATGATCGAATACGAGGATCTGACGCCCGCGCCAATAGAACTCCCGGAAAGGAAAATCGCCAGGGGTTACGTTAGACCCCCGATGTCGGAGCAAACGTTCGTCCCCGACCACCATGAGAGCGTGATGTGATTAGGGGATGAGGCATCCCTGGTTGGTATCCCTGCTGCTGCTTTGCATAGCGTCCCCAGGGTGTACCTCTTCAGACGAAAAAGACCCAAACGGAGACGATGATGGAGATGGGTTGCCAAACTGGTGGGAGGAAGAAATGGGACTTGACCCAGAGAACCCTGCAGACGGAATAGAATGCCACGGGAAGGCCGAGTACTGCCTTCGCTCTTACGACAACTTCACATTCCCCGAGACGCACAACTCTTTCTCGACCATAGAAGATGGAGTATGGATGGCTGTTAACCACTATACTGCCCTACAGGCTCAGTGGGACGGCGGAATCCGGGCTTTCATGCTCGACACCCATCATCTGTCCAAGGAGGAAACCGCTCCAGAGGACATCAGATTCTGTCACGGTGATCCAGACTCAACCCTGTTCTACCCTTGCATCTACTCGGAAGTTGACGCCTTCGTCTGGCTTCGAAATCTGAATTCCCTAATGAACAACAGCACCGGGGAAGTGGTTTCGCTACTTCTTGAAAACTACGTCCCAGGGGAACACCTTGAGAATCTATTCAATAAGACCGGGATGCTAGAAAGAGCATACGTCCACATACCGGGAGAGACTTGGCCTAGCCTTGGAGAGATGGTTCTGGATGGGACCGACTTGGTGGTATATTGGGACTACCAGTACGATGACCGTTTTCCATGGCTTCACCACGCTTGGACCCATAGCTGGGACACGCCCTACGGAGAAAGCGAAAAGAGCCAGATGTCCTGTAGAGTAGGAAGGGGGGATGGAGCGCAACAGGTTTGGCATCTCAACAACTGGCTAAGCAGCATTTACGGCCAGGGGGATCCAGTGAGGTCAAACGACGTCAATGACTATGACACCCTTCTTCAACGAGCCTTGACTTGCTGGGAGATGGTCGGCAACAGGCCGACATTCATCGCAGTTGACTACTGGGAGAACGGAGAGATCACAAACGTGACTTTAACCCTAAACAAGATGGCAAACTGGACAGATCAGTTGCCCGCTCATCCATAATTCCTAGATCTCTTTTGGGCGAATTACGTCCCGAACTATCCATATCCCACTGGATTCGACGAGAAGAGCGGCGGCGGCCGTGGGCATCGTATGCCACTCCCCGGATAGGTGGTTAATCAGCATCTCAGATCCAGGGTTGTGACCGAGAATCATCGTGGTCCCATCATCGACAATGTCCTCGAGCTCTATGAGTAGGTCGTGAACAGTAGCATGGTATATCCCCGATCTAACCTCAGACGGTATGCTCCCAAATCTGTGTGACATTCCTTCGAGAGTCTGCCTTGTTCGCGTTGAGCTGCTAACTAGGATTAGGTCCGGTACCCAACCCCTATCGTACAGCTCGTCGGCAACCCTTGGCGTATCCCTTCTACCCCTTTTGTTCAAGGGACGTTCATGGTCAACGAGCCTGGGTTCTTCCCAACTGCTCTTTGCATGGCGCATCACGATAAGCCTTCTAGACAAACTATTCCTCCTCGCTGGCAACGAATGACGGCTCCCTCTTCTCCTTGAAGGCCCTAACACCCTCGACGAAGTCTGAAGTCTGCGAAGATGCAATCATGAGGGCTTGCTCGAACTGGAGCTGCGTTTCGAAGAAAGTGGAGGTCGAAGCGTCGAGCAGCTGTTTCGTCCCCCTCCTGCTGTTTGCGGACCAGTGTCCCCATTCTCGAGCAACTTCCACCGCCCGTTTTACCAGTTCTTCGCCATCTATGACCTCGTCTAAAGCACCCTTCTCGAGGGCCTGCTCTGCCGACCAGGTCTCTGAGTTGAAGAAGAAACTCTTTGCAGCTTGGTTTCCAACCAGTCTCGGCAGTAGCCATGTCATCCCTCCGTCTGGGGAGAGGCCGAGTGAGAAGAAAGCCGAGGCTAGCTTGGCATCAGGATCAGAAACCCTGTAGTCAGCTGAAAGCGCGAGTCCTAGACCTCCTCCAGCCGCTGAGCCGTTGATAGCGCAGACGAATACAGTGTCAGAAGTCCGGATTCTAAGTAACAATGGGTGAAGCGTGTCAGTCATCTCCTGGACCATAGGTCCGATGTTCCCATCTTCAATTCCTCTGGAGAAGTCGTCTATATTCCCCCCTACTGAGAAGAATCGCCCTGAACCAGTTAGTACTATTGATCTGCAAGAGGGATCTACCAACAGAGCATCTATTGTTTCTGCCAAAGGCATGAAGTTCTCCGGTGAGAAGGTATTGGAAGATGCCTCAGGAGACATAGTTACCAAAGCGACGCCGCCGTCGAGCAGGTCAGTGGTAACCGGCATACCCCTCGAGGAGGGCAGGGACTATTGAATTGCATGAATATCATAAGAAGACGCAGAGTGGGGCAATCGTGCACCACCGCCAGCACCTCTACATTGACGGGTCTTGGGTCGATCCTAGTGGCGAGGGCTCGATCGAAGTAATCAATCCCGCCACCGAGGAGGTAATAGGGGTTGTACCAGTTGGCGCAGTGGGCGATGTTGATGCGGCAGTGGAGGCGGCAAAGGTGGCATTTCCGAGCTGGTCTCGAACGTCAGTAGAAGAAAGGGCTGATTTTCTCAACCAGCTTTCTGAAGCTATCAAGGAGAGATCTGAGGATCTAGCTCAGCTAATCACATCGGAAGTTGGCACTCCCATAGAATACTCACGAATGGCGATGGTGGGTACACCGAGGGTGGTATCAAGATCATATGCCAAAATCCTAGAAGGCTTCGAATGGGAGGAAGAAGTCAGAAACTCACTAATTGTGAAGGAACCCATAGGTGTGGTGGCAATGATCACTCCGTGGAACTTCCCTCTTCACCAAATTATTGGGAAAGTTGCTCCTGCTATTGCAGCGGGATGCACCATGATCCTGAAGCCATCCAAGGAGGCCCCACTAAACGCCTTCGTCCTAGCTGACATTCTGGAAGAGATAGGTATTCCGAAGGGCGTTTTCAACCTGGTTTCGGGCCATGGAAGGGATATTGGCGAGACCATGTCAAGCCATCCAGGTGTCGATATGGTCAGCTTCACCGGATCGACCGGCGCAGGGGTAAGGGTGACGGAGCTAGCCGCCCCGGGTGTTAAGAGAGTGACATTGGAACTTGGGGGAAAGAGCGCGAACATTATTCTGGACGACGCCGACATCCCCCGAGCCGCTTCGTCAGCAATTTTCGCATGCTTCGGAAACTCTGGCCAGGAGTGCTCTGCCCTAACAAGACTACTGATTCCCGAGGAATCTAGGGACGAAGTCATCGATGTCATCTCGAGCAAGATAGGTCGCTACTCTGTCGGAAACCCCATGGAAGAGGGCAACAGATGTGGGCCTCTTGTCTCCAAGAAGCAGCAGGAGAGCGTTACTTCGTTCATCTCTAGCGGGATAGAGGAAGGTGCCACCCTAGTTGCGGGGGGAGAGGGGATGCCGGATGGTCTAGAATCCGGCTTCTATGTGAAGCCGACCGTCTTCGCTGACGTGACTCCGGAGATGGCTATCTTCAGGGAGGAAATCTTCGGGCCAGTACTATCCATTACTACATTCTCCAGTGAGGACGAAGCAATAAAGCTAGCAAATGACTCCGAATACGGCCTATCTGGGGGAGTCTGGTCGGGAGACGAGGAGCGGGCAATGCGTGTGGCAAGGAGAATGCAGACGGGGCAAGTCAGCATCAACGGGGGAGCATTCAACGTTACTGCTCCTTTCGGTGGTTACAAGCGCTCAGGATTAGGGAGAGAACTCGGGATGTATGGCCTAGAAGAGTTCTTGGAGATTAAGTCAATTCAGCGGTAGGTGGATCGGTGATTCCTCGTCTTCTAATTATTACTGGAACCAGCGGAGTGGGTAAGTCCACCATGTCAGCAAAGCTGGCCGCCTCGAGTGGTTTCTCTAAGACTGCAGCCACGGACACGGTCAGGGAAGTGCTTAGAACTCAATTTTCCATCTCCGAACATCCTGCACTGCATAGATCTTCATTCGAGGATGCGGGGGGCACTGCTGTAGAGGACTGGATGGAAACGGTGGACGTAGTTTCCGAGGGGGTCCAGGCAGTAATAGATAGAGCTCGTAAGAAGGGCTTGGACATCCTTCTAGAAGGTGTGCACTTCTTTCCCAATAGAGAAGTGATAGAGTCATGGAAAAGATCTGGTGGTTCTGCAATTGGGGTGGTACTGTACGTTCAGGACGAAGTTAGGCACCGGAACATGATTTCCAACAGAGAGAAGCACAATGGGAAGAAGGTGGGTCACTACCTTGAGAACATTGAGCGAATAAGGGGCATCCAAGAGGAAATGATCGAATCCGGTTTACAATCAGATTGGTTGATAATCGACCCAACCAAAGAAGTCGACTCGGTAGGCATCATTTCGAATAGTTTCAACTAACGGCCTTTCCACTCGGGATCTGACCTCTCAAGGAATGCTCTAACACCTATCTCCTTGTCCTCGGTGTCGAACAGTGCGACGAACTCAGAGCGTTCCATCAACACCCCCTCTGAGAATGGCAGGTCGAGAGCCGACCGAACTGTTCGCTTAGCAACTTTCGTGGTGTATGGTGACTTGCGTGCAATCTCCTGAGCCAAGTCCATAGTGACTGAATCCAGCTGTTCCGGTGGTACGATACTGTTCACGATGCCCATCCGCATAGCCTCCTCGGCTGGGACCATTCCTCCTGAGAGCACAATCTCCATGGTCCTGCCGTACCCGATTAGTCTGCATAGCCTCTGTGTGCCCCCTCCTCCAGGAATCAGGCCTAGGTTTATCTCGGGTTGTCCGAACGTAGACCGATCGGAGGCTATCCTGATGTCGCAGGACAGGGCGAGCTCGGTTCCACCACCAAGTGCGAATCCGTCGACCATCGCTATGGTGGGTTTGGAAATATTCCAGACGGCCTCCCATGCGTTGTCCTCGAAGAACGGTCGGACGTCGTCGGAGTTTTTTCCGGCGAACTCGGAGATATCTGCACCTGCGGCAAAGGCGAATGGCTTGGGCCTCTCCCCCTCTGCTGGATCTTTTGGAGTGGCCCCGCGAATAACCACGCACCGGACGTTGTCGTCTGACTCGGCTCTGTAGCACTGCTCCTTTATGGCTAGGTGAGACTCTGAATTTAGGGCGTTTAGCTTTCCCGGGCGGTTGAGAGTCCAGACTGAGATTACACCTCCTGCCGGACTGGATCCTTCCACACTGATGTCCTCAACAACCAGGACCTCTTCTGCCATGTGGCAGCGAGCGGGGGCCATCGCTTCAACGTATCACTGAACTACTCTTCGGGCCTTACTGGGGGAGGGAGGTCTGGAAGGGGGGGCGGGGGCATTGCCATGCCAGGGGCTGGTGGAGGGGGCATCGTAGAATCATCAATGGAGGCTTCCTGTTCCTGCTCCTGAGAGGGGTCAGAGCTTCTAGGCACGTCCAAGGATACCCTGACCTTCAGCACCCTATCATCATCTATCCTAACATACGTAATTCCTTGTGGAATTGTTGGATCGGGGTCCTCTGGCTCGTACATAACTGCCAGACCATGCCCGGGAATACTTGTCAATGTGGGCAGGTCCTCTCCGTCCTCCGAATCGGACCATTTGCTGGCCTCCTCTGCTATCCTCTTGGACTTCTGGATACGCCTCTCGTGGTACAGCCTTTCCCTAAACACTGATCTTCTAGCCCTCTGTTGGGCAAGGTAATGATCTACTTCGGCCTCAGCCTGCAGCTCCGGGTCTGTTCTCGCAACGTGGACTTTGGCTAGACCCTCTACTTCATCCCCGGGAACAACGAGTAATGGGGGTTCATCCATTGAGGCGGGTGATGGTAACGGGGGCATCGGGTCGGATGGTGGAGGGGGTGCTGAGTCGGTGGT
>CAYFID010000037.1:0-11508 GCA_964343205.1 uncultured Candidatus Poseidoniales archaeon | reverse complement strand
ATCGCCCACAGGCTCTCAACCGTAAGGAACGCCGACTTCATCGCGGTGATGGAGGACGGAACTATCACGGAGGCTGGAAGCCACGACGAACTCGTCGACCAGCAGGGGCTGTACTCCCGCCTCTGGGCAGTCCAGACTGGGGAGGCAGGGGTATGACGGAGGGAAGCGCACCCCGGCTCACCGAGCTTGCCCAGACTCTGGGGATGGAGATCACCGAATTCAGCGAGGGCTCCTGCGTAGTGGAATGCACAGTGGCAAGTAAGCACCTGAACATGGGTGGGGTGGCCCATGGAGGGCTACACGCTACCCTTCTTGACACAGCCATGGGTGGGACTCTGGTATCCACCCTGTCTAAGGAGGAGTGGTGCGCTACGGCCCAGTTAGACATCTCATACCTCAACGCCGTGAAGGAAGGCACTCACCTGTTAGCCACGGCAACGGTTGTTAGGAGGGGCAGGAGCATCGCTCATGTAGAGGGAACTCTGGTCACAGAAGTAGGTACTGCTGTCGCATCCGCCAAGGGCACATGGGCAATCTGGGAGAGCCGTCCGAAGAGCCGAGGCGGGTAATCCGTAGCACATGCAGGGGTCAAATTCAAGAGGGGGGTATTCCTCATCAGGTTATGGCGAGAAGGGACTCCCTCACGTGGTTCATGATGGGACTCGCGCAGATTATGATAGGCGATGCGATTCTAGAGGCAGGTACATCCGAAGTAATGGGCCAACTGATCCAAATGACCGGTGGCGGCACAATAGCCCTCGGGATTTACTTCCTGCTATTCCTGGCTCGCAACGAGTCGGAGTTCAGCGAGCTCTACAGCAAGGCAGAGAAGACCGTTCTTGAAGTCGATCCTTCTTCGGGAAAGAAGAAGCTTGTCGACAATTCCCCAAAGGGTGTTAAGGCGGTTTGGTACACTATACCTGTTGCGATGACATTCTTAGGCTTGATGGCCTGGCTTATCGCCTGAGGAAGGCCCATGCCACCAAGTAATGACGAAGATATCGTCGACAAGGTGATCGGCAACCCAGCCTTCGACCAGTTGTACGGCTACCACATTTTCTTCAGAAGGGCAGCTATTCCAATCTTCTTGTTCATCATGGGCCTCTTCACCTACGCGATAATGGACGGCTTCTTTTCCCATCAAACAAGCCTAACCATTTCATTTGTCGTTGCTGGTCTTTCATTGGGGCCGATCCTGAACTTGGAGCGCTACTTCGGAGTAGTCATGTCTAGGAGAAAATAACCCCAGCCGCCGAACAAGTCAAATCTTAGCGTCCTCACGCGGAGTCATGTCTGTATTGGGTGATTTGCTAGACTTCAGTCTATTCGACTTGGTGGGACTTAGCGGCGCTACTGGTTTGGAACTCCTTTTCGCAGCCAGCGCCCTAATCGGAGGGATCTTGTTTGTACTGTACTTCTTCTTGCTGATGATTGGCGGGATAGCCACTGACGTGTTCGACGGAATCTTCGGAATAGACGTAGACATGGGTGCAGACGCCTCGTTCAAGGCCCTAACTTTCCAGGGCATCATGGCCTTCCTGATGTTCTTCGGACTGATGGGGCTGTGGGTACAGAAGTCCGATGGGGGGGACGTTCTGGCAGTTCTCGCAGGTGCGGCAGCAGGCACCGCATCAATGTACGGGACTGGGAAGCTTTTCGAGCTCTTTGTGACACTCCAGCAGGATGGGACGATTGAGCTTTCCGAGGCCATAGGGTCGAGGGGAAGGACCTACCTGAGAATACCTGGAGATGATGTTGGTCAGGTAACTGTGGAAGTAAACGGCGCCCAGAGGACCTACAACGCAAAGTCGGGGGACGGCACGGATATAGCCACCGGCGACTTCATCGAGGTGACAGATGTGATCGGAGAGGTTCTCGTAGTCAAGAGGATTTAGGGACTCGTTGAATTCCCCACTCGGATAAATTCTGCATGATCCCGACGGGTAAGGATTCATAGGTGAAATCCGACTCATGAAGAATGAGTTGAGCCAATGGCAGCCGCTGAAACCCTATTGACGATAATGATTTTTGCACTTGTACTGATTCTGGTAGCGGCGGTGATGTTCTTTGCTCAGCGTTACAAGCGGTGCCCTCCCGACCAAATCATGGTGATTTATGGACGAACGGAAAGGACAGCCGATGGCAGGCCAAAGCCCTCAAAGACGCTTCACGGTGGTGCTGCATTGGTCTGGCCGCTCATACAGGATTACGCTTACATCTCCCTGAAGCCGATGACTATCAACATCGATCTACGGGGCGCTCTTTCTCTTCAGAACATTAGGATCAACGTTCCAAGCACATTCACTATCGGCGTCTCAACCGAGCCTTCGATAATGGCAAATGCAGCAGAGCGTCTTCTGGGATTCAGGGTGGAAGACATAGAGGAGATGGCCAAGGAGATTATCTTCGGGCAACTTCGTTTGACAGTAGCGACCCTGACCATCGAGCAGATTAACCAAGACCGTGACTCGTTCTTGGAACTAATTCAGAAGAACGTCGGCCAAGAGATGAGGAAGGTGGGACTTTACCTCATTAACGTGAACATCGCCGACATTACTGACGAGTCTGACTACATCGAGAGCATTGGTAAGAAGGCAGCTGCGACAGCAGTAGAGCAGGCTAGGATTGACGTGGCAAACGCAGAGAGGGACGGTGCTATCGGGAAGGCACAGGCAGACCGTGTAAAAGAGATTCAGGTGGCTCAGAACACCGCAGAGGCGGAGAAGGGGCGCAAGGCAGCAGAGGCAGACCAGCGTGTCTACGTAGAGCAGCAGGAGGCCATGGCCGTCGGAGGGGAGAACTCTGCCCAAGCCGAGATTGCAAGAGCCAACGCTGATCTGGCAGAGGCAGAGGCATCAGCCAAGCAGAGAGCTGACGTTGCTACAGCACAGGCTGAAGCTGAAATCCAGAAGGCCGTGTACCAGGAGGAGGAGTCTAAGCTCAGGGCTAGTGAGATTGCTAGGGAGACTGTAGCCAAGCAACAGGTCGAGATCGCCGCAGATGCAGAGGCAGAGCGTCAGAGAAGAATAGCCCGTGGTGAGGCCGACGCAATACTAGCCAGGTACGAGGCAGAGGCCGAGGGTATCCAGAAGGTACTCCAATCAAAGGCAGAGGGTTACAGCAGCTTGGTAAAAAGCGCTTCAGGGGATCCGAAGGCAGCCGCTACTCTTCTGATGGTTGAGAAGGTAGAGGGGATGGTACAGGCCCAAACGGAGGCAATACGCAACCTCAAGATAGACAAGATTACCGTATGGGACAGCGGCAATTCTCCAGACGGCAACTCTGCTACCAGCAACTTCGTCAGCAGCCTAGTGCAGAGTCTACCACCTATCCATGACGTAGCTAAGATGTCAGGGGTGGAATTACCTGACTACCTAGGCTCCATGACGGAAGAGGAAGATTCTTCTTAATCGAGATGATGAAACAGTCAGGCTCTTGAGGGCAAATCAGTTGGGCATGCCATGACGGAAGAAGTCGTAGTCTTAGGAGGGGCCAGAACCCCATTCTGCGAGTGGATAGGGGGGAAGAGAGGAGATGGCGGACCTGGCGGTAGACTTGCATCTTTAACGGCAGAGGAACTAGGCTCCATAGCAATTTCAGGTGCCATGCAGAAGACCGGAACGGATCCGGATAGCATTGACCACGTAGTGATGGGGCATGCTTTGCAGACCTCTAACCAGGCGATATATGGGGCTAGGCATGCCGGTCTTAGGGCTGGCATACCTCAGGAGGCCCCCATGCTCACTCTCAACAGGCTCTGCGGTAGCGGTGCACAGTCCATCGTCAGCGCTTCCCAGATGATCATGATCGGAGAGGCGGACGTTGTAGTGGCGGGGGGGATGGAAAATCTCAGCCAAGCACCTCACGTTCTAAGAGGGATGAGGGACAAGTACCGGCTTGGCCGGCCTCCACAAGCAGGGGAGGAGTTATCGCATGACATGGAGGACTACCTTTTCACGAACTTGATGGACGGCATCAGCGGCTTTTTCATGGCCCAAACTAGCGACGAGCTCTGTCGAAGGAAGGGCGTGGTGCGTGAGGAGGTTGACGAGTACGCTGCTATGAGCCACCAGAGGACCGAGGCCAGCGTGTCTTCTGGAGTTTGGGAGAATGAGGTCGTTAACGTCGAAACGAAAGACGGGGTCATCGATTACACTCACGAGGACCACGTAGTTCTTGGTACAACAGCAGAGACCCTCTCCGGTCTCAGGACCCATTTCGGCCCAGACTCACTTGTAACCGCAGGGAACGCCTCTGGTGTTGTCGATGGCGCAGCAGCAGTTGTCGTCAAATCGGCATCTAGGGCAGAGTCCGATGGGGACGAACCTCTGGCCAGGATTGTCTCATGGGGGATAGTTGGCCTAGAACCGATGATTATGGCCTACGGTCCAGTTCCATCTAGTCGAAAGGCCATCGAGAAGGCAGGCCTCACCGTTGGGGACATAGACCGATGGGAGATTAACGAGGCATTCGCCGGACAGGCCGTCGCGTGCATAAAGGATCTGGAGATTTCCGTCGATAGGGTTAATGTCAACGGAGGAGCAGTGGGAATTGGCCACCCTCTCGCTGCTACTGGAACAAGACTGGTGATGACTCTGGCTCACGAGCTGAGGGGGAGTGGGGGCCGATACGGTGTCGCAACTGCATGTATCGGTGGGGGACAGGGAATTGCATTAGTGATCGAATCCATCTGATTAGGAGGTGAACCCCCGATAGGAGGGGTTATCCCTCATCGTTCTCAGCATAACCCATGACGCACATCCCCGGCACGGGCCACGCAAATAGAACACGAAGCCTCGTAAAGACAGTTTCTTGGAGGACCATTGGAACTATTGATACAATAATAATCACCAGATTCGTTACTGGAAGTTGGACCGCAGGTGCAGCGGTAGGTGGAATTGAGCTATTTACAAAGATGATTTTGTATTATTTCCACGAACGAGGCTGGAGCTGGGTGGACTGGGGCCTGGAAGATATCGACCCCATCCCAGGAACAACCGAAACTTCTGGATAAACACTGACAACCACCGCCGACACATTCAACCGACCGCTTATGTTAATTGGTAGATGCTAGGCCGACCCGATTTAATGGCCCAGACAAGGTCACGTAGTCTCATCAAGGCGGCAACATGGCGAGCCATCGCTACTCTAACTGGGGTTGGTATCGTTCTGGTTCTAACCGGGGAGTTGGAGCATGGCGTGACCTTCGCTGTAGCCGATATATCCCTTAAGATGCTGTTCTACTATATGCACGAGAGAGGTTGGGAGCTCGTGGGTTGGGGAGTATTGTCGGACTAGCCGAGGTCAACGAACCAGTGATCCTTACTTGGCGGCAGTGGCCTGTTCATCCACAACGGCCTTCTTTCCCCGCGTGGATGGGTCTCCCTCTCCTTGGCCATCTGGTTCCACCTCTTGTAATACTCGAAAGACTTGGTAGTATCCACTTCCACGTCCCCATACCTCTCGTCTCCGCTTGGTTTCGTAATCTTCACTTTTTGAAGCCAGCAGTGTGCTCCACTGATGGGGTCGGGTTGCACTGCGTGAGTGATGTTCTGGTGAACCCCGCCATCCCTCCACCAAACTCTGTTGGTGTCGGGGTCGTCTGACTCCCAAGGCCTTACTCCGTTCACTGTCCTCATCCTCATCCTGCCCGAACCTACATCTTCTATCTCTACCTCGTTGGTCATGTAACGGTTGCCAGAATCCTGCTTTCGCCTCCATCTTCCAATATGGTGCGAGCAACCTATGATTCCAGGCTTGATTCCCTCTGTCACCCATACCTTGTCAATGAACCAGCCTATCTCTGTTTCCACCTTAAGCAGATCTCCCTCTCCCACCCCTAGCTTCGCAGCGTCGGTTGGATGGACCCACAGAGGGTTTCTATGACCTATCTCTGCAAGCCACTTCGCGTTAGCCGACCTTGAGTGTATGTGCTGAGGAAGTCGGAAGTTGGGCAGAAGGCAGTACTCGTCTTCGCCCTGTAGATTGTCTGGGTGGACGTGACTCCTGATTCTGTAGTGGGGTATGGCGTGCTCTGGATATCCAAACTCAACCATGCTATTGGAGTAGAACTCCTGCTTACCGCTCGGAGTTGGCCAACCCTCTTCCTCGTGCTTTCCGTAGGTGGCCTCCTCGATCAGGAAAGCTCCATGTTTCCTCATGTATCCCAGTGCGTCAATTCCTTCTGCTTCAGCTGCCTCTGGTAGCCCAGGAACTCTTTCGAACATGAACTGGTAATATTCGTCGATTGTTATCCTCTCGCCTTCCCTATATGGGCTCATGAAGTGCTCACGAATTCCCATGGTTCCGTCGTCGATCCTCCATGAAAGCTCGTTCCAGAATTCATCCTCCTCCCAGACCTCACCAGGGTTTACCTCATGTGTGAACTCGACTTCCCTCCCCTCTCTACGCGCGAACTCCCTCAATACTGGCTGACGGAAGGCCACCCACTTGCCTGAGCTTGTAGCGTAGGAGTTCACATCGTGTCTTTCGGAGGCGTGCCCCATGGGCAGGACATAGTCTGCGAAGAATGCGGTCTCGTTCCACGTTGGAGTTAGTGCCACATGGCAACCAACAGCCTCCTCATTCTGAAGCATCTCAATCCAAGAGAAACCGTCCGGGTAGGTCCAGACAGGGTTGAAGACCCTGGTGAAATAAACATCCATTGAGCCACGGCCGTCTTTTATCAGGTGAGGCAAGATATGGCTCATTTCGTAGTGGGAGAGGGTGTATTCCGGAGGAAAGTGCAGCTCGTTCCATCCTTCTGGGTCTGGAGGGATGTCAAATAGGCTAGGTTTGTACTTGGACCAGGAGTTCGGCGAGGTCCCACCCTCTGTCCCCACACTACCAGTCAGGACATTCAGCAAGTGCAGAGTCCGGCTAACCTGCCATCCGCCGAGATTCCCTATTGCAGCTGCTCTCCAAACATGTGTCGCTAGTCTACTACCTGCACCTGCTACAAGCTCGCCAACCTCAACGACCTGCTCTACGGGGATTCTGCACTCTTTAGCTGCGAATTCAGGAGTATAATCCGCATACTCTTCCTTGAGTAGATCGATGAATCTGTCGAATTCCTTAGTATCATCTGGATGTTCAGCTTCCATCCACATCTCCCAATTCACCCATTTTTCTAGGAACTCCCTGTCATACAGGCCACGTTCCAGAATCATTCTGGCCCATGTTAGGAAAAGAGCAGACTCGGATCCAGGCCACGTTGGTATCCAGTGGTCAGCCATGGCTGCAGTGTTGGATAGGCGCGGGTCAATCACAATGAGCTTGGCGCCATCCATCATGCCCTCCAAAATCCTCTGGGCATGAGGATTGAAGTAATGTCCAGTTTCTAGGTGAGACGAGGTTAGAAGGATTACCTTGGCGTTAGAGTGGTCGGGCGATGGCCTGTCATGTCTGTGCCATAGGGCATAACCGGTCCTAGCTCCAGCAGAACAAATGTTAGTGTGGCTGTTATGGCCATCGACCCCCCATGCCTTTAGGACCCTATTGGTGTATCCTTCATGACCAGGACGTCCAACGTGGTAGACCACCCTGTCCTTAGCTCCAGTTTTCAGGGATTCTCTGATCTTCGACGAAATTTCTTCCAATGCTCGTTCCCAGCTAATTTTCTCCCAACCCCCCTCACCCCTTGGACCAACCCTCTTCATCGGATGCAGTATCCTCTCAGTGTCGTTGATTTGGTTTATTGTGGCTGGACCCTTGGCGCAGTTTCTGCCCCTGCTTCCTGGGTGGTGCGGATTTCCCTCGAACTTTGAGACCCGCCCAGAATCCTTGTCCACATAGGCTAGTAGGCCGCAAGCAGACTCGCAGTTGAAACAGGTCGTGGGCACTAGTGAGTACCTCTTCTCCACCATCTTCGGCCACTCGTTTGCATCTAGCTCAACGTGGTCATGCCACTCGCTAGGATCTGGGAATGACCTGAGGGGTCCACTTGCCCCTTCAGCCCTTTCACGGTCCAGGTCGGGGATTATTCTGAGCCTCTGAGCGATATCCTCTATGAACGTCTTCCCCATCTTAGCACCTCATAGCAACGGCTCCATCTGTGGCTTCACAATCAACCTCTTATCATGAAATAGAACGATAGCGAGAACAACCACTCCTAGCGTAATTGCCATTGTGTCCCTTGTTGCTAGAGGGATGAAGACAGCCGCTCCAGCCACCAAGGTCTCGAGTAGGAACTTCGCAGGAAGGAGGGGATCCCTGGACCAAGACCTGCCCTTAGCCTGCATGAGTAGCCAAGCAGTGTATATTCCCGTTAGGGTAGCTAGTGGCACTCCTGCGACAGCCAGAATTGTGAGAAGAGAACGATTCAAGTCGAGCACGAGAACTGCCGCGCTGGCAGCCAGAATTCCTCCATACCCTGAGAGAATAAAGGCCCCCTTAACGAGCCATGAATCCCAATTTGGCCTCAGCAGAACATAGAGGAATCTCTCTGGCCTGTCTAGGTCTATAACGAGTAGCAGCCCAGTTAATGCTAGGAAGATTATACCCACAGCAATTGTCAATGCCCACAGGCCATCGTTCATTTCCACTAGTCCGAATAGCATAGCTAGGACAGCGACGACGTATGTCCCAGAGCAGATTCCCTTCGTCCAGATGTAGGCCGAGACTTCCCACCCCCAGAGGATTCCCTTACTTGGCTGGTCGTAAGTCCTCTTAGGATTGCCTGACTCATCAGCAAGCCTCTCCATGACATCTCTGATTATCGCTTGGTCCCGGGGCGCCGCCTTCTTTGCCTTCTTCTCAAGGGCCAGCTGTACAATCATGGATGTCGTGTCTGCTCCTTCTAGCCTGCTTTCTGCGTACTTAGCGAAGTGCCCCACTCCGAACGCCTGCTCGGTCCACATCCCCGAAGCCGTAACCTCTGTGGCTCCGGGATCTAGCATCTCTTCACTACCCTCGATATAGTAGACATTGGGTTTTGCCCCCGATTCAGCTTTCCTAACTGTGGTTTTTTCCGTTGAAACGATTTTCGAAATTTTCGTTTCAGGGTCGTCAAGGTCACCAGAGACGATTGATTCGGTGGGGCAGACTATGACGCAAGCTGGCTCGTAGGAGTTCTCAATCCTGTGGGCGCAGTAGTTACACTTCGCGGCAGTACCGTTGTTTGGATCGATGTATAGGGCATCGTAAGGGCAAGCCTGCATGCAAGACTTACAGCCAATACACCGTTCGTCGTCGAAGTCTACAATCCCGTCCGACCGAGTAAAAAGGGCAGTTGTGGGGCAGATTGTCGTGCACGGGGAGTCCTCACAGTGGTTGCACCTGTGAACGCTGAACTCTCGTGTTGAGTTTGGATATGACCCCTTCTCTATGTACTTCACATGAGTCCTGTTTACCCCTATGGGAACGTCATGCTCAGACTTGCATGCAACGGTACAAGCGTGGCACCCTATGCATGTTCTATTGTCTATTACGAATCCGAAGTTTACCATGTTTCGACCCTTCCATTGGGTGTTGACGCTAAATGATTCGGTTCATCCAATCAGGATTCCTAGTATGGCGCCACCAGCAAGCCACGCTCCAGCCATAGATCCCAGGTTCCCTAGCGCAGTCACCATTAGGACTCTACCAACTCTATTTTTCCAGAATAGTGAGACCTCATCTAGGACAAGGAAGTCCTGAGCGTCTTTTCCTGTAGGGGCTGCAATCTTTAGTTGGGTGTAACCTGCGAACCATCCTGCAGCAAGCGTAGGATTCAACGAAGTTATCGGGGATGCAATTGCGCCAACGAGGGCCGAAAGAGGGTGCCCCCTGGCAATGAGAACGCCCAAACCTGCAAGAATTGCATTCAGTGCAAGCCATGTTTGCGCTGTCTGTTTGAGGGCCCCCATTTCACCATTGTACCCCATCCATGCTACTGCACCAATTAGGAAAACCGGGATTGCCGCCATCAGAACTGCGGGCCAAACCGATTTTTTTGGTTGACTCTCCAACTCTGAGAGCCTTGCCATCGCCTCTCCAGATGGGACCTCCAAGTGGCGGACAACACCTGACAAGTGCCCCGCTCCAACGACAGCGAGTATCTTCCCTTTGTCTCTAATTTGTTGAATTCTCCCTGCTAGGAATGCATCTCTCTCATCTATCAGAACCTCTCCCGCTCCAGGAGCAACCTCTCTGGCATCCTCCATCAGTTTGCTGAGCAGGTCTGAGTCTTCCAAAACCTGGTCTATCGATAGCTCGTCATCTTCCTCCTCCCAAAGTAGTGCATTAAGCACCCTCCACTTCTCTCGCACCCCCATCTTGTGCCAAGCTCTCCGAAGAGTAACTACTACGTCTCGATCGATCATCTCTACCGGTATCTCCGACTCTTCGGCAGCTCGAACTGCTGCCAGAAGCTCAGCCCCGGGCTTTTCTCCAGTGGATAACCCAATCTTCCTCTGCTGAGCTGCCAGTGCAGACTGCAGAAGAATCATCACTGACCTTCCCTCTTTGATGATCTTGAGTAGATCCTCCGAGTCTAGTGTATCTGGATCAGTCAATGAAGCCATCCTGGATTGGCATAATTCTACTGCAACTACATCCGGCCCCCAGTTTCTAATTTGATTTCGGACTAGTTCCACGGATTCGCTGCTAACGTGTGCAGTGCCGACCAATCTCAGATTTTCATCGACATCAACTATGTTCTTGCATTCTCCCGACAAATATTCACCTCACAGCAGACATCGCAGAAAACAAGTCAGAATGTTCCGCAACGTCGTGGACCCTGATGATATCGACTTGTTTTTCGAGGGACTTAGCAGCTATACCTAGGGTTCCAGCTAACCTATCTTCGCTGTTTTCACGACCCAGTAGTTCGTAAAACATGCTCTTCCTGCTCACCCCCCACATTAGCCTCATCTTTTCTTCCGGAACTATTCCCCTCCCAGATGAGAGAAGTGCAAGATTGTGCTCTAACCTTTTTCCAAACCCGATCCCAGGGTCTACAATTATCTGACTATGGTTTACTCCAGCGTCGACTATTCTAGAAGCCGCCTCTACAAAATATTCCTTGACCTCGGAAACCACATCATTGTATCTTGGATTATTTTGCATGTTCCCAGGAAGACCTTGCATGTGCATAACACACAATGGGCACCCATATTTTGCAACAACTTCTAGCATGCCAGGATCGCCAAGCGCTGAGACGTCATTTACCATATCAGCACCTGCATCCAAGGAACGTCTAGCTACTTCTGACCTCCTAGTATCTACTGAGATGCAAACTTCTGGAAGCTCAGCCCTGATGCTCTTTATTGCTGGAACCACCCTCTCCAATTCTTCCTCAATAGACACGGGGCGTGCTCCCGGTCTGGTCGACTCCCCCCCTACATCTATCCATTCAGCCCCATCTTCGATCAATTTCAAAGCCCTAGATACGGACTCGGGAAGACTAGGAGTCCTTGAGTCTGGGTGAAAGGAGTCTGGCGTTGTGTTTACAACGCCCATTATCCGGGGAAAACCTTCTCTCCGGCGTTTTATCATAGGTCGCCAGTCGGCCATCTAGCCATCGCAAAC
>CAYFID010000036.1:0-11964 GCA_964343205.1 uncultured Candidatus Poseidoniales archaeon | reverse complement strand
CAAATCCCAGAATGACGCCTCTATCGGACATGAAAAATCTCAGAAAATTGTGCCCCGTATCATGAGAATGAACACCAATCCTATCACAGCGAATGCCAGCCAGTTGGGTATTCCCATGAATTCGAGGTTTCCCATGACCCTGCCACGGGGTATCAGCCTTGAACGGTTGGTTCAAAGAATCGGGAAATGGGGGTGACGGTATGAGTTGTTCACCCGGAATCTTTTCCCTTTGCCTCAGCGATCCTCTTATCGGCTTCTGCGGCTATTCTCTCAGCCTTCTCTTCCTGAGTTTCTTCAGGGTTTTTCCCCATGAGCCCAGAAACGAATCTAATCCAACGATCACCGATGCCCATATACACCCTAGGGGGTTTTTCGCTTGAATATAGCGAGGCCTGTCGTGAAAGAAGTGGTGGGCCCGCCTGGATTCGAACCAGGGTCTATTGCTCCCAAAGCAACAAGCATAGACCAGACTAACCCACAGGCCCTGTGTCAAAACCGAATGTCATGCCATCATGAACTTTGCTGGAGCCAGATCCATTCATCATCTCCTGATCGTATTAGTATTCCCTCAGCCTCAGCTTGACCGATTAACATCTCCGCGGTGGTTCGGTTTGAGTCTAAGGTAGCCAACTGGATTCTGAGTGACTCCAGAGTGAGGGCACCCGTTTCACCAGTTGCACTTTTCATAGCTCTAATTAATTCAGAATTATTGCCCTCGTTCTTTGTATTCTTATGTGAGTGGAAATTTTTCTTGGATTCTTTGTCAGAAATTTCATCAATCAGTTCTCTGGGAATATTTGCCTTAGCAACCGCATCAGAAAGAAGGCTAGAGTCTAGGAATTCGCCAGTTTTTCTCGATTTGCTGGATCCACATCTATTACAAATTGGAACGTGACCGGACATAGAGCCGTATGAATAACCGCATGCGCATTTCATTAGTTGCCATTTACGTCCCACGGATTAACAGATTATCGTAGGTTCATGAGTTTGTCTAATGGATGTCAACTTTTACCATCCCTATACTAGTCCGATGATCGTGTCATCTAGGACTGTAGGGTTGATGGTATCCGCGACCATGGTACTGATATCCATTGCCATTATGGTATTTGAGAGAGCAATCACTGCCGAGGCATGGGGCCTATTGTTGCTAACTCCATTCCCAATTGCATTTACTCTATCAGGTAAATCTCAAACTGAGTTTATGCAATCCTCCAGTGATGCGGATTGGACCGATTCCGACGTTGATAGCCATAGTGACGGGGTAGGAAACCCCGAGGATGCTGGGTTCGACGTTCCAGTCCTATGATCACTTGAGCCTCAGAGTCTCAAGGTTTGCAGGTGCATATGTCTGAACTTTGAACTTCTCACGAAGGCCCATACGGAACGCATTACACGTCTGAGGATCGCCGTGGTGACAGATAATCTTCCTTGGAATGGGATTTAGAGCGGATACGTAGTCCATCAGCTGGTTTCTGTCTGAGTGTCCACTGAACCCGTCGATGATGACCATGTTGCAGTTTACATCTAGCATCAGAGTTTGTCCTTTGTCCATTAGTGGTACGTGTGAGTGACCCTCTTGCAATCTACGACCGAGTGTCCCGGATGCTTGGTATCCAACGAAGCAAAGTGTGTTTCCGGGTTCTGGGGCCCAGTGTTTGAGGTACTCTATGATAGGACCGCCCGTCATCATTCCACTTGTAGCTAGAACGATACAGGGGTTGGGATCTAGTAGAATGGATTCCCTTAGTTCCCGTGAGTCGACTTGTTTGAACCAAGATGAGTTGAAGGGGTTCTCGTCACCGCCCTTAAGCATCCTTTTCTTCAATTCCCTGTTTAGGAAATTTGGATGGCTGGAGTGTATTGCTGTAGCTTCACTAATCATACCGTCAAGCCACACTGTTACTGGAGGGACTGAGCCAGACTTGAATAGCTCGTCTATGGCGAGCATTACCTCCTGGGAACGGCCTACTGCGAATACGGGGCAGAATATCTTGCCCTTTCGATTAAGGGTGTCCGAGACTAGGTCTTGGAGCTCCTGGCTAGCCTGCTGACGAGTTGGCTGGATACTTTGGGGCCCACCATAGGTGGATTCAATAACCAGTGTGTCGACCTTCGGAAATCTTACTGTTGCAGCGTCGAATAGCCATGACTTCTCGTACTTAATGTCGCCCGAGAATAATAGCTTGTGCTCCGATCTACCCTCTCCAATCTGCATGTATACACTTGATGACCCAAGAATATGGCCTGCATTTTCCATTGTCATCTTAACATCGGGAGCAATGTCAGTTTTGTCACCCCAATTAACATCGACAACGTGCTTGATGCATTCCTGAATATCGGCCTTGGAATATGGTGGATCGTTGCCTTCGGCCTGTGAGACCTTGATGTAATCAATCTGTAGAAGGGTCATCAGGTCCCTTGTAGGTGGGGTGCAATACACGGGCCCCTTGTAGCCATATCGGAATAGTACAGGAAGCATCCCTATGTGATCTACGTGAGCATGGGTAATTACCACCGCGTCGAGATTGTCAAGAGGGAGGAGTTCGGGAGCAGCGAAATATGGTTGTACTTCGTTAAGGTTGTTAGTCGGTTTTGCTCCTACGTCTACTAGGATCTTGGATTCGTTTGTAGTTACAAGATGCATGGCCCTACCAACCTCCCTGTATGATCCTAGAGCAGTGACTCTAACCCATGGATCACCTGGTCTTTGATGGCGATATATTCGTGTTCCGAACTTCCTTAGTAGAGCGCTCCTTTCATCAGAAAGCTCCTTTCGATATCGTCTAATATCGTGTTGCGTCCTACTCTCCCTGGCAGGAGCTCTTTCCACCTTTACTAGCCAGCCTATCTCATCACGGAGAGAGTTGACGTGGCTGCCCTTTGGTCCTACTGCTGATGAAGGATCGTCACATTCTAGGATTACCTCACTCAATGCAGGGTCTATCCAAACGTTTCTGACTTCGGCCTCGGGAGGGATGATGCGATTTACCGCGTCATGAACATCCTGTTCATCAGCAAGAATATCTTCATGTGGCCTAACAACAATTCTCCGTTTAATGGCTTTAGCAATCTTAACTGTGAGATTCTCGCCACCACCGGAAAACTCTCTTGGTTGTTTAGTAATTATTGAAATCGAGCCAGCTTCAAGAGAAACTTCGAAATCGATCCCTCCTGGAACTAATGAAGACACTTTCTTCTTAATCTCGGGTAACGTAAGTCTCATGTTCCACCTCGTGAATCCGCGGGAGTGCCCAATTGAGGCTCTAGGCCGGGAATGTGATCAAATAGAAGAGAGAAGTTGGTTGACTTCATCCTCTGTGAGTTGGGTATATCCTGAATCATTTGTGATGAATGCTAGATCCATGCCGTTTCCGCTAGCAGCATCCCTTTGAGCTGATGCTAGAAGGGATTTGGCAGCCAATGTTAGTGCCTGATCCTTAGTCATGCCTGACTTGAATTGGTCTTCGAGGACCCCATACATGAAGGGGCTCCCGGATCCTGTGGCACAGTAGACATCAGGTATAGACCCTCCAGCCGAGTCGATACTGTAGACGCTTGGACCGGAGTCATCCACACCAACAATAAGAAGTTGGACGTAATGTGGCCTTCCTGAAAGAATATTGGCGGTTAGAGTAGCGGCTCCTTTAACTGTCATTGACTGATCTCTCTTTAGCTCAAAAAGCCTCAATTCTGCAGCTAGAACCCTTGACAGAGATTGCGCATGTCCGACCAATCCGGCTGTTGTTAGTGCAATATTAGATGAGATTCGGAACAGTTTCTGCACAGACTTGTTTGCAATGAAGTGCCCCATAGTCGCTCGATGGTCCGCACCAACGACAACTCCTCCATTGTAGGTAATACCTACGGTACTGGTACCTGTCTTTATCGCGTCAGTAGAAGCATCCATAGAAATCACCGGCGGAGTGGCCGAGTGAGTATGACTCGAAATCGACCCCTTATCAATGCGACGGGAGATATGCCTGCATGAGTTTTGAATCGGAACAGGTAGTAATTAGGCGATCCTGCAGAAGATATGAAGGAGCTAATGGTGCTCCTATGTATGTGAGTCGTGAACCAAAGTGGGTCGACATGCCTAGCATTTCCGACACCGCGATTGGTGGTTTGGAAGCTGGAGAGTCATACCACGATCTTGGGATGAAGTTTCCCGATGCACCCGTCCCTAGGAATAATGCAGACGTAATTGTTCATAGAGCAGTACTAGAAGATGTTACGGGCATTTCACATTTGATGGATTGGATAGCAGATGGAGATATTGTAATCGTAGAAATGACTGGGCTGATGTCCAGGGATATGGAGCTACGTTTGGCGGTAGGGAAAATTCAGGATTTCGTCGAGGGGGACATGAATGGGCAACTAGTTAGGCTTGGGAATTCTAGGCTACTTCTAATTCCGCCAACATTTGAGAGTGTTAGAGTTCAGTGAAGTTATATGGAAAGCAGCATCGATATCCCATGCACGCAGTGTGGCAACGATGATTCCCTGTCGATGTTAACGCTATCATCTGAAATTCCTTACTTCGGTGAACATACGCAGGTTACGATATTATGCGACCATTGTGGATGGAAGCATACAGATTTCATCCCGTCAGATGGGGCTAAGCCAGGTTCATGGTCCATCGTTCTAGACTCAATAGACAAAATCTCTGCCAGAGTTGTTAGATCATCATCATGCACGATTAGGATTCCGCATTTGGATCTTGAAGCGTCACCTGGTTCCTCATCAAGCGGTTTTGTCACAAATATTGAGGGCGTCATAAATCGGTTCGAACATGTCGTTGGCTCAATAATTAGGGCAAACCCAGACTCTAAGGAAATTGTCCGTGAAGCAAACAATATCCTGGATCGGTTGACTGAAGCTAAAACGGGGACATCTAATATCGCCCTCCTATTACTCGACCCAAAGGGTAGGAGCCAGATTATTCATGAAGATGCGGTTGCTACCGAATTGACCAAATCCGAAGCGACCAATCTTGATACCGGGCCTGAATTTCCAGTTTTCGACATCTAAATTGCATCCGGCGCTAGGAACTCGCCCAACCTATCTTCCCACTGAGTCCTCTTCTCCTTCAGATCGTTAAGCCATTCAGTTGCTCGGTCTATACATATCTGCTTCACATCTCCAGCTAGGAGCCTGCCACTCTCATATTCTGTTTTGACTTCTTCAAGGGCATCATCGTCCTTCTCAAAGAAGAATTGTAGATATTGAAATGCTACGTCTCTTGATACGTCGCCGCCTAGCCGTCTATGTTCCTCAACAGTAGGCTGACCGCCGCTGAATGCCCTCTTCACCTTCTTACTCATCTCGTCAATACTATCATCCATGAAAATGGTAGTCTCGGGTTTCGAGGAGGACATCTTGTCGCCTGTCATACCTACTGCGAATCTGTGATATGTCGAACATGGAGGCATGAGTCCCAGTCCACCTATTTGCCTCTCTAATGATAGCATTGTCATTCTAATCTTGGATCTATCGGCACCTGTAGCAGCTGGAATTTCCAATGTACCGTGTTTGGGATTGGTCTTGATGTCCGAGAAACCCATGTCACTTACTACCTGTTCAATCTTAGAAAACAAGTCCATCCTAGTATCCATATCCACTTTACCATTGTCGGAAATACCGAACACGGACGTATTACTATCCTGTAACGATAAGGCGATGGTGATGCCTCCATTCTTTCTCGGTTTGACATTGAACCAGTTTGTCCTCTGGGCGATGTCCCTAGTTAACCTCAAGTGTGGGTCTTGGTCAACTCCCACAGGAACTACAATGGGGCGCAATCCACCGAAATCCTCTAACTGTGGATGAATGATATCCCCTACCTGAACGAGTGGGGCCTGAACGTGAGCTAAGTTGGTCTCCCCCTGGAACCCGTATATTGACTCGAATTCGGATAGGTTAGTCCTGCGTCCCAAGGTGAAGGCTAGCCGCTGAACAGAATGACGCGAACTCTGGAAGTATACATTAGTGCTATCGGGATCCAATCCAAGTGCAGCGTAGTTGTGAATATACTCGTTGATAGCCGTCTTTCTTCCTTCGGCCAGAGAAGTGCCGCGAGTTGCTAGTGCCTCTAGGTCAGCTACGGTGACGGTTATGTCACCGCCTTGATCTTGGAACCATCGGACTTGGTCGATTACCATACTATGGCCCAAATGCATACGTCCGCTGGGCATAAGTCCGGTTAGCACACCAAATGGCTCAGCGCGATTCATGCACCCAACGACTACATCGAGGTCCCTATGCGCGAATACAATGCCTCTTCTGTGCAGCATTCCGGGGTTGGGAAGTGAGTGTGGATCGACGGATGAAAGCCCGAATTGCTCCACTATCCTAGCATAGTCTGTTGACTGGTCTGAGGACCATGGATCTATCCGACCGTCAGTTACCATGTTTTGCCGCCATTAATGCACCCAATCAAACCATCGATAGATTTGGAGTGAATATTGCCGGACCGTCACACCGAATAAGGGGAGCCGAGTCGGAGTATCATGTCTGCTATACACTGTTTTGGAGTAGGGCTGGTTGGTTCATACGTGGCCAAAAAATTAGCTCTATCGGGACATGAGGTTCATGCATACGACCCACGGCCACACAGGGTGATGGGGTTTCCAGGAATTGAAGCTCACCATATGGAACCCGATGAAGAGCCAATATATGTGATGATGGAGAAATTCGCCAATGATGACAAAGTCGAATTTGACTGTGACCGGGATATCGTAGTCAATATGTTACCAGGAGATATTGGGCATGCCAGCACTACAATACTCGCTGAACATCCTTGGAGGACAATTGATCTTAGCTTCAGTAAATTCACTCCGGACAGAGATGACGGAAAGGCTCGAGAAAATGGGGCATCAATTCTATGGGATACTGGAATCGCTCCTGGACTTTCAAATATGCTATTGTCTGAGGCTTACAGGGAAATGGGGCCACTCAATATGGGACTCGTCCGAGTCGGCGGGAATCCCTCTGTACAAACGTCAGGGTGGAACTACATGGCCCCATTCTCCCCCACCGATGTAATTGCTGAATACACTAGGCCAGCAAGGGTGGTGAGGGATTCGGAGCAAGTTACTCTACCAGCACTTTCGGAGAGGCACACAATTCATGTGGAGCAGAAGGGCGAAATGGAGGCATTCCTAACAGATGGTCTTAGAAGTGTACTGAGTTCCATTCCTGCAGTTGACCTTTCTGAGTACACGGTAAGATGGCCTGGACACATTCAGAAATTCATAGATGAGTGCGTTTCAGGGACATTCGACGAGAATGAGCTTGCTATGGAATGGAAGTACGACCAAAAAATACCTGAGTTCACGTGGATGGAGGTCGTAGCAGAGGGAACAGACGGCAAGCAGATGTCGTGGACAGTCCAGGATCACGGGGGGGAAGACGGCCACTCAATGGCTAGGTGCACAGGATTGGTTACCGTTTGTTGTATTGAAGAGTGGCTTAGAGACCCGCAAATGCTACCACCGGGAGTACATCCTCCAGAGATACTGGCGTCTGATGTGGTATCCAGAATTTTGAGCAGGATGGCTAACGAAGGTATAGAGATAGAAGGCCCTTCCATTACGATTCCTGGTCATTGAATTTCATGGACTGGTCCTTCTTTAGAATATGTGTTATTGTAACTGGTACTGCTACTAATACAGCTACAGCTACTGCTGGGATAATCCAACCAATCCCTTCTTTCATTGGCCTCTCCAATAACCATGTGAATACGAGTTCGGAGTCCTGGAAGTTGGAAGCCCATCTGAATAGATTTGAAGTGTGGTGACCGACCACCGTTACCGCGTGATGAAGCCCATTGAATGTAGACAACGGAGATACTAGTGTAGATTCTGGAGTGTTGTCCAGCTCTATCGTTACCGATACCCCCGGTGGTTGGGTCAAAATCATCCCTCCAGCTGTCTTCCTCCACCCATGGGTCAATTTTCGTTCGTCAGAATCAATTAACGGATATTCGCCAAATGATGGGTCATGAACTGATATTATTGATCCATTGAAATCCTGATTGAATGTTATACTGACAGAACCGGGGACAGACCATCTGTCTGTAGAATTAGAAACAGAATTCAACGTGGATCCATCGACTGACACTTGAGTAGATAATCCTGCGACTTGATGAAGGTGCCACTCACCCCATGTTGTGAACCAAACATCTTGATCTTCGAGCCATGCTATGAAATCGCTGTCCTCCCTAACCCTAAGATCGTCAATCCTCGCTCTCCAGTGAATACTTACTAGAGTGTCCTCTGCAGCTGATTCTACTAACTCCGAATCTGCAACGCCCTTCTCTAGACTTGCACCGTTCCTGAAGAAGTGAACGAGCCCGTCTGGTACATCTTCTAGAGAGTCGCCCACTATGAGAAAGCCGGAGTCAACAATTGAGTCCGCTGTCTTCTGATCCAAGAAGTCTCCAGATATCCCAAAGGATATTGGTTCCATTCCCCATCTTGAAGAGGCCGTAAGTTCAGTGAGATATTCGCGGCAAGCCTCAATCACCCAATTTTCTTCAATGGTGTTTACCCCTTCGTAACCATGACACCCGAATTCGTCTCCGTTTTCTAGACGTTCAGGACCGATTACGTTTGAGATCCATGTATCAGTCTCCCAATCGCCAATAACAGGTGGGGCAAGCATCGGGATACCGAGAAGAGTTAGAATTCCTACGGCAAACCATCTGCCTGCCATGACATTCAATGATGGCTATATCTATTCAACATTTCAACTGAAAAGTATGAAACATAGTGCCAGTCACGTTAGTTTGTGACACTGTCGGAACAATCCCTTGAGTTTATTTCATCGTCAGTTGGACTAGAGGGGACAGGTGAGGTCTTCAAGACCCCACCATTTTACCGTTTCCTAGAAAGATTCGTTCCCGCATTGTTGAGGAGTGTGACTAATGTCCATATTTGCGGAGCTCACAAGGTCCCAGTTAGTGGGCCAGCAATTTTCTGTGCGAATCACCTATCGAATCTAGATCCGTTCATCAAGATCATGGCAGCGCAGAGACCTATTCACTTCATGGCAAAGGAGGGTCATTTCGACAAGCAGCCCAACAGATTCGTTATGATCTCAACCGGTCAGATAGAGACATTTCGTGAAACAGGAGGTAAGGATGCATTGGCTAGGGCGGTAGATGTTATTCATCAGGGTGGATGCCTGGGTATTTTCCCAGAGGGGACTAGGTCTAGGAGGCCGGAAGCCCCATTCCTACAACGTGGGAAGACGGGATTTGCTAGGCTCTCCGCAAGATTTCCAAATGTTCCCGTAGTACCAATTACACTTAGCATCGGGGCAAGAGAATTCATGCCACCGGGGTCAATTTTACCGAGGCCATGGAATAAAATTGAGGCCATCGTTGATGATCCGATAACATTCGCTGAATGGGCTTCTCATGAGGACGGAGGGGCTATCGACGATGATTTCGTGGATTCGTTGGTTGGACAGGATGAGGATAGGGTTGGAGGCGAATTGCGAAAACTATACCGCAGATTCTCTGATCAACTTATCGAAACGCTTCGTGATAGAGGGGCGCCCTAGAAACACATCCTTGATGGACTACCTTCTCGCAGCTTAGAAGGCCCATGCAGCAATATCTCGATTTCCTAAGCCGAATTCTTCTCGAAGGTGAGGAGAAGGGAGATAGGACAGGGACAGGAACAATCTCCGTATTCGGTCATCAGATGAGGTTCGATATCTCAGAGGGCTTCCCCGCCGTTACTACCAAGAAGGTGCACTGGCCCAGCGTAGTCCACGAATTGCTTTGGTTCCTCTCTGGAGATACTAACGTTGGTTACCTCCAGAAGAACAATGTAAGGATCTGGAACGAGTGGGCTGATGAAGAAGGCAACCTGGGCCCAGTCTACGGAAAGCAATGGAGGATGTGGGAATCATCAGACGGGCGCGTTATTGACCAGATTGACTCTGCAATCGAGATGATAGGCAACAACCCACAGAGTCGTAGGATAATAGTCTCGGCATGGAACGTAGGAGAGCTTGATGACATGGCACTGATGCCCTGTCATGCATTCTTCCAGTTCTACGTCAATGGCGGCAGGCTTTCATGCCAACTTTACCAGAGGAGCGCTGATGCATTCCTTGGAGTCCCATTCAACATCTCGTCATACAGCCTCCTGACATGCATGATGGCACATGTTTGCGACCTAGAGCCCGGGGAATTCGTGTGGACGGGAGGCGACTGTCACCTATACCAAAATCACCTAGAGCAAGCGAGGCTGCAAATCACCAGAAGCCCCCTGGAACTCCCAGTGCTCCGACTCGACCCCTCTGTAAAGTCGATAGACGAATTCCGATACGAGCACATCTCGATCGATGATTACAACCACCACCCCCACATTTCAGCCCCCATCTCGGTGTAGTGATATCATGAAAATAGCGATGATCGTTGCTATGGACGAGGACGGGTGTATCGGTAGGGGCAACGGTCTGCCATGGAGGCTCCCTACCGACATGGCACGATTCAAGAGCCTGACGGAGGCAGACGGATTCAACTCAGTCATCATGGGAAGGAAAACCTGGGAGTCTCTTCCGGATGCTTTCAGGCCCCTGCCAGAGAGGGTGAACATCGTGATGTCCAGAGACACAGAGTGGAATGATGACGGTGCTATAACGGCTCTTTACGTCGGACGAGCAATTGAGATCGCATTCGCGGAGGGCAGTGACGAGTGCTGGGTAATTGGTGGGGCACAGATATACGAGATGTACATGGACAGGGTTAGTGAGATCCATGTCACTGAGGTGCACACAAATGCTAGCGGCGACGTCTATTTCCCCGAATGGGACAGGACAGACTGGACCCAGAATGTAATTGATTCTAGAGAGCCGGACGAGGGTAACGAGTTTGGTCATACTTACTCTGTATGGACCAAGCATTGATTTGCCGATTTTCATCCGATGGGACATGAAACACTGGTTGATAATCTCGATATTGCTTGTACCTAGCCTTATTGCTGGGTGTACGGAGACGGAAATCGAAGCTGCTGATCAGGCACTTGGTTGCACGTACTCCGATGCGATCAACTACAACTCATCATCCGTGGTAGACGATGGCTCTTGCATATTCTCTGACCCTCCCGAGACCGTACTGGGGTGCATGAACACTGATGCCCTGAACCACAACCCAGCTGCCACAGAAGACGACGGGTCATGCAGGTATCCAGTAGTAGAAGATCCGGTTCCCGGATGCACGTACTCAGATGCTTACAACTACGAAATGAACGCCACCGAGGACGACGGGTCCTGCGTCTACGACAGTGACGGGGACGGGATAATCGATGACTTCGAGGAAGGTGGTTGCACCGACACTAATGCGAACAATCACAACTCATCCTCGACCGACGACGACGGCTCCTGCGACTACGACCAGGACGATGACGGGGTGTACGACTGGGCCGAGTCGGAGGGGTGCATTGATGTCAATGCGACCAACTACGATGAGAGCGCAACCGAAAGCAACCAGTCAATGTGCGAATACCCCTACATGATTACATTAGGGGATTTGGAGTCCTTCTTGAATGACCCAGATCATGGGTTGGAAATGATTGTTTTTGGCCTCGGAAACGTGACTGCATTCATCAGAATAATTGAAGTCTTGGAAAGTACCGAAGAAGAAGCACTGGAAAGCGATTCGAATGCCAATACGACAGCAGTGGAGGTCATCATGGGGCACGATCCCATCAACGAAATCGTGTACCAGAGCATGGCCATTAGACTCATGGGGGACATTTCGATGGAGCAAACTACTGTGCAGGGTCCCGATGGGATAAACTACCGAATTGGTAGCTCTGGTTCGGGGTCTTGGTACTATGCGAGGGATGAGGTCTACCATTACGTGAACCCATTCCCGGGAGGCCAGGGAGACGAGGATGGGGACACCTCAGATGACGATGAGGAAGAGGATGGATCCCTCTGCGATGAGTT
>CAYFID010000035.1:0-12105 GCA_964343205.1 uncultured Candidatus Poseidoniales archaeon | reverse complement strand
CTCGGCTCCCTGTGCCTTCTTCTCCGCATCCTTTGCCTTCTTCTCTGCGGCCTTCACTTTCTTGTCGGCATCCTTTGCCTTCTTCTCGGCATCCTTTGCCTTCTTCTCTGCGGCCTTAATCTTCTTTTCAGCTGCCTTCGCCTTCTCCGCTAATCGATAAGCAACGTGTTCAGGTACCTTCCTCGCCATGGTTACTACCGTGACGTTTGCGATAATGAATCACATTTAATTGTCGCCCATGCAATAACCCCGAGTAATCGTAGGGTAAATTCGAAGATTTTCCAGTTTAGGACATTGATTCGGCCTTTTCTTCACATGCCTTGGACCTACCAGCCATCCCAATCGAAGAGAAGTAGGAAGACATGCCCCTCCAGACATCCGGATTTGCGGCATCCTCAGAAATCAGTTGCTTGAGATTGGACAATGCCGCATCGGAATCTCCACTAATAATTAGCTCAAGGGTTGATTCAATGTTTACTTGGGACACGTCTGCCTCCGGCTCTTCGCCCCGCTCCTGCTCCGATTCGTGTTCAGCATCGGCGCTCCCATATTTCTCCTGCGCCCAAAGGAGTAGCTTCGGCCACTTGCCTTCGAACTTGTCTAACCTCTGAGGGATGCTTTCGAGCATCTTTTCCAATTCTTCCCCCTCTAAGTTGGACTCGAAAATCGCAGTGAGCCTCTCAGTCGCTTCATCTCGGGACATTTCGTCCGTCTGAGGATCTTCGCTTGGACTGGACTCTGGTTCGGCGACCTCTGGTTCTGGATCCTTTTTCCTCTTTCCAAAGCCGCCAAATAATCCCCTCTTCTTCTTCGGTTTGCCTTCTGGCTCTGCCGGCTCTGCGGCTGGGTCATCCTCGGATTCTACTGTCTCTGCCGGCTCTGCTGCTGGTGCATCCTCGGATTCTGGCTTTCCGTGCTTACTTTCTGCCCATTTAATCAGGCCATCCCACTTCCCCTCAAATTTGTCCAGTCTCTTTTCTATGCTGGCAAGAGCCTTGTCCAGTTCCTTCCCTTCCATTGATGAGTTGAAAATAGCTTCCAGCCTTTCCTTGACCTCATCCCGTGAAAGTTCTTCTGCCACTTTGCTACCCCCTAACTGCCGATTGGACCTTCTGGCTTTAACCCGCCGATTGGTTTCATCACTCCTCCTCTTCCTTGGCGAAATTGCCTGCTTGGTCCAATGACTCAGATAGGCCGCCCCAGTGCTTGTGCTGTTTCCCCTTACTATGAGTGAGATTCTTCCATTTATTGAAGGCGCTCTTTACATTCCCCTCGTCAAGTGATGATGCGGCAACGTTGAGGGAGACTGCTGCTCCTAGCATATTCACCAGGCTGGTGAATGCGGTGTTCGCCTTAGATGCGCCCACCTCGATTTCGGTCCTCTGGTCCCTTTCGGCGTCCTTGATGCCTCCCCAAATCCTCTCTATGAAATTCCTATTATCCGGAATTGGATTCAGTTTTGCCTTGTCTACCTCAGTTCCCTTCCAAATCGCGAAAATGAACAACGAGTACAGAAGAATGAGTTCTAGATAGTCGAGAAAACCCCATTCCATTGGTTGGAATCCCCAGGATCCGTCTATTCTACCCAGGGCCCCCTCCGTTTTTTCCCCGGTGACGTTGAATACAAGATCTGCGAAATATCCGTTCTTGTTTGCAGTGGAGAGTAATCCTACCAATAGGGAGAGAAATCCCGCCCTAATCCATCCAATTGACTTTATTGCGACTATCTTCTGGCTACGCTTCTGTGACAGGTAGTCCCTAGGGCGATGAGCCCAAAGTGCCATCGAAGTATATGCCAGGAATAGCACTATTGCGTAGTCAAGTAGCCCAATTTGCATCCCCCCCCAAATATCCGAGGATAGCCCTTCGGGAATTACGAGCTTCTCTTTCCCTGGAGTCGTTTGATCAATCAGTCCGGCCTTGAATGCAACATTGTCAGAGTATCCTGCGCTGTTTAATATCTCGAAAAACGCTAGGAAAGTGGCCCCTAGAAGACTCAGCTTGGTTGGTTCCTTGAAGACTCGCCTCATGATCATGATGCCGCCCCTGAATGCTGCTGGCACGCACAAGCCTATCAAAACACCGAAAGTGTAGGCAGTGAAATTGTGGTGCAGAGGGAGTTTTCTGGATTCTTGGCCGAATATGTCTAAGAACGTGGAAACTGGGAGGGATTTAATGGCGGACTATCTAGACAGGATAGGGGCAGGCAAGGTCCTAGTTTCCAAGGAGCCGCTATCTTTCGACTGGACCCCGCCAGAACTTGTCGGCAGGGATTCTGAGCTTGGGGAGCTGGCTTCCATGTTCTACGGGGTCGAAAATCACAATGTGAGCTGCAGGGCGGTAGTAACTGGGAACGTTGGTTCGGGAAAGACGGTTCTGACTCGGAGATTCTACCTGGATCTCTCTGCAAAACTCGAAGGGAGGAGGAAAGTGATTCCTGCACACGTCAATTGCAGGAATCATCCCTCCACATCTCAGGTGCTCCAGCAGATTGCTCTTTCCCTAGACTCCGGCCATCCTGAACGGGGATTTAGCTCTGGGGAGATGATCCAGGGGATCAGGAGGAACCTGGGGGCCCATGGAAACCACTTACTTCTCATTCTGGACGAAGTTGACGTTCTTGTCAGGAGGGATAGTTCAGACCTGATATACAAGCTCCTCAGAATCGACGAGGGGCAAGAGGAAAAGGGCTCAGTCTCATTAATCCTGGTCAGTCAGGACACGTCACTTTTCACGCTGTTCGAGAGTGCAATAAAGTCCCGATTGGGAGCTAGCAACACCCTAACTCTTCCTGCTTACGGATCAGAAGATCTGTCGGGAATTGCCAGACAACGGTACGAGGCAGCATGCAGACCAGGCTCGGTGGGCCGGGACACTCTTGAGAAAATTGGGGTTTTTGCCGCTGAGGCGGGAGGGGACGCTAGAATGGCTATTGAGCTGCTGGAGACGGCTATCCGCAGAGCAGAGAAGAAGGGAAGGAGCGAAGTGCTAGTGGAAGACGTGCTCCCGAGCAAGCTTCGGGCCGCCTCGGTTGAGCCGAGTCAGGTTCACGGGCTTAGCTTGCATCAGAAGTTGGTGTTGCTGGGAATAAGCAGGAGGCTGAAGAAGGCCGAAGAAGTTTCCAGTGGGGACGCGAGGAAGCTGTATGAGCTGGTATGCGAGGAGCATGGGGCTAAGCCTAGGGGTTACACCACCTTCTGGAAGTACATGAAGGACCTCGAATCGGAGGGTTTGGTAGTGAGCAGGGCGTCGAACTCACGCAAAGGGAGAGGGAGGACGCAATACATCACAATGCCCAACACGGTTCCAGCCGTCCTAGAGGCAAAGATCGAAAGGGATCTTGTAGGTGCCTGAGGGAATTCTAGCGACTCCGAACCGCTCTTATAGGGGCCTCATGTCGGGGTGGCGTCCGAGGTGTACCAGTGGCAGGCGAGCAGTCCTTCAAGGCAGTAGTTAACGACACTAACCCGAGTTCGGGAGGGAAATCGTTTGCCATGGACATCGCCGGTTCTAATTACAACCACTTCCTTGGAAAGAAGATCGGTGACTCGGTCGATGGGACGTTCGTTGGAGAGGGGGACAAGGCCCTATCAGGGTACAAACTGGAGATAACGGGTGGCTCGGACCTAACCGGGAGGCCTATGAGGCCCGAACTTGACGGATCGGGGGTGAAATCGGTGCTAATCACCGCGGGAATAGGCTACAAGGGGAAGAAGTACGTCAACAAGAACAGCAAGGAGTATCGATACAAGTACGATGGGCTGAGGAGGAGAAGGAACCTTCGAGGCAATGTGATCAGCCAGGACACCCGTCAGATAAATCTCAAGGTGGTGGAGTCGGGGAATCGCTCTCTGGCCGCCATCATTGACGGAGAGGAAGCCGCAGTCGAACAACCCTCTGGAGAAGAGGAGTGACGACTGAGGTGATTGGAGCTGTCAAGAGAGAGTAGCAAGCAGCCCGAAGTCAACATCGGAATGGTGGGTCACGTAGACCACGGAAAGACGACCCTTACCCAAGCACTATCCGGGACTTGGACTGACACCCACTCCGAGGAGAGGAAGCGAGGAATCAGCATCAAGCTAGGGTATGCTGACACCGCCTTCTACAAGACCACGGACGGAATGCACTACTCGGAGGGTAAGCACCCCGAAGGGGAGGATGGGAGGGGGGAGCTTCTCAGAGTCGCATCATTCGTTGACGCCCCCGGCCACGAGACCCTGATGGCAGTCATGATTTCGGGTGCCTCCATAATGGACGGAGCCCTACTGCTTGTTGCAGCTACCGAGAAATGCCCTCAACCACAGACTAGGGAGCATTTGGCCGCACTGGAGATAGCGGGTATAGAGAACATAGTCGTCGTCCAGAATAAGATCGACATAGTAAGCCGTGAGAGGGCTATGGAGTCGTTTAACGAGATTCAGGAGTTCGTGAGCGGAACCATAGCAGAAGGGGCTCCAGTGATTCCAGTCTCCGCGCATCATGACGTCAACCTAGACGTTCTTATCGAAGCGATAGAGGAGACGATTCCGACGCCCGAAAGGACTGAAGAAGACGGGGGGCTGATGTACGTGGCTCGCTCTTTCGACGTGAACAGGCCTGGCTCGAGGCCATCCGGGCTAAGAGGAGGTGTAATTGGGGGAAGCATCGTTGAAGGCTCGTTCAGCGTCGGTGACAGCATACTAATTGCACCCGGGAGGAGGGCCCAACAGGGCAGCAAGACCGCCCGATGGGAGCCCCTGAGGACTACAATAGAGGGCATCCAGGGAGGTGGGGCGGATCTAGATACGGCCTACTCTGGTGGCCTATGCGGGATTGCGACCCCCTTGGACCCCCTCGCGACCAAGGCCGACGATCTTTCGGGACAGGTTATGGCCAGGGAGGGGGAGCTCCCCCCCATCTGGGAGGAGCTGAAGTTAGACTTACAGCTCCTGGAGAAGATGGTTTCCAGCGAAGAGGGGGTGGACGGTGCCATCAGGCCCCTTCAGCCAAACGAGATGCTGATGGTGAACTCCGCTACAGCGACGAGCGTCGGCACCGTGGCCAACATAAAGGGAAAGAAGGCCACTCTGAGCCTCAGGCTACCCATCTGCGCTAAGGAGGGGAGTAGGATCACACTCTCGAGGAGAGTAGGGTCAAGATGGCGGCTGATCGGGCATGGGACCATTTCGGGCTGATCCAATGGTCGGTGTTCTGGTAGATGCCTGCGGATGGGCATCCCTTGTGGATGCGGGTTTGAACCTAGACATATCCCTGGGCGAGGCCATCGGCGAAGCGGATCTGAAGATTACCGAGGGTGTAAAGAGGGAATTGGAAGACCTTGCAGAAAGCAAGGGCGGGCTTCTTCTGGAGCTACTCTATGCCAGGTCAGAGCTGGTTGAGGCTGGAAATGAGCATACTGACGACGTCCTAGTTTCCATCGCAGCGGAAAGGTCGTGGCCGGTTCTTACCGTTGACAGGAAGCTGAAGAGGAAGCTGGTAGAAGAGGGATGCTCCTACATAGAAGTAACATCTGGGCCATCCCTGCGTTTGGTAGGCACTTAGGGAAGCGTGAACAGGCGGTCGTCCCCGTGCCCGTCCATCAGGCCTATCCTAACTGCAGCATCTAGCCATGCGTGAGCGTAGTTTACCGCCCCGAAGGCACTAACCAGGTCGCCTTCGGATGCGAAGTGCCTCGCGTCTGCCACATAGTCGTCACACATCCGTAGCATCTCTCTCAACCTCTCCTCGTCCCTTTCGTTTGTCGTGGAAGGAGTGGCCTTGGCCCTAGCCTCAGCTGTTATCGCCAAGTATCTGTCAACTTTCTCGATAGTGACATTATCGGACAAAATCACGCCTCTTGTAGAAAATCTGAAGCTGCTACGCTGAGTTTGAAGAGCCTGCTTCTCCCTTCCTTCCTCACAGACAGGATTCCAGACTTTTGAAGTGAGTTGTATATCTGGGACAGTCTGGGCCTTCCTACCTCGAGTCTGGCTTGTATCTCAGCGTCCGAGGGGGATATCTCTCTCTGGCTTGCGATGGAAACGACCAGCCTTTCTGCTTCGCTCATTGACCTTAGGTGGCCCTCTTCGAGAGTCGACTCCGATTCCCAAATAGGTCCTGGGATGATAGTCGGCGGCTCAGAAGGGGTTAGTGGGGGATCAAAATCTTCTGCGGATGAAGGCTCAGGGGTTTCATTTTCTTCGGAGTCAGATGGTTCTGGCAGGGTTTCTTCCAATTCTGAGTCCACAGTCCACAATTCGCCCTCAGAGTGGAAGACTCTCTTCTCCTCTGGGGGCTCTGGCTCGGTGCTCACTGACTTGATGGGAGTTTCAGATAAATCTAGATTGGGTTTTGGTACACTGTTTTCCCTTGGCAATCGCTTAATTGGAGATGCAGGTGTCTCGGGCTCCTGAATCGGTGTTGAGTAATCTGGTCCCGACGGCATCTCGTCATTCGTTATCTTGGATCGGGAAACTAGTCCAGTGAAACCCTTAGGGGATTGCGGCCTAATAGGGGGCTCTGTACCCTCCTCTATCGTCAGAATGGTGCCATCTTCAACGGTCCAGTCAGTAATTCTTGCTGGATCCTTTGGTTGGTTTTCCTCATCTGGTTCATCTAAGGGAGTTTCCTCTTCCTCGTCCCACATATCATCCGGTTCTTGGTCCCAGTCATCCTCATCTACCGGAGTCTCAATTTGTGATACTGATTCTTCTTGATCCCCCCCCAAGCTCTCTTCTTGTTCGTTTTGAGGTGGAAAAATACGCGATGTTGGTTGTTTTCCACTTGGTGAATCCTCGAATTCTTCACGATTAGGTTCGGATTGTTCGGGAATTGTGGCTTTCTGTGAATCCCAGCTGGTTAGCCCCTCCAGAGTCCCGTGAGATCCCAGGCCCCTCTTTTCATCAATCAAGTCCCTAAGGATAGTTACTACAGATCTGGCGTTACCCCCTGTCCTTGATCTGATCGAGTCAAGCAGCTCGGGGCGAATGGTCCACTTCTCCCTAGCCATTCGCCTAATTCTGGCGTCACAGAGATCTTGGATCTGCTTAGTTGTGAATGGTTCGATATTGTCTGGTTCGTCGAATGCCTCCTTTACGCCTTCTTCAAGGGATAATAGCTGAGAGTTGGAAAGCGAGACCACTACTAGAGCCCGCAATCGTTGGAGAATGGGCAATATCAATGTCAAGAACGGGGAGATATCGACTTCGGCTGGGTAGTCGAACGCGATAAGTGGAAGCGGCCCGGTGTCAGAATCAAGGGTCTCCACGATCCTCTCAACCTTCTGATGCATCGTAGGGGGGACCTCGTGACCGCAGAAGGTAACCGCTATCTCATTCAATGCACGATTCAGCGGGTCTTCTTTGTGCCAGTAGTAACCGACGAAGTGTTTGGTTGTCTGTGAGGAAATAGCATTGATCAGGGAGGTCCTCCCTGAGCCCCTTTCCCCCACAAGAAGTAGCATCCGTGGCGACTGTGAGTGCATGTGCTCCTTCCATGTAATCAGGACTTCTTCCATCCCCACGATCTCATGGGCCCTACTTCTCTCGATGGGACGGGAGTCGAACGGATTACCCCTTAGTGGTGGGACGTCGAGCATCGAAACGTCGCTCACCACCATATCCTGCCAGCGGCATCTGGGATTCTTAATATTCACGCATACTGACGCTTTTTGGAGGCGCAATTTACGGGTATTTTCGAAAAACCGAGGGTATTTTCCCCCTGATAACATACTAGTATGTGTATTTCCAAAATAGACAGTTAACGCAATATTAACGTGTTAACAAAGCGTTAACAAAGCGTTAATGCCCAAATTAACGCATTTTTACTGACACTGGGGCTTTGAAAAAGGTTAGAAGCCCGGTGTCATGTCTCGTGATGGAGTGCTATGCCAATAGAGAACAGTCGCATCGGGGGACTCTACAAACTGTCAGTATCAGAGCGCAGGGATCTACTAGCTGAGATGGCTGAACTGAGTCCAGAGCAAGTAAAGGCCTGGGCCGATTCAGGAGAATTGGACGAGGAGTCCGCAGACAGGATGATAGAGAACGTTGTTGGGACATACTCACTTCCGATAGGGGTTGCGACCAACTTCGTGATAGACGGCTCCCACTATGCGATCCCATTTGTGGTGGAGGAGCCAAGCGTTGTTGCTGCAGCGAGCAACATGGCCAAGAGGTGTCTTTCCAACGGAGGTTTCTCGTCCAACAATGACGAACCCGTCATGATAGGCCAGATCCAAGTTGTGGATTGCGAAGACCCCTCCGAGGCAAGGGACTCAGTCATCTCCGCGAAAGAGGCTCTAGTGTCGAGCTGCAACGAGGTGGACCCGATACTGGTGAAGTTTGGAGGGGGGTGCAGAGACGTCACTGCTAGGGTGATTGAGACTGGTTCGGGACCCATGGTGATTGTCCACATACTAGTGGACTGCAGGGATGCCATGGGGGCGAACGCTGTCAACACAATGGCTGAGACAATAGCCCCCACCATCGAGAGCATCACAGGCGGAACCGTGATACTCAGGATAATCAGCAACCTTGCCGTACACAGGTTGGCCAGGGTGAGCGCAGTATTCACCCCGGAGGAGATGTCGGACAAGGGTGATGATTCCCAACAGGGCGACGAGGTGATCGACGGGGTAGTCCAAGCATACCACTTCGCGGAGGCGGACCCATTCAGGGCTACAACCCACAACAAGGGCATAATGAATGCCATTTCCGCCGTCGCCATAGCCTGCGGACAGGATTGGAGGGCCATCGAGTCAGGGGCGCACAGCTTCGCGTCGCACGAGAGGACATACGGCTCCCTGACCCAATGGTCGAAGGACGAGGGCGGTAACTTGGTGGGATCGATAGAGCTACCGATGGCGGTGGGTCTCGTTGGCGGGGCAGTGAGGGTTCATCCCGCAGCGCAGGCAAACGTGGCCCTCCTGGGTGTGGAGAGCGCCGACGAGCTAGCCAAGGTTATGGCTGCAGCGGGGCTGGCCCAGAACCTGGGTGCCCTGAGGGCCCTAGCAACGGTGGGGATCCAAGCTGGCCACATGAAGCTCCACGTCAGGAACATGGCGGTTACTGCAGGTGCTGAGGGAGACGAGGTGGACGTTGTGGCCTCGAGGCTGCGCGAAAGGGGAGGTAGGATCACTCAAGCCGCTGTAATAGATGCTCTCGAGGAGCTACGGTCAGAGTAGGCCTAGTCTTGGGAAATTCCCCTATTCCTAGCATCCTCAGCCCTTGCATCTGCCCTGCCCGCATCTACATCTACATAATTCATCAGCAAAGCACCGATCAAGATCAGCATAGCGACGCTGAGAACCCCGACCCTGCTGTCGTATAGGATCGTCATAGTCCCATACAGAAGTGGGCCAATCAGTGCCGCTACCTTACCGAAGAAGCCGAAGAAGCCGAAGAACTCGGCGCTCCTGGTCTCTGGGACCATCTGGCCGAACAGGCTCCTAGCTAGTCCCTGTGAGCCGCCAAGTACCATCCCCATGCCACATCCTAGCAACAGGAATTGCATGCCGACGTCCAGCCCCAAGTTTGCCCAGACGTTGTCACGCACCCAGATCGTGTAACCATCGAGGGGGCCGTCTCCGAGGCTTGTTGGATGGTCTATTCCTACGTTTGAATCGCCGTCAAGTGGGCCTCCGGAGACGCTGGCGCTGAATCTGGTATCGTCTAGTGAGGAGAATAGGAGGGGGATCGTAACGGTCCAATGAAGTTCGTCGTCTTGTGCGGTAAAGTATTCTGGGTCATCGGCGGTTTTTCCGTAAACCCAATCGTAGGTTCCCGTCCTTTCGTCTAGCTCTATTGGCAATACAGATGCGTGCTGGGATGCCCATGATTGCTCATCGAACTCACCCTCTTCGTAGTCCAGCTTCTGAGCAATGCCCCGTGCATTGTAGTTGATGTGGACCTTGTATTCCTCTGCTTCCTCGTCCCATTCGTACATTATCTCGTAATCCTCGTGTGAGTCTAACACCAAGGGGGAGAATGAGACTGCGGCGAAGCAGAGGAAGACCCAACCCGCCAATGCCACTGAGAGCGCCCTTTTTGTTCCGATTCCTTCCTTAACGGTGAATATTGTGAACCAACCTAATCCAGGGAGCCATCCCCTTACAGGACCGCCTTTTGAAAGAATGGTGAAGAACAGTGCACTTGGCCAAGCGACGAACTGGACAGCGAGAATGGTGGTCATCAATTGCATCGTGGTCAGTCCCAGGACCACTGGACCGTAGACCCCGCCCAGCGCGGTAACTGTGTTTATCCCGTCGATGAAGAAGAAGTAGGCAAGCATGTAGACGAATAGGGTGCGGAACTTGCCTGTCTCGCTGAGTGTCTTCCTGATTTCCGAGAGTGCAAGACGGGCCGAGTCCATAACCCCCATTGGGGCCATCTCGTTCTCGATAGGTGGTTCTGGGACCCACTTGAATGTCAGGAGGGCGAAACCGTACCACCAGACCCCTGCTGAAGAAATGCAGAAGGGAACTACCCAATCCCCGGTGAGGGTGAAAACCATCACGAAGTGGATCACGAGCAGTAATCCACCTCCGAGGTACCCGAATGCGAATGCTTTGTTGGAGATGTCATCCATCTCGTCATCGGTGCCTAGGTGTGGGAGCAGGGCGTTGTAGAACACGCCTGCACCATTCAGTCCCACGTTAGCCAGAACGAACATAACCAATATCCAGAGCCATTCGTAGCCATCGAACATCAGTGCGAAGCCAATTAGGAAAGTCCCACCAGCCCCTACGTAGGTTAGCATCTTGAGCCACCACATCTTGATGGCTCGACGATCTGCAATTACTCCTAGTGAGGGGCTAATTATCGCCACCAACAGTGCTGCTCCGGAAACGGAATAAGCCCAAATGGCATCCGAAGTCATCAACTTGCCTAAGACGGAGGTAGTAAGCCCATTGGCCTCCAAGAACAGATAGGCGTACCACACAGGCAGGATTGCTACAGTAACGCTAGTCTCGAAGGCTGATTTGCCCCAGTCATAGAAAACGTATCCTGTTACTGCTTGGGGGTCTGACTCGCGGTCCAATTCTACTGTCTCTGACATGTCTCTCGGACTCAGGGGGGAGTGTTGCAGTATGAGTGTTGTTACGGACACCGGATATCTCAATCCACACGTAGTGTTAGCAACGCGGGTGAAACCCAATCCTCTGTATTCTTGGGCTGATTGTCACTCGCAGGACCAATGTCGAATTGGGAGGCCCCTAGGGAGAACTCTGTCGAGGCCCTACTGCACGGTATCCAGTTCGCTGATGGGGTCGAGTTCGACCTCAGGGTGGACGCCGACGGGGAGTTCGTGATATACCACGACGAATTCGTCCCAGGGCCCGAGCCAATATTAGATCGGTGCATTGAGAGAATGTCCACTGAGGAATTGCGATCTTCAGGGATTGGGACTTTTGAGGAGCTTCTGGCAAACAGGAGTTTCACGGATTCATGGCAGTCTGGAGGGAAGACGGTCGACATAGAAATCAAGATACCCCACCCAATGACCAAGATAGATACAGACAGCCACCTAAGTTCGACGCTTGAAAGTCTAGAAGCTCAGCTATCAGAGCTAGACCTGCCCAAGAGGTCGACAATAGTCTCCAGCTTCTCCCCGCGAATTGGCCCTATGGCGAGAGGTTCCGGTTTCGGGCTTCCAGTCTCGAGGCTTGCACCTCACATCAGGGCCTGGGGGAGGTACTGGAGGGTGAAGAGAACAGTGGCGATGCCAAACTTCGCCAGGACCTCCGTCCGAGGAATCACGAAGGGCCTCAGGGACGAAGGAATGGAATCGATCGGAATTGCCCTTGAATACCTGGTTGGCTGGACGAAATGGATCAATCCTGGATTCCCTGTTGGGCTCCAAGGTAAGGGGCTAGAGAGGTTCCATGCCGCCCGACAGGGGATGGGGGCATTCGTCTGGCCCGCACCCTTGAGGTACGAGGACGCCCTGATTAACGCAGGCGTCTCTCTTGTGTCGGATCACATGGACCCAACCGTGATCGAGAAGCCCGGAGGTACTCCCCGATGGCCCCGTCCGGCGAGCCAGCCGTTGGATTCAGAGTGGCGGGAAAGGATAGGGGGGGCGGCCTCATCGGAATGGGGGGACCTTATGGATGAGGCTGCCTCG
>CAYFID010000034.1:0-12651 GCA_964343205.1 uncultured Candidatus Poseidoniales archaeon | reverse complement strand
TTCTGAAGATAACCCCATCATGCCCATAAGTTCCGTCGTACCCCCACTCTCTCCGAACCTGTCCCTGACGCCAACCATCTCCATTGGAGCAGGGTGGTTAGTTGCGAGCCACTCTGATACGGCACTGCCCAGTCCACCAATTATTGCGTGATCTTCAGCCGAAACAAAGCAGCCGCACGAATCAACAAGGGTTCCAATCAATCCTTCATCGAGTGGCTTGATCGTGTGCATATCTACAACTGTGCACTCAATACCATCTTGGGACAGAGTCTCAGCTGCAATAACGGCCTGATCTACCATTACCCCACATGCAATTATTGCAACATCTGGGCCTTCTCTGATAACACTACCAGAGCCAATTTTTAGATTCGCAACATTGCTTTCGTCATAGACTCTAGGCGTTTTATTCCTAGCAGTTCTCATGTATGAGGGTCCTTCAAGATGAATCAATTGGGCAGTCAATTCCTCTGCCGAGATATCATCGCAGGGGTGTATAACTGTCATCTTGGGTATGGATCGGTAAATCGCAAGGTCTTCAATAGATTGAGCGCTACTACCATCAGAACCTGTGTGAATCCCCCCATGACTGCCACAAATGTGGACAGATAGCCCCGGTCTTGCAATTCCATTCCTCACTTGCTCGAATGCGCGTTCCGTGAATATCGCGAATGTACTAGCGAATGGAATCTTACCAGAGGAAGCTAATCCTGCCGCTACCAACATCATGTTCTGTTCAGCGATACCTACTGAGACAGTTCTGTCCGGGAAAAGACTCCTGAAATGGCACGATTTGGTGGACTTTCCAAGATCAGCTTCCAGTACTACTACTCTTGGGTCTTCAGACAATCGTAGGAGCCCCTTTCCATAACCGTCTCTGGATGCGCCGCCCGGTGAGGGTGCACTCATAGTAGCTCCTCCAATGCCAAATCCAATTGATCGTCATTTGGAGCCATTCCATGGAATGCAGGATTGTCCTCCATGAATGAAACTCCCTTTCCCTTTGTTGTGTGAGCAATTATCGCAATGGGCGCATCTTCACCTTCAGCCCATGAAAATGCGTCTACAAGGGCAGACATGTCGTGACCATCTACATCTTTGACAGTCCATCCAAACGAAGAGAATTTCTCTCCAATGTCACCTACTTCCATCTGTGCCTCCATAAAGTCGTCATTCTGTATTCTATTTCGATCTACAATGACCCTTAGATTAGTCACTCCATGGTAAGATGCTGCCATTGCGGCTTCCCAAACCTGACCTTCTTGCGTCTCGCCATCACCAATCATTACCCAAATGCTCCTAGTGCTTGAGTCCATTCTAGCTGCGATTGCACATCCAAGTCCGAATGACAGACCCATCCCGAGACTCCCAGCAGAGAAATCAACGCCCTTTGTCCAGTTCATATCCACGTGACCCTGACAAACGGACCCCATTGTTCTGAATCCCATAATATCGTCTTCACTTAACACTCCCATCTGGTGCAGAAGTGCGTACATTGCAGGACTTGCATGCCCTTTGCTCATGATGAATCTGTCCCTATCATCCCAATCCGGATTGCTCGTGTCGAACCTAAGAGTCGACCCATAAAGTGCCACCATACAGTCAATCGCGGAGAGTGAGCCCCCTGGGTGCCCAGATTTAGCTGCGTGTGTCATCCTAACTATGTCGATCCTGCAGAGTCTGGCCATTTCAATTAACTCAGACTGAGTCTTAGCTCCGTCTCCGCCCACAAACAACATTCGTGCGTGCGGGCTATTGATAGTTTTCAATGACAATGTTTCAAATCTTAGTTACAGTCCGACAGACCAAGTGTTGTCATACGAGTTCGATTCACATCCTGAGTGGCGCGGTCGTTTGTCCAAAACTTCAGTTCCACTATCAGTAAAGTACGATGATTTTCTATCACATGTTCTCGACTCTATTATTGATGGCCACAGAGTAAATAGGGAAATTGGAGCCCAATTGCATCACCATGGAAATCTAACAGGAATTTCCGCTCTTGCAGACATGATCAAGAGAGCTAGATTCGGAGGAAACGTCTTCTTCAACGTAAATTTACATGTTAATCCGACAAATATCTGCACTCTCGCATGCAGGTTCTGTGCATTTCGTCGAGGTTCTAGGAGCGAAGAGGCATATTCCCTAACAGCTGAGGATTTCGTCTCCCGAATCGATCCTTACAGTGACATCATTGACGAGGTCCATGCAGTAGGTGGACTGCACCCAAGCTGGACGGTGGAAAATTACTGTAAGATGTATCAGCATTCAAAGAATAAATACCCACACATCAGCATCAAGTCACTTACTGCGGTGGAAGTGAAGCATATTGCAACAAGATCGGGGCTTTCTATCCTGGAGACTCTTAGAATTCTACATCGTTCTGGCTTAGACTCAATACCAGGCGGTGGGGCAGAGATCCTCGTTGATTCGGTCAGGGATCGTATTTGCCGTGGAAAGGAGAAATCAGCAGAATACCTCGAAATACACCAAATCGCCCACACACTCGGGATACCAACAAACTGCACGATGCTGTTCGGAACTTTGGAAACACCTGAAGATCGGATACTTCATCTGCATAAGCTCAGGAATCAGCAGGATGCTTCAGGAGGATTCCAGTGCTTCGTACCATACCCGTTCCTAGAGGACAACAGCAGACTCCCGGAAGCGAAAATTGCTTCTGCAAGCGACGTGATTCGTGTGATTGCTATTTCTAGGATAATGCTTGACAATATACCTCACATCAAGGCATATAGGATGAATATCGGTGACCATCTGTCGGCCATTGCGATAAACTCTGGAGCCGACGATATCGATGGAACAGTAGGTCACGAGGAGATAATGCACGATGCAGGTAGCACCACCAGAGTCGATTACGATTCCAATCAGCTATCGACACTTATCGAGTCCGCAGGTCTGACTCCAGTAAAGCGGAATTCGACATATTCATCGTATGCCATCCACAATTCCACTCCTTTCAATCAAAATCTTCGTCTTCCGATGGCCGGACAGTGAGGAAATGTCTTGGGAAAGAGTTCTTGGACGCGTTTCTTTCATCAACTGCGATCCTGTTTTTCACTCATTGGACGATAGGTGGAGTATTCTAGCGGCTCCTCCTTCATGGCTGACTGGCCATCTACTCAGGAAGGACTGCATTACGGCACCAATACCCACTGCTGACTACGCCAGTCATCAAGACGAGCTAGTACTGATTTCAGATATTGGTATTGTTGGAAGGGAGGAGGTCGGTTCCGTCCTATTGTTTGGAAATAGGCCCCTTGAATCGATGAGGGACATAGCCCTACCCTCCGACTCATCTACTTCGCGGAAGCTTCTCACATGGATACTAAACGAAAGGGGTTTGGACCCCAAGCTAGTAGAAATGGGCCCTGACATAGATTCTATGTTAGACAACTGCGATGGTGCCTTGATAATAGGAGACAGGGCAATCTCAGCCGCATATTCCGACCCATCGATCGTGCAGATGGATTTGTCCCGCGAATGGACTGATATAACCGGTTACCCAATGGTTTTCGGTGTTTTCGCAGCTAGGAAAGACTCGCATATGGGGTATGTAAATGAAGCACGGGAAGCTATGCTGGAACAGTACTATAGGTTCCTAGAAGATGAACAAGTAAAGATGTCCGTAATTGACAATGCATCAAGAAATGCCGGAATTTCCGTCGATAGGGTGTCTGCATACTTCGACCATGAAGTGACTAATCTGATGGACGAGGAGTCATTGCGCGGGCTCGAACTGTTCCTAGGGAAAGTTTGCGGAGTTGAGAGCCCACCATCTTGGATCGGGCCATCAATCTGAGTAATCCAACTTACCACTTGAGACCCAATTAAGAAGATCGATGGCGACCTCGCATGATTCTGCAATTACGATTTGCTTGTCGTCTACAAATTTATTCAGTGTAGAAAACGCTACTTTGTTTCCTATTGCCCCAAGAGCCTCAGCTGCCTCATGCCTAACCATGACGTCCTCCTCAATGTCTTCCAGTCTTTCTATCAGATGTGGAACCGCATGATCGTCCTGCATCTGCCCCAATACATAGGCAATCTCGTGTTTGAGTAGTGCAGATGATGAGCTAAATGCATCTGCAAGGGCATCAACAGCATCCTTTCCACCAATATTCCTTAGAGAGAATAGTGCCCTCATTCGCTGGAACATTCTCTCTTCCTCGTTGCAAAGTGTGGATCTCAGTGAGCCAACAACTGCATCATCACTTGCAGGTGCCGGATCCACAGAGCCAAATTCACTGACATCGGGTCTCTTCTCATTCATCGCTATCAAATCCTATGAACCTCATTCGCCTCGGATTGAAGTCCTGCCTCACTAGTCCTATTTCCTTTCCCCTTTCTAGGAATACCATCACTGCTTCCCGACCGTCTTCACCGTAGTCCAATGTTCGATCATTAACATACATTCTGACAAATTCCTCATTTGTGCGCTCGTCTATTCCTCTACCCCACTTCTTAGCAAACTCAAGCGCCAACTCAGGATTTGCAATCGAGTACTCTATACTTCTCCTGATGTCCATCGCAATCAGATTACACGTATCTCGCCCCAAGTCATTCCGAACTACATTCCCGCCTAGAGGCAGGGGAAGGCCAGTTTCAGAATTCCACCAAACTCCTAGATCAACTACAAGGTGCGCACCCTCATCTTCCCAGGTTAGTTGGCCTTCGTGAATGATAACTCCAGCATCGAACTTTCCATTAATCACGCCCGGAAGAATTTCATCAAATGGCACCTCTATAGTGGTGATATGGCCTAACGCTAGATGAAGCACTAAGTCGGCGCTTGTACTGTTACCGGGCACAGCAATCTCGCAGTTCCTAGCTTCTTCCACGGTAATTTTTCTGTTTGAAACAATGATTGGCCCATATCCTTCACCCATTGAAGCGCCGCAGTTCATCAGAGAATAGGAGTCCGAAATGTCGGGAAATGATCGAATGCTAACCGCTGAGACTTCGTATGTCTGTTTCTTTGCTTCTAGATTAAGTGTATCAATATCCACCAACACATGTTCGTATGATCTTCCTGGTGTTTCAATTGCGCCTGTGGTCAATGCATAGAACATGAAAGCATCATCAGGATCGGGCGAGTGGCCCACCCGAATCCTCAAGTCGCTATCATTCATGTCGCATCGGTCGAATATTAGTTGAAATGCATTTGGTTCTAGATTCCTGCCACGGAATAATGAAGTGCATTACCAATTAGGACTTTTCATGCCAGACCCAGACAAGCTATCTACTGCTTCCGGGCAATTAGGGCCAGTATGCGCCGTTACCGGCAAGGCCCTCAAGTTCTCAGAGGCCATTGTCCTCGATAACAAGTACGTTTGCTGGGAGGCATACGTTGAATCTACCGGGGCCTCCCCTTCGACCGATGGAAAAGATGTCGGTGGCCTCAAGCTGAACTGATTGAAACCTTATTTCCTGCCGATATCTTGATGCCTCATGGCGGAGGGCTGGAGCAGGTTTGCTTTGAGGTTCTCAGAATACTATGATTCAGTCCCATTCCAATCACTGTGGACACCGCCAAGGCTTAGGAATAGGGAGTGGATGTTCATTCCATGGGGAGGGGGGCACCCTGACCGCCACAGATCGTTTACCGATAAGAGAGCTCTCAAATCGTATCTTGCTAGCCGTGCACCACACTCATGCTTCCATAGCACTGCATATTACCAAGAGCCCTCTAAAGGCAAGATGTCCGAAAAGGGGTGGATGGGGGCTGACCTAATCTTTGACTTGGATGGTGACCACCTTCCCGGGGTCTCAGATAATGATTTTCCTTCCATGATTGAAGTTATACAAGAACAGGCATGGAGGCTCTGGAACGAGTTTCTCGAGCCAGAATTCGGATTCAAAGCAGAACACACACAAACCACTTTCTCTGGTCACCGGGGATTCCACATTCATGTCAGAGATCCAAAATTGTTGCATATCGACTCAAATGCAAGAAGGGAGATAGTCAATTACATTAGGGGGGAGGGCATTGATATTCAGTCCACAATTTCTAGTGATTCTGCCTGGGGCAAGAGGGCGATGAGGGGAATTGATACCATACTCGACAAGTTGAGAAATATCTCTCAAGCCAGTGAGGAGAAGCAGACGACACTGAACGAATTACACAGCATCCTTTCTAATAGGGCAAAGTCTCCAAGGACTAAATTGAAATCAACTTCCAGGGCGAGCATTGTGGAATTGGCAAAACTAGCTGAATCTGGGGATAGAATTAACAGATTGAAGGCCGATCACAGCCTGTCTGTATTTGGTGAAAAATGCACCCCAATATTTTGGGAGCTTGTAAAGGGAGACTCTACAGTAGTTATGGGCGCCGCAGGAGAGACCGACGAAGTTGTGACTGTGGACACAAAGCGTGTAATTCGCTGGGTCGGCAGTTTGCACGGCAAGTCCGGTCTCAAAGTGACGCAATTCCCACTAGAGAGACTTGACCCGGATAGTGGGAAAAGCTTCGACCCTCTGACTGAGGCAGTCGTCTTCAAGGGCGGAAGCTCAAGAGTTAGAATAATCGCAGAAGACGTAACTGCAGAAATCTCCGGTGTTAGACTGGAGCTATCCATGGGGGATGAGCTAGATGTAGAGGAGTCAATGGCGATGTTCTTGTGTCTGAAGGGATGGGCCCAGATAATCAAATAGTCCGCTTCAATCAAATCACAGTATAAACGAATCATCTGGTTTACGTAGCCACAGAATATTGAATAGTGGTGGACGACGGAAGATAGGCGTGATTGACCCACTGGACGAACAGGATACGGGCGCAGAAAAGGACTCTCACCCGCTTCCTCCACCCCCTCCGGGTATTGCTATCCCCCCTCCTAGCGTTGACCTACCTCCCCCCGAATTCAGCCTCCCTCCACCAGAGCCTTCCTCGCATCAGTTTGGATTTACCCCAAGCACTGTCAGTGATAGCGACCTGCTGGACGCTGCAGGATCGTTGACATCTCCTACTGAGCACATAACGACTGACTCCCCATCGGACTTCAAATCCGTATGGGATCGCAGGAAGAGTTCGGACCCCACTTTGACACGCAGCTCCAGAGATAACATATACAACAGGATAAACAGAATTTCCTCTGGCAAGGGTGATAGCTTGATGGAAAGGTATGCTGACAGATTCGGCTCTGACTTGGACCGGGAGATAATCGTCCTGCGAAAGAAGGAACAGCAGGACTTGTCATCGATAAAGCCGACAGTGGAGCTGATTTCTGCTTCGACCAATGCTGAAATGTCGCTAAATGAGTTCATTGAGGCCATGGAAGATGTGGATTTTGTTGCTAGGGTAGCTAAGAAGACCGGCGTATCAATGGACAAGATAGCCGAGCTCGATATCGACTCCATGAAGTCATTCTTCGAGAATGCAGACGCGGATAATTCAGGTACCCTAGACTTCGACGAGTTTGTGAACGGAATAATACAGAGCTTCCGAAGTTTTGACGAGGACTTCTCCCACTTCTTTACGGTAGTGAACGGGTTGCTGGGAGAGCTACCAGATGAAAAGGCAAACGCATTCATAGAATCAGACGGCTTCGCGATGTTCAAGGAAGTCGGTGCGAGCCCAGATTCTACCGAAAGTGGTACTAGGAGCGAGTTCTTCAAGATGGTTAATGAACTGCTTGTCGATCTGCCCGACCCAGTGATGAAGAGCTTCACGGAATCCCCGGACTTCGATCTGTACAAGCAAATCGCAGACAGGTATGGTGGTTAAATGGGGCTTCTTGAGAAGGCAGGCCAGATTGACTCCTCTAAGCCAGCTGATGTTACTCCGGAGAAACCAGTAGAGCCGGAACCCGTAGCAGCTGCCCCAATACCCGAGGAAAAGGAGCCGAAATCTAGGAGGGGGAGGAGGAAACGGAGGAAGAAGGAGCCGAGGGCTAAGAGAACAAGGGTAAGAAAGCAGCTTCCCGATGGGTTCGAGCCAGCAACCAGGGGCCAGGTAGCAGTAAGGCGGTTGTCTGACTTTGTCGTTTCATGGGGCTGGTGCATCCCACTAGTAGTCGTTAGTGCATGGGGATCATACTTCGACCCAACCTACTTCGTGGTGCTCGGCCTTCTGTTGATTGGATTCAACCTCGCGTTCATGCCTTACAGCACTGGTAGGACTGTCGGAAACTGGGTAAGCAGGACTACCTACGTTACATCGAAGTCCGAAAGGCCACACCAGTCCTACATACTTTTCAAAGGTCTGACCTTCCCATTAGTGCTAATTGGCATCATGCTTCTATTAACAGCGACATCTACCGGATTGAAGGAAACCAGCGGGCAGATTTTGCTTGCATCAGGCCTCTTCTTGGTGATCCCACCTCTTCTGGACTACCTATTTTTCCGCATAAAGAGCGATGATCTAGGCCTCTGGGACACGTTATACGGTGGAGTTTGGATGGTAAGGACAACGAAAACCGCCGAGGCCAAGGGTTGGCTGAAGAGGCTAGAGCAGCTTGGCGACTACTCGGAGTCGCAGGGCTGGTGGAAGGACAAGGAAGAAGAATCTCTAGAGGCTGCAGAATAGTAAATCCGAGGACCGAGCACACTTGGTAAACATCGGGGCAATTAGTTAGTGGTCGTCACTAACAAATATATTATGAGATCACTCAGATTCAGTGTCATATCTAATCTTGGCTAGCTCCCTCATATCTTCGTGCAGCACGCCACCATCGATTGCTTCCTGGTCGGATTCGTCGACTATTTCGACACCTAGAAGCGTCTCGATGATGTCCTCCATTGTGACTATTCCAGCCGTACCTCCAAACTGGTCCTTAGCAACGAGTAACTGCTCCTTTCTCTCAAGTAGTATGTCCAATGCCTTGTCTACCGAGGTGTCTACACCGCATGTCACTAGATCCCTGGAGAGTTCACCCATTGTAGCATCGAAGTCGTCGTTCGCCGCCCTCCTGAGAATCTCACTTCTGAGTACTAATCCAGTCATCTCGTCAACATTTTCCTGATAGACGGGCATCCTTCCGTGAATCATTATAGGAATTCTGTCGATTACCTCTTTGACTGTCTCCGATTCATGAACCGCGGTCATTACCACCCTGGGCGTCATTATTGTGCTTACTTGCATCTCTCTAAGCTTCAGTAGGTTCTGAATAACTGCTTCCTCGTCCTCTTCGATGACATCCGACTCCTCGGCAATATCAGCAAGTACAGACAACTCGTTTCTAGTGACAGTCTCGGTCTCGACCTGTGGGAATGGAGCTCTCATCAATTCGATAATTACAACTATTGGCCAAAGCATCCACATCAATCCGTTCAGGATATGGAATGACGGTACTGTAAGCCTTCTCCAATATAGGGCACCTATTGTTTTTGGCAGAATTTCACTAAGGAGTAATATGGCAATTGTTAGGATGGCCGCTGAGCCAGCAATCACATATTGCCCCTCAAAATTATTCTCTACTTCGGAGCCAACTCCCAAGGCACCAACAGTGTGGGCAATTGTATTCAGGGTCAGAATCGCTGTGAGTGGGCGCTCCGGGTCATCCTTCCATTTTGACCAAGTTGCGCTGATCTTCTTGTGTGTATCCTTCAGTGAAACAATGTGTCCATGCGAAGTTGAAAGTAAAACAGCCTCAAGAATGCTGCATAGAAATGACGCCCCCAGCGCCAATACAGCGTAGGCAATCATCAACGTGTAATCACTCAATTCTGATGCCCCTCGGAGTCGGGTGGGAATCTCGAGAAAACTCGTACAAGGATTTCCACAACGTCTAGCTCCGGGCTGTCCCGGGCGAACATGACATAAATATCTAACTTGACCGGACGAACAGGGCTAACCATGGAGTATGTGGCGATTTTCATGGCCTGGCCATATGCAAATGGCCCTCTACACCTAGGTCATGTAGCTGGAAACAGCCTCCCCGCGGACATTCAGTACAGGTATGAACGAGCAAGAGGGAGACGAGTGCTGATGTGTAGCGGGTCCGACGAGCACGGAACTCCGATTACCATAACTGCCGAGGAAATGGGCGTACACCCCCAAGTGGTTGTAGACAAGTACCATGATGTCAATACGAGTGCCCTTGCAGACCTTGGGTGCTCATGGGTGAACCCAGTAGACCCGAGGGGGATAGAGTACGGTGGTGCCTTGTACAACAGGACATCGGATGAGATGCATAAGGAGATCGTCCGAGAGGTATTCACCAAGCTTCACGAATCGAAATTCCTAGAGCGTAGGACGATGCAGCAATACTGCTCAATTAGCAATGATGGCCATGTCAGATTCCTTCCAGACAGGTACGTAGAGGGACAGTGCCCCGCATGCTCTTCCGAAGGTGCAAGGGGGGACCAGTGTGACTCATGCGGTGCTACATACGAGGCACACGAGCTTGTCAACCCAATTTCCAAGATCGACCCAGATTCTGGCATCGAGGTCCGTGATACCGACCACTTTTTCCTAAGGTTAAACGACTTCCAAGATGCATTACAGAAACATGCCTCGGAGAGGCAGAAGGTCTGGAAGCCCAACGTCAGGGCGATGTCGAAGAACTGGCTTGACATGGGACTTCGCCCTCGAGCGGTTACAAGGGACATCGAATGGGGGATAACTATCCCTCTGGAAGGTGAAGAGTGGGATTCCAAGAGGGTGTACGTCTGGTTCGAGGCAGTACAGGGTTACTACACCTGCGCTAGAATCTGGGCATCCAGGTATGCATCCCAGGCAGGCCATCCCGACGGTGATACAGCATGGGAGAGATGGTGGAAGGTTTCCGACAACGGGGAGTCCCCGAAGCACATCTATTTCATGGGGAAGGACAACATCCCATTCCACACCATAATCTGGCCAGCTATCATAATGGGGCTAAATGCATCAGATTCCTCAGTAGTTTCTCACAGGCCCGACATCGGGGACCTAGTACTCGAAGACAACGTCTCTGCCAACGAGTACCTGATGCTTCAGGGTGGCCAGTTCAGCAAGAGCAGGAGGCATGCCGTCTGGCTCCCATCATACTTGGAGCAGTACGATGCAGACTCACTAAGGTACTACCTGTCGATTAACATGCCAGAGACGCATGATACCGACTTCCGATGGGACGAGTACGTTGACCGGGTAAATAACGAGCTCATTGGAACATACGGGAACTTCGTCCACAGGGTGATGACTCTCGCTCATCGTCTGAGTTCGGAAGGGGGAAACCCTCTGACTCAATACGACTCCCCCCGTGATCATGGCGTTACCATCGATCGAGTCAACGAACTAATCTCCAGTGCCATAGATTCTATGGAGAAGCAGAGGTTCAAGGAGGCGCTCCGGAGTATCATGGGGATTGCGCAGATCGGCAATTCGCTGCTCCAGGACGCTGCACCCTGGAAGTATCTCAATGATGATGAATCGGATGAAAGATCGGCATCGCTCTCATCATTGGCGCTATCATGGAGGATCTGTGGCTGCCTTGCGGTGTGCATGCGCCCATTCATCCCCTTCTCCTCAGACAGGCTTTGGGGGATGATGGGCATTGAGTCAGACATAGACCTCGTCCTATGGGACCACTCCATGGACACGGAATCCGATCTTTCGTGGAACCCCGATAAGCCCGAGCCCCTATTCTCGAGGCTAGATCTTGATGAGATTCTTGCCAGGGAGTCCTCTCTTGCAGACAGTAAGGACAATGACGATGAGGCCGGTCCCGATGATGGGGGCGGTTACATAGACTTCGAGGACTTCATGAAAGTTGAGATGAGGACAGGGAGGATCGTGTCTGTGGAGGATCACCCGAATGCGGACAAGCTGTTCGTGATTACCATCGACGACGGGTCTGGCTCGTCCAGAACCGTATGCGCTGGACTGAAGGGCCATTACGAGCCATCGGAGTTAGATGGATTGGACGTGGTATTTGTTGCCAATCTGGAGCCTAGGAAGCTCAGGGGGGTGTTGTCCGAGGGGATGATCCTAGCAGCAGACGACGGTGAGGGCGGCGTCAAGGTACTGACAACCGAGGGCGAGATTCTATCTGGGTCAAGGGTCAGGTAATCCGAACCGAACCGATCAATCTCGCCTACGAACGAACATCGATGAAACCAGAAGAGCAGTAATCGCTGCCATGTAGCCGAAACCAGGTGTGAACACGCCACCAGTAGGCATGTCCGCCCACAAGTCGTAGAACACTATCTGGAAGTCCTTGTATCTGTACTCGTCATCGTCAGGGCAGGGGTCGATTACCCTGTCCGTCCTGGTAACGGTGTAAGCGTCCCCCGAGGAGGTGTACCCGTCGTTGTCGTTATCGGACCATGATAGCGTCCATTGGTAGCACTGGTCCGTGTAGGTGGAGGTCTGGTCGCTGAGCTGCATACTTTCAACAACATGGGTGACTTCTTCGCCGTCATCATTGGCTTCAGTATAGGTCACCCTAATCTCTATCTCTGTTAGGTTCACTTCCTCGAAGTGCTCGTCTGAGAGATCGGCCGACCAGGTCATGGTGCTGCCTGAGTCCTCCTGCACCTCGTTCTCGATCTTCATCGTCATCGAGGTCCTGGGGAGGCCGGTATCAATTGCAATATCGATTACCGTGGGATCTAAGATTCCTATGGAGCACCTAGCCATACCATTAAACTGCGAAATTTCGACATGTTTCAGATGGGGCGGGTTTCCGACGAATTCGAGTCTAGCGTCCAATCCAAGTGTCT
>CAYFID010000033.1:0-12661 GCA_964343205.1 uncultured Candidatus Poseidoniales archaeon | reverse complement strand
CGATGCCCTTTCCTGCAGAATGCAACAACATTGCAGCATACACATATTCCATTTCTTTCACCTTTTTTCATCCGAAGAGATCGCCGAGTCCATCGAACCCAGCCTCCTCTTCCTCCTCTTCCTTTACGGGAGATGCCGCTGGGGCATCTTCCGACTCCGTCACCTCGGAGGGGGCGACTTCGGCGCTCTGATTAGCTGCTCCTAGAGCAGCAATAAGCTCTTCATCGAGAGCCGAGGAATCCATTTGTCCAGCTAGTGACAACGCACTAGAGCGTGCCTTTGAGAGTATAGCAGAGGCAGTTGCATCGTTCACGATTCCCGCTTCCAATGCCACCGACAGAGCCTCTCCCGATGCCTTTGATATGAGGGTCGGGGTTGTTGTCGTCGAGAACCATCGTACTTTGCATGCCAAATTGAATGCACATGATGTCGCTGAAACGATGTTGCTCCTAATCCCATCAGTATCCAAGTCCAGATCTGAAGAGGAGAAAATTTGTCCATCCTCAATTGCTCCTGTTAGGATCAACCCTATCTCAATCGGATTTATGCCAAGCTTAGCAAGCATGATACCTAGATCAGCGGAGATCTCTTGACCTTGTTCGAAAGTTGTGTCTCTTTGTATAGCCACCTTCCCCTTGTCAATCTTTGCTGGGATGCCCACAGCATTGAATTCTCCAACAATCGGCCCAGGTCCGAATTCGGTAGGTCCGGATTGGATGGTTATGTCCTCAGGGAATTTCTCTCCTGCCTTAGCCGCCCTCCCCTGACGCGTCTTCTCCAACTCGCCAAATATCTCGAAAGCATTCATTGAAACGCTATGAACAACGCAAGGCTGTTCAGCCCCCTCAAGCAGTCTCTCGATTTCATCAGCTGGCCTTCCTGAGTCCGACCACGCAATTCTCACTAGGGACTTTTTCGCCATAGTGATGCTCATTCTGTCTCTCAGAGAATTGCGCATGTCGATCATGTTTCTAGCTGGTACTCCCGATACGTCGATTACTGCAATCACTCCATCGCCGTCAAACATCTCCCTGAGTTCAGAAACCCGATCCTTCTTCCATCCTGCAACCTTTGGAATCAAAGAACCACCTCCACCTTTATCGAGGGCCCCATCGATGTCTTGACGTAGCAAGAACGAATATTTCCTGCACCTCGTTCAAGCTTACCCGTTACTCTTTCCCAGACAGCTATTGCGTTAGATGCAAGATCATCAATACCCTGCTCCCTTGATCCGACTGCCGTGTGAAAAGTCACCCTGTCACGGGATCTCACTATCGCAGTGTCCTTCAGTCCAGATGCAAGAGCAGATGGATCAAGAGTAGGGGGAACCGGGCGAGGCATCTTTCCTCTAGGCCCCAGAACTCCGCCCAGGAACCTACCAACTGTACCCATGTGGGGTATTTCTGAAAGGAAGAAGTCGTATCTTTTAGCCACTTTCCTAGCCTTCTGGCGATCCCCCCCCAGATCTTCTATGGTGGCAGGGTCAATCACGGCGATTCCCGCTGCCTTGGCCTTTGCAGCCATCTCACCCCCGGCGAACATTGCAATCTTTACTGGCTTCCCCCTTCCAGAGGGCAGCCTAACCTCTTCCTGAATCCTATTTGTGGGGACCTTCAGGTCTACGTCCTTGATGGTAAACGAAATCTCGATTGACTCTACGAAGCCCCTGTCAGGAGCTTCATCAATGGCCTTTTGAATCGCTGTTTGCAGATTTTCCTTCATTTTCCTCACCTCTGCGGTACACGAGGATTACCTCTCCCGCAATTCGTGAAATTTAACTGAAATGCTCGTTAAATGCCCCCTCGCTCATCGCATTAAGAGCCACTTTTGGCTCCATCCCTTCGACCTTTACTCGCATTGCAACACAAGTTCCCATAACTTCTCTACAGCGTGCATACACAGACTTACCAGTTAGCCTTTCCTTCTGCGTCTCTGCAATGCTCTTGACCTGATCCATCGTCAGATTCTCAGTGGAGGCCTCCCACGATCCGTTGCACTTCTTCTTACCCAACGCCTGTATAACCTTGTGAGGGGTCTCGTTGCGTGCAGACATATAGAATGACCTCTTATCGCGGAACCCGCCGACCTGCTCTCCCTATTTGATAATGATGCAATGCGAAAAATCACACATTCCTAATTACTCGACTCTTTGCGTAACTCTAACTTGGTCAGCTCTAACAGTAAGGGCCACTGGTACGGCAGCCTCGAATAGCTCGACTGTCACCTCTTCCTTGGACTCTGCTACCCGGGTCACCCTTGCTGCTTGTCCTCTGAAAGCCCCCCCAGAAATCTCGACAATGCAACCTTCTTCAATTCCCGAGGTTGCGGCCTTTGGCTCTAGGTAAGGCAGGACATCTTCCAACGGCGCCTCTCCGTCTAGCACCTTACTGCAATTCTTAAGCGGAGTCACACCAACTCCAACCCTCCCAATAAGCTTCTGGACATGGTGCATTGCAGTAGCCTCAACGAAGATGAAACCCTTCATGTAGTGCGGACTCAGAACTCCGAAGATTTTGTCTTGAATGTCCTTCAGTGAACCAGTCCCCGATAGTCTTGCACGAATCTCGCTAGCTACGTTCTGTTCTTGGCCAATCGAGGTCTTTAGGATGTAGAGATAGGATGCTACGTCCCCATACATCTCCTTTAGTTGTGGAGTGGCGTAGTCCTTGGTCTGAATTGCTCCCGGATCGACCCACTCGAAGTTCTTGTACAGGGTTCCCGGGCTGATTTCCGTTTCCTCTGTGATGAAAAGCAACGGGGTCACATCGTTCAGCCTGTTTCCGTATGCAAGACCTCTTGCCATCCCAAATCGGACCAATTCCATGCTTTCTGCTGAAATTCCAGTGCATTCAGTGATTCTTGCTACCACAGAATCATGGTCGCCCGGATCACCAACACCGTAAATTCCATCCCATGCTCCTGGAAAGTCTGCAACCTCATCAGCACGCTGCATTAGCAGAACTCTCTCTCCACTTCGAAGGTATACTGTGAATGCCTCTGACAAGTCCCCACCTCACCCAGTCAGCCATTCGAAAAATGGTGGGAACACGTTTACCATCAGAGCTAGTATCACGAAGCCAATGGCTCCGAGAACAAACATCCCGATTCCGCAAACGATTACTGTCTGCCTGAATTCCTGTTTGGATGGCTTTTTCGCCATCTTCAGTATCCTCGCATAGGAACCGGTCTGAAGACCTTTGACCCGACCCTCAATCTCATCCTGCCAAGACTGGGCCATCTCCTCTATAGGACCGACTTTAGAGTTCTCAACAGCCATGCTAACACCTAGAAGCACCCCGGCGACCCACAGATTCCATTTAAGGACGACGGGGAGCAAGTAGAACCACAATGGTCTATATGGGAGTGGACTAGCTTACGAATTCCACGGTCCTATTCCTGAGATTCCTCATTTGGGTGTGTAAGGCGGCTCCGTGAATCTGCTCGCTCTTTACACCTGTTAGAACTAGGAGGACTCTAATCTCGCTTCCCATTGATTCGTCAGTGGTCACCCCCCAAATCATCCTAGCATACGGGTTGATACTTTCTCGGATGATTTTAGCACATTGCTCCGCCTCTCCAAGAGTAAGACCGGGGCCTCCTACAACGTTCACTAAGGCACCTCTGGCATCAGAAATGTCAATATCAAGAAGAGGTGATTGCAAGGCCTCCATCGTAGCCTTCTCCGCTCCCTCGTCAGCAGTCGCCTCTCCGAGACCAATCATCGCAACTCCCCCACCATTCTCCATTACGGACCTGAGATCCTGGAAGTCAAGGTTGACCACGCCCTCCTTTGCAATCATCTCAGAAACTCCAGAGATACTCCTCATCAGCAATTCATCCGCTACTCTGAATGCTGCGTCAAGCGGGAGGTCGCGAACCCCTTCTACCTCTAGCAGCCTCTCGTTAGGTAGGACGATTACTGTGTCACAAACCTCTCTAAGTCGCTCTAGTCCCCACTCAGCATTTTGCCTTCGAACGGCTCCCTCCGAGACAAATGGGTAGCTTACCACTGCTATGGTCAGAGCTTCCGAGGCCTTTGCGAGCCTGGCGACGACGTGGGCACTTCCAGTACCAGTGCCGCCGCCGAGGCCCGCGGTGATGAATGCCAGATCGCATTCTTCAACCTCGGTCTTGAGCACACGTTCGGATTCGTATGCCGCCTGTTCTCCTTTTTCCGGGTCGCCTCCCGCCCCCCTGCCTCGGGCGGATCGACCAATCAGGACCTTGTTCTCCACATTCACTCTCAACAGATGTTGAGCATCCGTGTTTACTGCCATCCCCTTGACGTACTCACCATCGAACAAGCCCTCTTGCTCTAATCGGGCGACCGTGTTTGATCCACACCCACCACAACCGAAAACTCTGATCTTTGGCTGAAGTGATCTAAGGAGGTTCTCAAGGTCTGGAACTTCTTCCTGTTCCGGTGCCATTTGAGTATGAGTCTCTCCCTCTTGGAGTTCTAGGACTCTTTCAATTAGGTGCTTCACAACGTTCAGGCGCGTCGAATAGAGGATAACCATTGCCCCATTCTTAACACGCCAAACAGAGGTTTTTGCAGACTCCCAGAATTACCACTCAAGACAATAAGCCGTTTCTCGTTTTAACAAATCTCACCAGGAAGGTGTAGGCCCCTCCCCATGCAGAAATAGCTAGTGCGAAAGTCATCCCATTGAGATTACTGTTTCCCAAGAGGGCCCATTCAGCCATCTGGTGTATCTCTGCGACCTCAAAACCAGCTATCCCAGCCTGGGCCTGCCATGCTGCCATAATTAGAGAAACTAGGGTTAGGACCATTCTGTCTGCTCTGGAGAAGCCACCATATATTCTATCCAAGCCAACTGACTGGGCTTGAGTCCCCATGTATGATCCGAAGAGAGTAAGCAGACCAGCAAGATACCCGGAACTCGGGTCGTCAACGAAGGACGAATTCATTCCAATCGCTACAACAAGCCCCACATCGACAACTCGGTCGATAGTATGGTCCAAGAAGTCACCATACGGACCATCAGTTCCCTGATGGCGAGCAAGTGCCCCGTCCAATCCATCTAGAACCCCTGCAATAATGATGATCACAATTCCTCCGATTATGGCAAAGGATCCTTTGCTGTCAGCCCCTGCTTCCATGAGGAGGTAGAAGGCTCCCAGTGAGAGTATCAGGCTTGACCAGGTGAGAATACTGGGGTCAACACCTTCCAACCTCAAAACTAGCGGTTTGATTGCCTTAGTCCACCTATCTCTAAATTTCTCGAACATTCTACACCTCCCCTCTTCCTACCCAGTCAATCTGATTGGCTGGCCTTTCAGGCTTCAAGCCATCTACTATCCAACTCATTATGGACTCAACTATGGAGTCAGAAGAATCTGACGAGGAGTCGAACTCTATCACCGGGACTCCCTCGCCTAGCTCGCTCCAGGTTCCACCAAGTATCTCCCAGTCTACATTCTGGGAAATTTTTTCATGGGAGTAACCTCTCTCTACCAACCTCTCCTTCAGAACCACCGGTTTGCATCTCATGATAATTACACAATCTACGGGCAGTAAGTGTGAGAGATGTCCGTCAACCATTGTATTGGTCGGGGGCCTTGCAATCCAATCATCCTCAAGGCGAGAGCATAGCGAGGCCATATCGATTGGTCTAGCTCCATCCATTGTGTCGGCGTCACCTATGCAATCATATTCCTCAGCAAGCATTTCCATGGAAACTACCTCGAGCCCAATTTCACTAAGCAATGAAGACACAGATGTCTTCCCAGTCCCCGGTGAACCTGTCAATGCCAGCCTGATTGGACCTTCCACGTTATTCCCGTATTGAACAGACAACAAGAACGCTCCCATCCGAGGCGTAACATTGACCTAGAATCCTGAGCCCGCTTTGAATAATGAAGAGGCAGGTTAGCTGGTTGAAGGCAATGAACCCTAGGGAGACAAAGCTGAACATCCTTCTATTGGCAGTTCCAGTTACTGTATACTTCAACTACATCGAGCAAGACTCTTCTTTGGCCTTCTTTTCCTCTCTGGTAGCAATTATGCCTCTAGCATTCTTGATGGGAAGAGCTACCGAAGAGATTGCACTTAGGACCTCTGAGTCCATCGGCGGACTCTTGAATGCAACTTTTGGGAACGCTGCTGAGATGATTATCGCTTTGCTGCTAATTTACAGTGCTTACCAGGAGGTCGATCCCGAGGTTCAGATGTTCTACATCCACCTAGTCCAGGCCAGCTTAATCGGCAGCATCCTTGGGAACCTTCTGCTGGTTATGGGTCTGGCATTCGTCTGGGGGGGAATCCACTTCCCCGAGCAGAAGTTCTCTGAGACTCAGGTCAGCTCTAACGGCTCGCTCCTCCTTCTTTCCATGATAGTACTGATCATCCCAACAGTCTTCCACTCTAGCGTTGGAGGTGAGGTCGGCGATGACGCGTTGCAGAATCTGAGCCACATCGCTGCTCTTATACTGCTATTGATTTATGGGATGTTCCTCTATTTCCAGTTCCGAAGTCACGTCCATCTGTTCGCCACCGATGGGTCTCATCACGAGGAACCAGAGATGACCCAGCGAGATGCCGCAATTCTACTGGTGGTAGCCACGGTATTGGTGTCTTGGATGGCTGAGATCCTTGTCCATTCTGTAGAATCAGCTGCTGACGACATGGGACTACCTCACCTGTTCATCGGTGTCATCCTACTTCCGCTGTTTGGAAACGCAGCGGAGCACTTCACAGCTGTCTCTGTGGCGGCCAAGGACAAGATGGACCTGTCCTTCGCCATATCGATGGGCTCGTCAACCCAGATAGCGGTCTTCGTCGCACCAATGATGGTGGTATTTGCTTGGTTTCTCGGTGTCCCACTGACCTTTGAATTCGGGATGATTGAGACCGTATCAGCTTTCTTAGCTGTATTGATAGTGAACTCTATTGCCTCAGATGGTAAGTCCAATTGGCTGGAGGGAGCGATGCTGCTGGCATCGTATGCTGTACTCGGTGCCGCTTTCCTCTTCCATCCGTGAGAACACTAATCTTAGATCCCGATACTAAATATTACGATAGTAGTCTTCAACAGCGCTCTCTAAGTCCTCACTAGCTCCTTCTTCGTCAATAGTCAGGGTTGACCCATCTCTCCTTACGGCCTCCCCTCCTACGAAAACGTCAAGCACCCTAGCTCCGGAATAGATCAGATTGGAAAGCAAACGCCTTCCCTTCTTACCTCGGGGACGCATTCTAACATCATTCATGTCCCAAGTTACCCAGTCTTGTGAACCCTTGGTCGCCAGCGACCATGTCTCCTCTGGCCCCAGAATCCTCGCATCCCAGTGGTCATGCCTCTGTACAAGACTTGCTGCCTTAGCCTCGGCCCTCATGTCCAGAGAGTTGTTGCTTGCAGCTCCGTCAGTACCTAGCCTGACATCGACCCCTGCTTCTCTCATCGCTGGGTATGACATGGTACCTCCACAGGCTAGCTTCTGGTTGCTTGTGGGACAGTGCACGGCATGCGCTCCATGGCTGGCTAGAATCCTCATTTCCTTTTTGGTTACCCAACCGCAGTGAGCGCAGACTGTGCCCTCAGTGAAGTAGCCTATTGAGTCCAGGTATTCGATAGGGTACATGCCATGATTAGAGTGGCAGTCGGAGACCTCCTGACGGGTCTCAGAAGTGTGAATACTGAGTGTGCAACCCTTATTTCTAGAGATCTCTGACGCTTTCATCAGGGTCTCCTCTGAACATGTGTAGACCGAGTGTGTACCTATCCCGTAATCCACTCTACCTTGTCCCGGTGACCCCTCTGCTAGAAGAGACTCGATCATCCTAAGCGCCTGTCCTGGTCCATCGGGGTATGATGGAGTTGGGAAGTCTGTAATCGGACCGCAGACCTTAGCGCGTATGCCACTCTCAACTAGGACCCTCCCAACCACATCTGGGTGGTAGTACATGTCGCAGGCGAAAGTCGTTCCAGTGGCTATCATCTCCGCTGCCGCCGCCCGAGTACCAGCCTCTACGAACTCCTCTGTAAGTTTCTTTTCCACAGGAAAGATCGATGTCTCGAGCCATTCCATCAGAGGCAGCCCTTCTCCCATGGACTTGTTCAGTACCATTGCCATATGTGTGTGCCAGTTTTGCATGGATCTGGTTACTAGCCTCGTCGATCCGTCTATGACCTCTAAAACGTCCTCGTCACCCTTGCTAGGAGACGCGCTCCCGTCTTCGTTTAGAAGGAAGTCTCCTCGTTGAACAACTCCGTTGTCATCGACGAGCCAAGTTCCGGTGATCCTCCTAGTCCCAATGCCCATGTTGAATCCTTCACTTCTGCCTATTCGCATACAGCATTCAGCTTGCTAACTGTTTCACCATGAGAGTTCTTCATCCATGCTTCTATGACATCTCCCTTGTTCATCGGCCCCACTCCCTTTGGAGTGCCTGTCCAGACTAGGTCACCTGGTTCTAGATCGTACCAACCATTGAGATGGTTCATTATCGACTCGACGGAGTGGACCATTAGTCCCGTTGAGGCCAGCTGTTTGGTCTCCCCATTCACAGAGAGGCCGATTTCCACCTGACTTTCGTCCCAGTCAGTCCAAGTGCCCAGAACACCTGATCCCCTGAATCCCTTTCCCTCTAGCCAAGGCCACCCCTTCTTCTTAGCCATTGTTTGTCGAGTCCTGTTGGTTGTGTCAATTCCTACGCACATCTGGATTGGAACCAGACCCTCTCCAAGCCTAATTACCATCTCCACCTCGTGGTCGATGTGCTCGTCTGGCTCTAGCAGCGTCACAATATTGCTCCCGTCCTTGGATGCCTCAACCATCGCTGAAGGTGGCATAAGGAAGAACCTTGGATAATCTGTGACTTCCCCCAGAATCTCCTTTGCGTGTCCAGAATAGTTCCTAAAGACTGCCCAACCTACTCCCATGGCCTCTCCAAAGAGGCACTCATGATTAGCGCACCGGTGTGTAATACTCACTCATCAGGTTGAAGGACAACACCCACTAGAGGGAGATGTGTCCGATGACCCATATCGAGATCTCGGTGTCTCTAAGGACGCCTCGGATGCCGAGATTAAGAGGGCTTACAGGAAACTAGCTAGGCAATATCACCCAGATAGAAATCCAGGAGATGCAGCAGCCGAGGAGAGGTTCAAGTCCATACAATCTGCATATGAAGAAATTGGTACTTCAGAAGCTAGAAGAAATCACGATCAGCAAAGGCGCATGGAGGAGATGTTCCAGGGAGGAGGCAACCGTTCTCCTTTCGGAGGCGTCGATTTGGGGGACATTTTCTCTCAGTTTATGGGTGGCAGAGGAAGCCACTCGCGGGGCTTCGACTTCAGCTTCGAGAGGGGCCAGCAAAGCTCCCAGCAAGCTCGTGATAGGCCTAAGGGTGCAGACATAGAGGCGGGACTGGATATATCTCTGGATCAGGCGATAAGTGGCACTGAGGTAAAGTTCAGTCACCGAAGGATGCGCAGGTGCTCCAAGTGCGATGGTTCTACCTTCGGGTCTCCTAGTCGGTGCTCTTCCTGCAATGGAACAGGGGTTAAGACAAGGGGGAGCACACTCACAGTAAGGGTCCCAGAAGGTGCTGAGCATGGCCACCTTCTCCGCCTCAAGGGAATGGGTCACGAGCACCCTGAGGGGGAATCTGGAGACTTGCTAATTACTGTCCGTCTAGATGCAGAAGATGGTCGGCGATGGGAGGAAGGAAGACTCGTTCAAGAAGTCAGGGTACCGTACTCAACTTTGGTTCTGGGGGGTAAAGTAAGAATTCGAACACCTACAGGGAAAAAAGTACAAATTGAAATCCCCGAAGATACGAAAATAGGAGATAGGAGACGCCTTCAAGGACACGGGCACATGGGTGGACCACTTGATGTGGAATTCACTCTTTCCGAGCCTGAAAAACTATCCAAATCTCAGAGAGATGCCCTTCAGAATCTCAAGGATAGCGGGATGTGAGTGGATACAATTAGTGAAATATCCCCTTGGCTGCGATAAATCGTGAGAAACTTCGAGGGACTAGCGGACTACTTGATTCCGCGCCGCAAGAATGTCCACTTTCTCGTGTTCGTGATTTCCATTCTCATGGTTCCAGGCATCATAGCCTCATTCGAACCTATTGACATAGAGTCTTACGACATGGAGTCACCTGAGCTTGATGCTAATCAGGTTCTCAGGGAAGAATTCACGGCTGCAGGAAATATTTGGGGATTCGGGATTTTCGTCAGAGATCCGAGCTATTTTGGAGACCCCGACTCAGATGTGACTATGATTGCAGACTATCCAGGCAGAGGAGTGGGAATTCTCGAGCCAGAGGGCGGGATTCTGAATCTATCCGTATTGAGGGAGATCGATGAAGATGCTAGTGAACTAAAGAAAAATGAGATTTCTGAATTCTACCTTCCTTTAGCATCAGAAATCTCAGGAGACCCAGTCAATGGGATATTGGACTTGGCTACCGAATTCAGGACCTTCATGTCTGGCCAGTCATCACTGACCTCTCCAAGGATCAACCCTTACAAGCTTGCAGCTACCCTAGATATCAATTCGTCCACAGACCCGGCTCCAACAAACTGGACAGACTGTGGTCCGCTCGAGTGCCTGCCTTTCGACCACGAAAACGTCACTCAGGCTCACATAGATCTCGCTGCTCATCGGATGGCCAACAACAGCAATGGAGCATTTCTAAGGTTTCTATCTAACGACAGAACATTCGTTCCCGATGAAAATAGCTTTGTTATCGGGCCGGCGAACCACCAAATCTCGGAGAACGGCTCGCTAATTTCCGATGAATGGTTGCCAGGAAGATGGTCTGCATCAGCAGCATGGCTGATTGTTAACTTCAACAGAGATGAGATGCAGAAGAGTGGATGGACTTTCTCGTGGAAGAACGCTAGTTCAGAATTTGGCTACGAGAAGCATGGCTTTGATCTAGAGACGAAACCAATTCGTAACTCGGTAGAGGTCTGTAGAGAGAGGGAGGCGAATGCTGAGCCGTTGTGCTCAGTGGAGTGGTTGTATTTGTCTCTTGAAGAGGATCTCAGGATGAGCGACGAGAACATTGTATCACTTATGTTCGCAGAGGCTGTTAATGTAGAGATAAACCGCGAGCTTCTCTCAAGCGCCTACTTGATTTTGCTAATGGGGCTGGCAATACTGATTTTGCTATGGGCCAGTCTGAGACGGGTCTCTGACGTAGCAATCGTAGCTACTGCTCTTGCAGTCTCTCTGGTGTGGATGTACGGCCTTATCGGTTGGGCGATAATTCTGGGAAAATCGCTGGACAACGAGATAATTTTCAGGTCTCAATTCTCCAACCTTCTACCTATCCTAATCCTGGCTATCGAAATAGACGACAGCCTGCATAGCCTACACAGGTACAAGGAAGAGAGACGCTCCGGAAAAAGCTCTGAAGAGGCTGTTCACAAGTCTATCAGCAAGGTTGGTCTAGCTATCCTGCTAACATCTGTCACAACTATAGTGGCATTTATGGCCAATATGACATCAAGCATTGCAGCACTGAGGTCATTCGGTATCGAAGCAGGTCTCGGAGTGTTTTGCGCATTCTTCCTAACTGGCCTATGGGTTCCTCTGGCCAGGCTAGACATTGACCTCTGGCTAGAGTCCAAGGGGAAGCTGGGCGAAGAGCGAACCGATGTTATCCACATGATTCCCAGCTCTTGGCTTTCCAATTTAGCATCAACTTCAGCAAGATTTTCTCCTGTTGTGGTAGCAATTTCTCTGTTAATCACTCTTTTTGCAACTCCGATTATGTTGTCACTTGAGGGTGACTTTCAAGTTGAAGACTTCATCGAGGAGGACTCAGATTTGGCTGTAGGTGTAGGTTTGATCAATGAGAGATTCAGTGACGAGGGGGAACCTGCTTACATCCTCATTGAAGGAAATATTTCCAACCCTCTTGTATTAGACGCAATCGACGAACTTCGAGATAACATGAATTCCCATGGTCCGGATGATCCGGACCAGATATCCAAGATGCCAAATGGTCAGGTTGAGCTGATTGGAATAGATCTGATGCTATGGTACACAAGAGCGGCAATGGCATGGAATCAGACCCCTTTCGAGCAAGCAGGATGGGACTTTGATTCTGGAGACGGAGGCGTTGGTTGTGAAACTCTACAAATTCCCAACAGGGAGATGGACTTCATCTATGTTCCATCAATAGAAGACAGTACATGTCTGAATTTCCTATACGGGTTCATGATTACCCGTGGGGTCCCAGCTAGCGGAGGATATCCCTCTCTATCTACCAGTATAGTTGGAGAATTCATCCAAGTAGAGGAGGAATTAGATTTTGAAAAGCCATGGCTGACAGTGTCAGGCGATATCCCAAGTTACCCACGAACATCCCTTAGATTCGGGCTTTCTAGCCCAGAGCAGTTCGCACTTGTCGAACCCGCTCTGGAACAACTGGTAGTTGACATGGCCCCGCTTCAGAACCTTTCTTCAGGTCCAATTTACGAAAGAGGAGACTTGGCCACCGCATTCTCGGATGGCTCAAATCCAGTCACTTGGGCTATTCCAACAGGGGAGCCAATTATTCGGTTCGTAGCAGCAGACTCAATGCAAGATGATCTTCAAGACACACTCCTACTAGGAGTGATATTCTGCATTTTGGCCCTATGGTGGGGTTTCCGGGAAGAGTCATCAGTTA
>CAYFID010000032.1:0-12774 GCA_964343205.1 uncultured Candidatus Poseidoniales archaeon | reverse complement strand
CCAAGCAGGCCTGTATGGCATCGACAGGGCCGGGTAGGATGCATAGTTGAATGCGACCAGCCGAAAGGTGAACAGAAAGGGGCTTACTCCCTGCACCCTCACCAATAACTAGTCGAAGACCACCGCGTCCACTGCAGATGAATCGGCCAAGCTTCCGCTCTCGCCGAAATCCTGCCATGTGCCGATTTTACCCATTAATGCGTGGGATAGCTCGTGGTATGCTACTATCAGGCTGGGGAGAAGGATTGAGCTGGTTAGGAGAGCCAGTACTAGTAGAAGCATCATCAAAACGAAAAAGTTCTGAAGTCCGGGGATGGCGACAAACAGACCTGCAGCCAGACCAGTGCAAGTGGTGGCTGTAGTCTCGAAAATCGTCCTTCCTGTCCTAGAAACCGATTTGTGGATCCCGGCTGGAGTCTCACGTTCGTCCTTTATCCGATCTATAATGTGTATGGAATCATCTACACCTATTCCGAAGACCAGGGTCCCGATCATCGCGGTGAAGGCATTGACGTTGACCTTGTAAGCGAACATCAGAATTGGCTGCCATAGGACCACAACGCCAACAGCAATCATAGTGAACAATGCCAACCTAGGTGATCTGAATAGAAGGGACATGGCTAGAAGAAGAATAACCATGGTCGATATGGTGGTTTCGGACTGTGCCTCGTGAATTCCGTCATTAATGTCGAGGGAAACGGGTAGGCCGCCCGTCAGAAGTGAATTGGAGACCCCTGCGACGCCCAGAGCATTGCACAGTAGTGGGCCAGAGCAACCCCCTTCGTCTAAATGTCCGTCGATGGTGTCTCTCAGGCCCCCGGCAACTGCGAGGTTAATGTACGGCTGGTTCACGTATACCAGAGTCTTTGTCTCCCCTTGGCCCTGGTCAGCATTCATCAGCATGGACCTGACTTCTGGGCTAAGGGTGTCGAAGGCTATGTTGATCATATCCTCCCTACTGCTAACTGAGTAGGGCCAGCAGTCCGGCCTTAGGGGATTTGTGGACTCGTCCCAGCACTCGTCGTGAATCAGCTCCCATAGGCTCTGATCATAGATTTCCAATCCTTCTATCTCGATATCGACGTGAACCGCCTTAAGTATGTCTACAAGACTAATTGTTGTGGTATTGGCGACATTGTCGATCTTCATTGTCTGCATGAGTTCGATTGCGTCCAGGATTGGGAGGTCTCTGATGGGTGCAGTTTCGTTCTGGGCCCCTCTTGCAGTGGCGTCGACTATGAACATATTAGTCTGGCCACCCTGGAATTCTATGCTGTACTCCCTTAGGGATTCGTATGACTCCAGGCCAGGAGGAACCTCGTCTGATGAGCCCGTGATGTCTTTACCCAGTTGCTCTTTGAACATCATGCCGCCCCACAACGTTGCCGCTGAAGAGAGAATTATCACCAGAAGTGTTGCCTTGAGTGGGACTTTCCCGACGGATTCCCAGAATTCGTCCAAAAGAGAGAAGGTCATTGTTGTGGATAGGGTGAAGCCCAGAATCATACACCCGTCGTTATTGAGGTCGGTGATTATGTACAGCGCTCCGGTGAAAAATACGGTGGTAACCAAGTAGAAGAGCAAACTGTTGATTCCGAGAATAGTGCCAAAAACGTCTGAGGTGTCGATTACCTCTTCGTTGTCTTTTCTGGAAGTTCTTTCCAGTGGCTCATTCGTCTTCTCGGATTCAATCCTGCGCCGCCTTGAGGAATCCACCAAGCCACGTCGAAGAATTTCGCTTGTGTCGCCTTTGCGATACTTCAGTAACTCAATCCAGGCCGGTACCAAAATCATCGAAATCAAGAATGTGGTGGATATGCCGAGAAGCAGTGTTGTTCCAACTGTCCTCATTGGACGAATAGGCACTAGTGAATCCCAAGTCAGCACACTGAATCCAATGATTGTGGTTAGGGCTGAAAGGAAGATGGCGTTACCAGTCGTCATTGCCGCCCTGACGGTGGCAGTTAGGCTGATTTGAGGGTCAAATGGGTCTGTTTCGGTGACCTCCAATCCGTCCCTCTTAGATTTCCATGCAATCTCCTTCCTCCTATCGAGTAATTCGGTTCTGTTTTCCTCAATCCTGTTGGTGAGGTGCAGGGAATAGTCCACCCCAAGTCCCACGAGTATTGGCCCGGCAGAGATGATCATCGGCGTCAGCATGATGTCAAACAGAACAGTCGAGCCAAAGGTGATAGCAAGACTCAGCAATATGGGAGTCCCGCAAATAACGACAATCTTCCAGCTACGGTGAAGAATGAACATTGTGAGGCCGACGAGGACTAAACTTAGTGGAAGCATGGTGTCCCTAAGCTCGACGTAGATCGAATCCGAAACATCGTGGAGAACGGGGGTCAGTCCGGTTACGGTGACTGCTCTTCTTTGTGGGATGACATCTAGTCTCTCTTTGTCCATGGTAGAGACTGGGTTATCGTAGGTCCTAATGCAGATCTCACAGTTCTTAACTGCGGCATCGGATGATAGTAGGGCCTTGGCATGAGAGATGAATGCCTTATGGTCCCTGATGTCGCCGTCATCGTCCTTGTAATTCTGCCTGGATGTGATGTCCGTGTTAGTCATGTCAAAGGAAATTCCCATGATTATAACGCCCGTATCCCAAATCAGGTCATCATTCGTGTCTCTTACGAAGTTAGACATCAGTTCCCCGGCGTTCTCGACGTAATTGTCGATCTGCTCTTGCGCTCCGTCGCCTTGGGGTATCGAGTAGCCCTCATACGGGTTCTGGCTTGCAATTGGGCAATTACCCCCCGATCCCGGTAGGCCGTACTTCTCTACTGCGCATGAGAACCTGTAGTCGGACGAGTTTGCCTCCTTTACTATCTGGGCGGGGGAAAGGATCCAAACCACCCCGTCACAACCAGAGTTCGGACTACTACAGGTAAGTGAGCCCCTGTCTTCCTTGTTGTAATCAAGGCCTTTGCCGTAACCACCCTGATTTACGTTGTTGTCGTCCCCCTCAATCCAAGAAATCTGGTTCAGAATGTTGGCGTCTGTGATGTTCTCGATACCCTTTTCGGCCCCTGTAGCTGCGTTATCTGTCTGCACATATAGAATTACGATGTCAGTAGACCATTGTGTTCTGACTTCGTTTAGAAGTTCTGTTGAGTTGGCCCCGTCGGGGAGGTATATCTCTACGTCACCGTTTATCTGATGCTGGAAATCGTTAGCCCTCCAGCCAACCATTGTTGATCCAAGGAGGACAATGACGATCAGGTATGCGGGACTCCTCAGAATCGCCCCATATGTCAGCTCAGCTGTCCTCTGGGCGAAGATATGTGCTGAGTCGGATACGTCATTCACGAGTTGGCCGGCGGTGTCTAGGAATCCACCGAGGGGTCCTCCCTTGATTGTTTCACGTGCCTTTGAAACATAGTTAGAAAGAGGTCGAATTCTGTCGAAGAACCATGCCCAAAAAGCCAGCTCCTCGTCCTGCTGGTTGTGTCCATCAGGTGAGTTCACATTCACTTTCCGTCACTCAATCCAAATGAAGCGTTCGCATAACTGTCTTCTGAGAATGCTGTTACGATACATTCGATTGTTGTCCAGTCCGATGGACTCAAAGGAGTTGCTTAGTTGGAGCAAGCATGGAGCTCGTTACTGGGGGGGCTGGATTCATTGGTTCCCATCTGGTCGATGCACTCGTTGAGAGGGGGAGTAAGGTTAGGGTCATCGACAACTTCAGCAGCGGCAGGGAAGAGTTCCTAGCGAATCATGATGGTAGCCCGTCTGTTGAAGTGATTAGGGGTGATTTGCTGGATCACGACGTTGTTTTAGCTTCTATGGATGGCGTCGAGACAGTTCATCACATGGCAGCAAACCCGGATATTAGACTTGGTACCGAAGTCACAGATACTGACCTAAAACAGGGGACTGTGGCCACATACAACGTTCTAGAGGCGATGAGAGTTAACGGCGTTGGGAAGATTTCTTTCGCATCCTCTTCTGCGGTCTACGGCGAGGCAGATATTATGCCGACCGCGGAGGATTACGGGCCAATAATGCCAATTTCGCTTTATGGTGCGTCGAAACTTGCTAGCGAGGCTCTAATCACCGCTTGGGTGGGAACGTTCGGAGCGAAGGGGTACATACACCGGTTTGCAAACATTGTCGGACCTAGGGGGACTCATGGGGTGATCTTTGACTTCATCCACAAGCTAAAGAGGGATCCTGAGAGGCTAGAGGTCCTAGGAGATGGAAAGCAGGAGAAGTCCTACATGTCCGCTAGGGATTGCGTGTACTCTATGCTACATGTTATCGACAGGATGGATGGAGATTCGAATCTGTTTAACCTGGGTACAGGGGACACTTGTTCCGTATCGAGGATAGCTGAAATTGTGATAGAAGAGAGTGGACTAGAGGGGGTTTCAATTGAGTATACGGGAGGAACTAGAGGATGGGCAGGTGATGTCCCCAAGTCTTACCTCGACGTCAAAAAGTTGCTAGAAACCGGATTCAAGCCTACCTCGATGTCGGAGGAGGCGATCAGGGAGACTGCAAGAGCGTTAATTGCTGAGATTGGCCTGTGATTATTAGACCCAGAAACCCCCTCTAAGAACCCCGTTGCATCTTGCTGATTCATAACCGAACGACTTAGAGGCTTGGACGTGAGTAAGCGCTGGTACCAGGAGAATAAGCGCGATCCCTGGAGACGGGACGCGAAATCGAAAGGGTACAGAGCGCGCTCGGCTTACAAACTAAAACAACTCCAAGAGAGGTTTGTACTTCTTAGGTCCGGGGATGTGGTGCTGGACATAGGGTGCTATCCAGGTGGCTGGACTCAAGTGGCAGTAGAGGAAGTTGGGGTCGGAGGGTTAGTCCTAGGAGTGGATCTTCTAGCCACATCACCAGTTGAGGGTGCTGTTTTTCTCGTTGGAGACATTTCGGAGGAGTCTACTATTGAGGCCATATCCGACGAACTTGGGGGAAGGGGCCTTAATGCGGTCATCAGCGACATTTCTCCTCGGCTTACTGGTAGATATGACACAGACCAAGCCATATCTCTGGAGCTTTCTACAATGGCCCTGGACATCGCCACTGGACTACTGGTTCCAGGCGGTTGCTTCGTTACCAAGGTATTCCAGGGATCGGGGATCGAGGGTCTGGTAAATGCAGCGAAACTAAGATTCGCGTCCGTAGGCAGGTTCTCCCCTACTGCTAGCAGAAGTGCTTCATCTGAAACATACCTCGTATGCCAGAATAGGTTTCCTCGAACTAGGGACGAAGGACAATCTGCGATGGAATTCGTGCAAAGTCACCTAGAATCTATAGGGATAGTTGTGGAAAAAGATTCTCCAAATGAAGAAGAAACGAAAGTCGGATTCAGAAAGCTGGAGAAGCGTGACTAACTACTCAGAGTTCCTATCGTAAGGGACTATGTTTTGCCACTCGGAAGAGTCTGAACGGGAGACAACGGCATGAACCCAGTCCTCATCTGAGCAATTGAACACTTCGTGCGGGAGGCCTGGCTCTATGTAGAACATGTCTCCAGCACTGTGAACCACAGACTTGCGGCATCCGGGTCCATATTCATGCCTAACACTGCCCTCCAATAGGAATATCATTACGTCAAAGTCTACGTGAATGTGTGCCTTTGCAACACCTCCTGGAGGGATGTAGGCCCTATTCATTGATAGCCCGGTTGAAGGGGTGTTCTTCCCGGATAGGCCAGCCCCATACTCGATGTTGTTCCATCCTCTGATCTTTTCTACGTCCCTGAGGCTCCAAATCCCACCTTCGTCTGAAACGAAATCCTCGAGGTCTAAATGGCCCCCCGTCAACGTAATTTCCTCTTCACTCATGGTACGTTTGATTCGTAGAGGCTTTTCAATATATTTCGGCAAAGATCGAATCCATACCGGGAATTGGGTGAAATTCACAATCAACGCTAAAAAGGGACCCTATTACGCCAGCAAGTCGATGACCGGAGCAAAGGGAAGAGCAGTTGTTTGTGCATCCTCGGGGGTGCCACTAGTTGGAAGTGGGAGCACCTCTTTCCCCTGCCCGGGATGTTCTGCTCCAATTGGAAGGAGTCAGGGATGCAGGGTTCAAGCAGTAAAATACATCTGCCCAGAATGCAGATTTGAGGGTCCATGAGGTGAGGAAATGGGGCATGTTGTAGTGAAATACAAGGTTACCCTGGACCAGCCAGAGGATGGGAGGCCGGACTACAAGTCAATTGCAGAGTCCATCGCTGGTTTTGAAGAGGTCCAAGAAGTAGAAATCAAGCCCCTAGCATTCGGGATGATGTACATAGAAGTACAAGCTGTTCTGGGCGAAGGTGAGGGAATCGTCGATGGTTTCGAGGACAGGGTACGTGAATCAAACGATCTTGTCGGACAAATAGAGGCCTTGGAAATGGGTCGGCTATAATCAGTAGTGGTCCAATGGAGACCTCATCAGTTCCCGCATTAACACAGTTGCGTATGTCCCTGCAGGGAGGGTGAATCTTAGCCGCATACAGGCTCCTTCTGGATGCCACCGGTCTCCCTCAATTACGCCTTCCTCCCATCTTTTCGAAAGAGATTGGGACTCGGGTGCTTGCTCAACACTGAAATTCCTGAAAGGGACCGATAGGGCCCTTCTTGTACCAGAAGTAGTAAGTCGTGGAATAGCTGGAACGAACCATGAAGCCCCTTCTAGGCCGGCTTTCTGAATGCCCAGCATCTCGTGAGTTCTGGGCTCGCCTTCGGCAATTACTGCATCCCTACCCGGTAACGTACCAGTCACGACCAGTCTTCCCAGTTTGCAGTTCCTCCTACATCTCTCAAGATTGGTTGCGCTAACGTAAGACATCTTCCCCACATCAATCCTGCCATTTGACTGCAGTGGTGCTACAAGGTCCCCCGAAGTTGGCTCAATTAAGGAAAGCTCGGAAGACATCCGTGCTGAGAGTGAGTGATTGAAGGCGAGAGACTGGATTGAGTGGACCATAAGTAGCTGAAGGGATCTTGGTAGAGTCGAGAAGGAACCCAAGTAGTCCCCAGGATTTTCCACCAAGTGCTCGAGCATTGCTTTCTCATATCCTAGTCTTTCTGGGGCCAATTCTAGAGAGGAAGAGGGGTCCCTATGTTCTCGCCATGAAGATCTAAATGCCTCGGATTGGGAGTCCTCCCTAGAGCCCTCCATCCCGACATACAGGTCAACTGCCCGTTCGAAATCGCCCTCAATTACTGCACGCCCTACCTTGGGGGTAACGGGCCTAGTAGACCCAAACCTCTGAGGCCCTATCCAGTTTGGAAAGGCATCGGCACCCATGCTTTGAGAAAGGCCTTCTCTGATATGGTGGACCCTCCGCATTGCCTCCTTTGCATCTATTGGAGCCCCTGAGGCGTCACAGCAACCCCTCACAGTAATTGTGAACCTATTTCCATCGTGATTACCCATAGTTACCTTGTGGTGAGTCCTGCCCAGGACCTCGATAGAACTGTCTGGGATTTCGACCTGTTCCACCCTCTTGGCTGAGGCGTCGATAACCAGAATTTGCGTTGTAATCGCTCTCTTGTCTTTGATCCCAGAGCTGAAAATTCTGTTTCGGTTGATCCCACAGGCTCTGGCGAGCCTCCTGAAGTAACGATTGGTCTCCCAGTTTGTCATTGTCACTCGGGCTACTGTGAACCTCCCTTTGCTGTCCAGGGCGGGGACCTTGGATGTCTCCTCAACTCGGAAATCCTCTACTCTGGTCTTTAGGAGACCGCCTATGCCCTCCCCCGGAACAGCCCAACTACTGAGCCCGAGATACTGCTCAATTTGGCCCCCCTTCAGGGAATCACCACCTCAGATCTTGATGCTTGAGAATTCCTTAGCGATCTCTGAGCATATTTCCTTGAGGATCTTGTCAGCCTTCTTGCCCTTTGCAGACCTAACGTACAGTTCTGGGTCGTCGAGGTCTGGATGATTTTGGAAGTAATTTGCATACTCTACATCTTTCCTGTCATTTAGACGGGACCGGAACAATTGGAGTGCCGTATGATTCCCGTCGACGACCCTTATCCTAAGCTCTCGGCCCTCGTTCTTCAATACTTTTACTGGCATGGGACGGGCGCTCGACTGGAGTGGTCCTTTTGAGGCCTTGCATACCAAAGCGAAGCCTAGGGGGCAGCAAACCAACCCTAAGTTTTACATCGGGAGGTTTTGGGGGGCCCGATGTCAGGCATGGATGCCATGACTAGTCGAATCGCCGACTCATTCGAAAGACTGTCCGGACCAATACTCATTGTAAGCCTATTTCTCACTGTTTTCCTGGCATTCTCCCTAATACCATTACCAGCATTCACCACTGACCTTGAGTCGTTCGCTCCAGAGACGGATGCAGACGGGGCCATGGAAAGGATAGAATTGGCCATGGGCCCGTCGCCCAATCTGATATACGTCAATGTTGTAGCCAATGCGAGTGGGGACCAACTGCCAAATGTAATGGAGATGAAAGCCCTCCATCAACTCTCAGAAGATCATAATAGAATTCAATCATATTCAGAGGGGGAAGGGGGGCTAATTGCCTCCCAAATTAACGCAGCAGAGGTACTGCAGAGGTTTCTCGAAGAGAGGAACTACTCGGGAAATCTATCTGACTTCGAAGACTGGAAGAGTATGCTGAACAGTGTATTGGAAGGCGAGGAGTGCGAGGATGCAGTAGGGAGCGACGAGCGAACGATCGCCACAGCCGCATTCGCCTCCTCTGCGATGTTACACAAAGATCTCGACTACGAACCGGTTTGCGACTGGTTAGAAACCGGGGAGGGGAACCCTACACCCAAAGCTAGCAGTACGCTCTGGATAATAGAAATGAACGGAGATCTTAGCAACGAGGATAGGCAGAAGCATGCCAAGGAGATTAGAGGGCTACTGGGGGAAGAGTCGATATTGGAATATGGCGTTATCTCCGACGACCTAATCAGCAACGACATCAATGAGTCCACTCTTGACAATTTAGTCTGGCTAATCCTGCTAGCGGTCATTGTGGTAGTGATTCTACTGGCAATGGCATTCAGGTCAATCACAATGGTAGCAGCACCCCTTACAGCCCTGCTTGCGTCTCTGGTGTGGACCTACGGGATAATTGATCTCGCTGGAATGCGCTTTTCGATACTGGAAATCGCTGTCGCACCGGTTGTTCTAGGGTTGGGTATCGACTACTCAATTCACCTACAAAGGGGCTATGAGAGGGCAAAGGAAGGCTCAAGCAGTTCTGCTGAGGCGTGGGCTAAGGCATTCATGGAGCTGAGGGTGGCCCTATCTCTAGCAGTTATCACCACAGTTTTCGCTTTCCTAGCGAATTCACTGTCGCCGCTTCCGCCGCTTAGGACCTTTGGAGTGACGCTGGCACTAGGGGTTGTGTCTGCTTTCCTAGCAAGCACAGTTACGGTGGGTGCGATGCATGTCTACATTGAGAAAACGATGGGGGCATCTAGGAACCGTGGTCTTGAATTAGATAGGGCCGCAGAGAAAGCTACAGAATTCCAACGAGCAAATGCCCCATTGGTGCTACTATTCGTGGCGATTATCACTACAGGATCAGTAGTCGTCGCAATGCAGGGTCTGGACACGAGTTTCGAGCTCACAGACTTCCTCTCCGAAGACGAAATGGAAATTATGGAAGTCAGGGACGACCTGTATGAATCATACGAGGTTAATGCCCTAAAGTCTGTCTACATCATGGTAGAACCTCCGGAAAACGAGGTCGCATTTGATAGCGAGGAGGATCTAATCGAAGCCCTGGGGGATCTTGAGGACTCATTGCCGAGGATACCTGGAGTGGTTGTAACTGAGGCTCCGGGCACCAGCAATGAATGGGCATCATACGATAGTATATACCGGATTATTGGCGACGCGATAGAGCAGAACCAGTCGTTCGGATCTGAACACAACCTGGAGGTTTTCGGAGAGGACCTGGCCCCTGCAGAGGAATTTGTTGAGGGTGACTTGGCAAACGCTATATCATCGCTACTATCAAACCACTCGGTTGGTGATCAGCTCAGGGGAAAGACTTGGTCCGAAAGGACGGCACATCACGTGGGCCTTACAGAGGACGACTCAGCGATCAAATTCCTCAGAATAAGGATTGATGTGCAGGCCGAGAACAGTGCCATGGTTGACCAGATTTCTCAAGAGATGGGTGTCGAGGCATCCATCGTCTCAGAGGACACGGGAGGGAGAGCTTACGCAGTAGGGGACCTCATGACTCTCTCTAATGTCCTCTCAGGACTGATTTCCTCAATCATTAGCTCTACGGGAATCAGCCTTGCTGTCTCTCTAATGGTGCTGGCCCTCCTTACTAGGAGAGTCGGTCAGTCCCTTCTTGTGATCCTACCGGTGGGTCTAGCTGGCTCATGGGTGGTCGGGTCCATGGCGGTACTAGGAATAAATTGGAACGTCCTTACAATAATGATCACAGCACTGACGATTGGGCTTGGGATTGACTACTCAATCCATGTGTGGAGGCGCTTCGAGGCAAATAGGGCCGACGGGATGGCCATTTGGCCTGCTATGAGGGACATGTATGCCAACACTGGATCAGCACTACTAATGTCTGCGGGTACGACGATTTGCGGTTTCATGGTACTCCTCCTCTCGCCTGTTCCTGTGATTAGGGACTTCGGAGTAGTCAGCTCGATTTCTGTCGCTTTCTCCCTGATACTGGCGCTCCTGGTTCTTCCAGGGCTGCTGGCCGCAGAGGTTAGAACAGGAAGGAACGAGAGTTAATTTTCGAGTAATTCAACCAAGCCATCCATTTCCAGATTTTGCTCCCGAGCCAGTAGTAAAATGGCCATACAGAGGCTTACAGGACCTAGGGCGAGTCGTTTTCGTTTGGCCCTTCTGACAACCTCCCTCCTCTCTAACCCAGATAGTGAAGAGACCATGAAAACCAACCTTCCCAAGCCCTCTTCTGGATCGGATTTTTGCCCCCCTTCCACGGATATTGGAATTATTGCATCGGTTGTTGGTTGGTCGTCTAACTCGGAGGCGATTACCTCGGGTGCTCGGGGAATCTCCTTAACGCTTCGCAGAAAAGGTTGCCATCCAAGTTCCGGAGGGGAGCTGATTGAGCCTTTGCAGGGAGATAGGAGATTTTCCGGGCCAATGAGCCAACCAGATTCGTGAAGCCTTGCAACAAGAGAAGCCGCGTCATCAGGAGAGAACCACTGCATCTCCAGAGACCACATTCTAGCCAAGTCGTTCTTACTAATTTGCAATTCTTCGTCGCCTTGGAAAGACGCGTATAGGAGCAGGGATATCTCAATTTCTGCTTCTCCCGACATCTTGCCCGAGCGACATAGGGGGAGCGCCGTGCTTGATGGTTGCCACTGAACATCGACGCGCTTGGTTGAAGAATGATGGGGTCATCCAGGACCGACCCAATGGCCAGAGAGTACGTTGCCCGTGACCCGAGAACGGGTAAGAGAATAAGCCGAAGGAAGGGGTCTAGGAGGAAAAGTGAAGGTTTAGCTGCACTTTCTCCGGAACCGGGCCCGTGGCAAAGGTTGCCAATGGGGGACATTGTGAAGCTCGCTTCTGGAGAGTCTGCGAAGTTGGAAGTTAGTGTTGATGCTAGGAAATTGACCCTAGGTAGGATTGATGCCATAAAAGCACTCCACAGAGTCGCCGAAAGTGATGCTGAAAGGGCCTATGACGCACTAGTTGATGCTTTGGAAGACGATTTTCCCGATGTTAGAATTGCTGCTCTCAAATCCCTCCCCTCGTTTGCACTCAGGAGACAAGGAATACTGTTCCACTGCCTGTCAGACAGGTTACTGGATGATGAAAAATCTGTTCGGGAAGAAGCCATGGCCTGTCTGAGAAAGGTCGCACCTATGTTTCCCTCAGGTTGCGAGGATGTATTACGCAGAGAGCTCAGGGACGAAAGAAAAGAGCACAGGGCAAATGCCTTCTCGACCCTGAATTTGGCCGCAAAGGCATGGCCAGAGGTGGGGTGTCTGCATCTTGATGAGATAATCAGAGAAGGCGATGATGACCTGAGAGTAAGGGGCTCGGGAGTCTTGAGAACCATAGCATCGAAAGGTGGCGCAGAGGCGTGGGATCTGATAAGTTGGTCACTTCTGGACGAAGAAGTCCGAGTCAGGAGGAATGCGGCCAAGACGCTGACCATTCTTGCGGACGTAGAGCCCAGAGTTGCTGCAATCTTGGTGGAGTCGAGCATCGGAGAGAGTGACAAGTCAATCAGGGAGTCAGTAATCAAGGCCCTAAAGAAGTTGGACATACAAAGCCCGAGAGTTGTCCAGATGATTCTGCGTGGTGCTGTAGATGAAGACCTGGGTATGAGGAGGGCCTGTATAGGTCAAATCTCTATTATTCTGTCCGGGCAGGAGCTCCGAGAGGCCGCGGGAGACCTACTAAAGAAAGAGAAAGACCCGGGGCTAAGGAAGAAGCTCAAATCATTGGCGATGGACCATGATTTCGAAGGAACTGAGGAGCAAAAGAACCGAAAGCTGGCCCCTGTAGAATACGTCCCACCCGAGGAAGAGGACCCCAGAAGAGACGTCCCTCCTAGCATACGAGAGGATGATAAACGCCAGTCAGGTCCGCCCGCCAGCGAGGAAAGCAAATGAGTGACGAATTCGACGAGAAATTAGCTCGATTCGAGAACCTGTGGAACGGCGTCACACCGAAGGGCGAGAGTCGTATCAAGGCGCTTAAGTTCAGGCAATACATGAAGAATCATGTGCTTCAGAAGTTCCACAAGCGTAGAAAGGACCAGTGGGCCAATGCAGACAAGGGCCACTACAACCACGGCTTCTCGAG
>CAYFID010000031.1:0-14812 GCA_964343205.1 uncultured Candidatus Poseidoniales archaeon | reverse complement strand
TGGCTTTGATGACCAACTGGAGCACCGACCCGTCGCAAACCGAGAGCGTGCGCGAACCGGGTGCACGCTAAGCGGAAGACACCCGCTGATCTGGGTTCAAATCCCAGTGCCCCCACCACAATAAATCAAAGCCCTCCAAGTATTGCTATGTCTGCTCCCATTATCGGTTGGGTTGAAGTTGTGCCTACTCGCGCACGAGTATCAATGAATCACTCTAGGGTCTCCGCGACCCTTGTCATACTCCTCGTTTCATCTCTAGGCGGGAGTATCCATTTCACCGATAGACAAGTTTCGGTAGAACGCATGAATTCCGATGGATTACAGCTGATCGAGGAGGGCCAAACTACTCGAGTCCCCAGCCAATCAGAAATTTGGTGGGATCCAGAAGTAGATTGGTGGAAAGTCTCCTCTCTTGACCAGGATAGGAACGGCATCCATGATTCGCTCCAGACCGCAACCGGACCAGTAAATGTCGGCCTGTCTTATGCCCGGGAGGTTACTCAAAATGATCTCGACTCCCTCAAATTGATGGGTCTGGATGTGCATCTTGAATTGGATGTAGTAGATGCCCTTCTTTTGGGCGATGTAGATTCCAGCAGAGTTTGGAATCTGTCACAACTAGACGGAGTTGTCATGGTTGAGAGATACGGGTCTCTCGTATTCTTCGGAGATATTCAGACTCCTTCGGTCAAGGCGCGTAACTCATCAGAGTACCCAATGGGGGCATGGGATTTCGGTGTTACCGGAAACGGTGTGAATATTGCAATGGTAGATACTGGTGTGGATAATGAGCACCCCGGACTCGTGGACAAGTTCGTCGCGGGATACGATGCAGTATGTTTCATGCATTCCGATCCACAGTGCGTGTTGGCCGGCGGACGACAGGACGATGGATCATTCGATCCAGATGACGGAAATCAGCACGGCACTGCTTGCATGGGCATGGCAAGTGCCACGGGAATAGATGCCGATGGTTCTCAATCCGACTTTTACGGGTCAGCACCCGAAGCCGGCCTAGTTGACGTGCGAATCGGAACGGATGTTGGTGCTGGGCCCTTCGAGAATTACTTGCTCGAGCAGGAATTCTACGAATCAGCGATGAATGGGCTCCAGTGGATCATTGATCACAAGGACGATGCCTGGTCAGGAGTCGACGAGGAGTGGCATGGCATCGACATCATCTCGCTTTCATGGGGAATCACGAGTCATGAGGACGGTGGATCCGACGGTTCCGATATGCACAGCAGAATCCTCGATGAGGCGATGCTAGCAGGAGTGGTAGTCTCAAACGCAGCCGGGAACTCTGGAGAAGACAATGACGGACTTTCAGGAATGAGCGCATCTTCGCTATCCATTACCGTCGCTGCTACCGACGACCAGAACACAGTAAACCGGACGGACGATACAATCGCAGGATATTCTTCCCGAGGTCCTAGGAAGGACAACGGAGACGGCAACCCAGTCGACGAGCTAATTCCTGAGATTAGCGCCCCGGGGTCCAACATAGTTCAGGCAGAGGGTTGTGTTAGCAGCAGTGGTTGCAATAACTTCCTAGGGGGGGATGCTTCACAGAACACGTACACGGGAAGGGGGAGCGGCACATCATACGCCACTCCAGCTGTTAGTGGGGTGGTGGCCCTAATATTGGAAGCAAACTCCAATCTCACACCATTGCAGATCAAGGAGATACTAAAGCACACATCAGAGCTTAGAGGAGAGCCAAGCGAACCGGATGTCGATCCATACTGGAACCGAGAGTTCGGCTATGGGATGGTAGACGCGTTGGCGGCTGTCGAACTTGCGATTTTCTTACGAGAATCTGGTCAGTCGGCTTCAATAGACCACACCCTCCAGAGTCACGGCCTGAATATTTCTCAGACAGGCCAGATCAACATAACGGGGCATGCCTGGGGTCAATCTGGATCCGTGGAAAGAGTAGAGTTCAGAGTGGGCGGTGGGGTGTGGAATGATGCTACATATTCCGTCACACCATCCGAGATTGGAGCACTTACCCCGTTCCTATGGCATGTTCTTCTAGATCCATCCAAACTTTCCCCCGGGGAGCATATCGTGGAAGTTCACGCAGTCTCGGGAAGTATGCATTCCCTTCCGGTATTCTATACAGTAACTGGATCAGGCGGAGAATCATCAGGTTCCAGTATTCCTTTATCGGCCATCGCTTTGGTCTCGCTAGTCTTCCTCGCATGGTGCGCTTCACTGGCTCTTGTAAGATTTCGTTCGGATGATCAGATCGAAGGGATCATTTCTTCTTTTGGAAACTCTGGGGCCGATGTAATAGATGCAGAAATTATCACAGAACCCGAGTCTTGAACGAAACTTTGCGGCTATCGAGCCGCCTTGTTAAAATCATAGAACGCTCGTCCGCAGGTCATGGTGAGATTCTCCGACCGTTCTAACAGCATCCGTCCAACGGGAGTTAGGAGGATGTTCGATATGGCTGGAGACGATGCCGTACAGTTCGGCTTGGGAGAGCCAGACTTCCAGCCACCTGAAATCGCCATCGATGCATTCACCCGAGCAATGAAGGATGGCCGAAACAAGTACACAACCACTGCAGGAATGCCCCAGTTGAGGGAGAAGATTGCTAGCATGTGGCACCACCTTTTACCTTCACTGGACGAATCAAACGTCTGCATCACAATGAGTGGAACTAATGCTCTATTGGATATCTTCCTGGCAACAGTTAATCCTGGTGACAAGGTTATGATTCCCGAGCCATACTTTCCCCTCTACCCCCCAGACGTAATGATCTGCGGGGGGGAACCTTCATTCTACCCCTGCAAATTCGAAAATGGATTCGTACCCAGTATTTCTGATTTAGAAGATATAGTAGACGAAGACACAGTGGCTATACTTTACAACTTCCCTAGCAACCCTACTGGTGGAAATGTAAACCCGGAACAAAGGGATCAACTTGTTGAGTTTGCTAGGGAGAATGATCTCTGGCTGATATCCGACGAGGTATACGACCGGATAGTATACGATGCCCCGCATGTCTCATTCCTAGGTGCAGGTTATGACAAGATGGTCATGGTCCAATCATTCTCGAAGACGTTTGCAATGACGGGATGGAGGATAGGTTACCTGTTATCTCCAGACGATGGACTAATGAGGGAGCTAACAAAAATGCAGTATTATGTCACAGCATGCTCTAACGACGCAATGCAACACGCAGTTCTCGAGGCACTAGAGAAGGCCCCCAACTATCCCGAGGAAATGTGTGCAGAATTCAAGGCCCGAAGGGACCTAATTTGCGAACGCCTGAACTCTATGGCCGGTGTCTCCTGTCATGTCCCAACAGGAGCATTTTACGTATTCCCAAAGGTAGAAGTTCCAGGAATGAGTAGTGAGGAAATCGCAATCAAACTCCTTGAGGGGGGTGTTCTGTGCTCACCGGGGACGGCGTTCGGCGATGCCGGCGAAGGACATCTAAGATTCGCATACACCATTGGTAGGGAGGACATTTCCCGTGGCATGGACAGATTGGAGAAAATCCTAGCAGGGCTGGGGAGCTGAAAATCCAGCCTAATCCCTAGTTGTCCTTCTCGAATAGGTCAAACGGATTATCAATCATCCTAGATTCCTCTCTAGATTCCGTTGTTCTTTCTTGCCCCATGTCTTCAGTAGCCCCTGTCGGGCGAGTAGAATCGTCATCTCCAATCTCCGCAATATTTTCCTCTTCCAATTTTTTTACCCTTAGTGACTCTAGCCCACTCTCTTGGCCGAACATCCAGTCTGGCATCTCCTGAGAACCTCCAAGAACCGAGATTGTGGTGAAAGTTGCCATAGGTAGGACGGATATCGCCACGATGAAATCTAGAATTGCCGTATCGGGAATCACTGCCTCTGGAGCAATAATCTGCAGGATTATCTTCTCCAACTGCATTTCGTGCCACTGGGCATAATTTACATCGAGAAGGTCAAGGGAGAAGAGTAGCACAAGTCTAGCAACTAGCCAATAGAGGAAAATGGGCAGAATCCATGAAAGCCTTGAGACCCTCCAAACTACATTCCTGAACATTGCTGCAATTCCAACCAGATGCCATGAGACAATAGGGTGGACTCTCACTGCCATCCACAGAGCGATTACGTAACCTGCCATACCTAGGTCGAATGCTCTGCTAGGTCTGACTAGAGATTCCGGGACTCCTTCCATTATTGCCAGGGGTACAGCGATGAGAATTACTTGCATCGGAACAGCCAGTAACTGCAGGCCCCCATGAACCGCCATCAAATCGAATTTCCCATCTCGTGTCTTTGAGTTCACGAGTCTTGCCATCTTGCCATATGGTGTACTGTGAAGGTAAAGCCTGGCTCTGTCTACTAACTCGGGATCACCTCTCCTAGAACTAAGCCTAAGGAATGCCAAAATTCCCCCTTGGTTAGCAACGAAGAATGGTCTGAAGCCACCGACTACTAAGGCGAGTGCGATTGAGATCATTCCATAAGAAAGACCCGCAATAATAACCCAGTGGATTAGCTCAGTCCTGATTCCAACCGAGGCTGCTTCATAATTGATATCAATGAGGTAAGTGAGGGAGAAAAGCACAATTGGGGCCATGGTAATCTGGGCCCCAACAAATAGAACCAGCAGTAATCGTTTCATGACGATCGCGCGCTCTACCATATTCATCCACGCCAAAGCATTGTATCATAAGCACTTCATCATCTGGATGTTCTCTACGGCCCGTTAATTGACCGACAAACGGAAACCGGGCACACAGAATATTCCAAACCATACTCCCCAACCTTCTTACACGGGAGAATTTCGCATTTTGGTGTATATGAGTTCGGTCCGGGCCATTGTGCTTTCTTCTCTGCTATTAGCAGTAAGCTTCTCACATGTTGTTGTTAGCATTTCAGATTCTAGTGAAATTAAGTCCTCAGTTGGCCCCAAGAACAATCCAGTCGATTTCGAAGTTACAGGGATAGAGGTCGGCAACGACACCCGAGCCCCAAGAATTTGGACCCAACCCGATTCCAGTCTTCTAGAATACATGACCAAAGGAGAGACAATACAGATTAACGTGACTTTTCAGCAAATTGGGGTCGACCCTTCCCCAGTAACCACCGATGCCAAACTGGAGATTTGGCACCCTATAGGGGAGGTGATTACCGAGTGGACATTCAACATCACCCTAGCCGCCGGACAATCCGTTAAGATTCCTTTTGTGTGGACTCCCTCTATTGCACATAGCAGCCTTAGTGATGATGGCTGGCTCACAGGGGGGATGACATTCAGGGGGATGGTTCTGCCCGAGATAGGGGTTGACGGCGATGACTCAAACGATATCCTTGACCGCGACGTTCCCGTAGCATTCTGGTATGATCCAATGGAGAACGGATTCTGCAACGACGAAGCAAACGAGGGCAAGTACTGCACCAACAACGCAGTTCCATTCGGAGTTCCCACTTGGTATGCTGCTGGTTACACAGACGGGTACCAGCCGGACACCAATAACTTCCCTACTGGCACTTGGAGGATGGAAAACATATCCAGCGCCACCGACGAGTGGCATTGGAAGGTTTCTGGTGATAACGACAATTACGCTTCTAACAGATTCGACAGGCTTAGGTGGGCCTGGCAGAGGGTCAACCAAAACGACGGTTGTTCCGACCAAGTATACGAAGACAGCCACGGACTCGGTTACGGGGAATATGACCCAATAGTTTCCGGGATCCATGGTGCAAACCTCTGTCTCGTCAAGGTGAATAGCCCCATCCTTTACTCCATTCAGATAGCTACAGATGCATGGGGAACCATGGCCGCTGGAGACTCGATAATGCTGGAGACAGACTCCGGTGCAGGAGGGGGAGTGGAGTATCTGAACTACTCTGCGAGAAATATCTCCTCTGCAGAGGGCGACTGGACTAGGATCGTGTGGAACGCCACGGGTTTGCATCAGAATGAAGGATTCACAGTTTCTTTCCTCTTCCGCTCAAACTCGTCATTCGCTGATGAGGGAATTCACATTGATTCGTTCATAGTTTTCGCGATAGAGAGGGGGGAGGATTATACTCTGGATGCGGATTGCAGTTTTCCTGACAACTTCGGAGGAACGATGACTTATGATCCGGATTCAGAGGGCGGGAACACTATTCTGGTCGAGGCTGCAGATCCAAACCCCCCATCATTGCACTGTAGGATATTTAACAAGGGATACATCGACACAACCCTTAGATTCTTCACTGAGGTTTCCAATGATTCTTGGATGTCACAATACCCCCTAAGAATAGACTCAAACAACTTCAATGACAATGACAACGAGGTTAAGTCTAACACGATAAAGGCCCGAACCTACACTAATGTCTGGTTCAATCTATCCATACCAGACGGAGCACCGGTGCAGGATTTGTCATGGTTCACCTATATCAACGACGGAATACTAGGGTTCCAGGATACAAAGTACTTCGTCGAACTGCCTGTTAGTGTGAAATCGACATACAGGATGACTCTGAAGCAGCAGACTCTTTCCAACCCTGCAGCAACGATAATGCCCGGAGGAAAGGCCAACATTACCATGGACCTAAAGAACACAGGAAACCAGTACTCTTCTTGGACCCTGGGGGGACAATTCGAAGATCCAAACGTTCTCTCTTCTGAAAACCTGAAGTGGTACGAAATTGGTGGGGGAGAGGTCTCCATCATCAATATGACTCCTGTGGAGGAAATCTCACTGTATGCCGAGGTTTCGATTCCTGAAGGTATGGAACCGGGGACATACGGGCTCAACCTACTTGTCGACCCAAGACTTCCGAACACCTTCCAAGGCTCATCCAACATCTACATTGAAGTCCCAGTGTATCATGATCTTGCCATCGCCCCGGTCAAAGATAGAATGGTCGCACCCGCAAATGGTGAACAGCAAACAGTGCAGGTTTTCCTCTTCAACTACGGAAACACCGAAGACACCTTCGACTTGAGGGTGGAAACCGACGAATGGAAGCTATTGGCAGCCCTTAGCTCAGACGAAGTTACTCTGGAGGCCAACGGCGGGCAGGTAACACTCACGTTGATACTTCCAATGCCAAAGTGTGCAGAAAACGGACAGTGTGTCTTGAACAATACGTATCGGGTTGAGATGATCGGGACAAGTCGGTCAAACCCAAACTACCAGTCATCTACCAATTTCTACCTTACAGTCCCAGAGACATACCTTGTTGAGGTTGAAGACAGAGACCTATCGAACGAGGTTTTTGCAGCTGGGACCGATCCTAGGACCCTGAAATGGGAAATCTGGAACACTGGGAACATGGACGACGCTTACGAAATCGACCTCAGCTTCCCTCCTGACGTTTCCGCCTTTGTGGCAGGACTAAATGGTGGGAGGACCCCATACATACCGGCTGGATCATCTTACAACCTTAGCGTCAGTTACTCATTCGATTCTGGTGTTGAGGGCCCAAGGACGATAGAGCTCCGAGCCACTAGTGTGGAATCCGATGCTTTCTCCGAGGGAGAAGCAAGATTCGAGGTTGGAACGGTTGGCTTCCTACTAGTGCTCCCCCCTTCGTTGCAGTCCAACGCCAACGAGATATACGAGTCCGGTGACGACTACATTCTCGTTTTCTCAATCCGCAGCGCTCACCCAGAGCTGGAACAACAGATTAGGGCCGATGTTGAGTTGGATAATCTATGGACGATATACGATGCAAGAGTTGATGATGAGGATAGAAACTTCGTCTTGGGCGCAGGGGAGAGCAGGAATGTCACAATACACCTCGACGTAAGGGATGAGAATTTGGACAACCTAGCTGCAAATATTGTTGACTTTAACGTGACCTTGGTCATTATCAGCGATCTAGATACCACCACTAAGACTGCGATGATCACACTCTTCAAGCCCGACCCTATTCCAGAAGGACCTGACGTAGAGGAAGTAGGTTGGAAGGCCGCAAATTATCTTCTCATAGGCATTGGATTGGCGATAATTGGTGCAGTTCTATTTGCCTCCTTCAGGGTAATGAGGAAAGCTACAGCCCCTCTCGAGGAGTACTCATCCCTTAGTGACTACAAGATGACTGTGGAAGGTTGGGACGGGGGTAAGATTGCCGAGGGAGAACTCCCCTCAGCAGACGATATTGCCAACTCAATGTATGGGGGTTCCAAGGATCTGTTCGAACAACCACCGCCTCCCAAAATACCCGATGCGACCCCGACATCTGCAGACCTGGAAACATCCGGCCCCCCAGTCCCAGAGGACGGCCTCCCCGAGGGATGGACGATGGAGCAGTGGCAGTACTATGGGCAGAAGTGGCTAGACTCCCAGAAGGACAAATAGAGGCTATTTTTCCATCCTTCGCCTATTGGGAGGCCTTATGACCCCCCCTCCGATGGACCGGCCGTCGAATCGAGTTGCGTGATTGTATGTACAACGGACAACAGCCCATCTTCATCCTCAAGGAGGGGACTACCAGGACAAGTGGCAAAGGTGCCCAGAGTAACAACATTGCAGCAGCAAAGGCCGTTGCAGACGCTGTTCGATCCACTCTAGGGCCTAAGGGAATGGACAAGATGCTTGTGGACTCTATGGGCGATGTAGTGATTACAAACGATGGAGCTACCATTCTCAAGGAGATGGAGATAGAGCACCCCGCGGCGAAGATGATCATAGAGATTGCAAAGACTCAGGAGCAACACTGCTTCGATGGGACAACCAGTGCAGTAGTTATTGCTGGCGAGCTACTCAAGAGGAGCGAGGAACTGGTAGAGCAGAACGTACACCCTACTGTCATATGCGAGGGCTTTCGACTCGCCTCCGACAAGGCTGTTGAGCTAATTGAGACCCATGGGAATGACGTCGATAAGAAGATGCTATCCGAGGTCGCAAAGACTGCCCTGACAGGAAAGAGCACAGGTGCAGTGAAGGAGTTCTTGTCCGACATTAGCGTGCAGGCTGTCCTTTCAGTTGCTCAGGAGGACGATGAAGGATTTACAGTTGACCTTGACGATATTAAGGTCCAGAAGAAACAGGGCGGCTCAATTAGAGATAGCTCACTAGTCGATGGGATTATCCTGGACAAGGAGCGGGTTCACAGCGGTATGCCAAGAAGCGTCTCTGGTGCTAGGATAGCTCTAGTAAACTCGGCTATCGAGGTCAAGAAGACAGAGGTAGACGCTAAGATACAGATTACCGATCCAAACATGCTGTCACAGTTCCTCGACGAGGAGGAGCAGTTCCTGAAATCTCTGGTGGAAAAGATCCAAGGGAGCGGGGCAAACACAGTGATTTGCCAGAAGGGCATCGATGATCTAGCCCAGCACTATATGTCCAAGTCAGGGATTTTCGCTGTCAGGAGGGCAAAGAAGAGTGACATGGAGGCCCTTTCAAAGGCCACGGGGGGGAGGATTGTTACTAATCTGGATGATCTTTCTGATAGGGATCTGGGCTCTGCTTCCAAGGTAGATGAGCGCAAGATTGGGGATTCTGACATGATCTTCGTAGAGGGGTGCCCACAGGCCAAGAGCGTCTCAGTATTGCTCAGAGGGGGAACAGAGCACGTAGTTGACGAGGTAAAGAGGGCATTCGAGGACGCTATTGGGGTAGTAGCTGTTGCTCACGAGGACGGCTCGGTTCTCACAGGCGGTGGCTCAGTAATCGCAGCATTAAGCCGTGACCTCCGGTCATACGCCGAAGGAATCGGTGGCAGGGAGCAGATGGCCATAGAAGCTTTCTCGAGCGCCCTTGAGGTAATCCCTAGAACTCTGGCTGAGAATGCAGGCCTAGACCCTGTGAATACAATTATCGATCTAAGAAAGGCACACTCAGAAGGTAAATCCACCCATGGAGTCAACGTCTTCGAGGGAGGGGTTGCCAATATGGCAAAGGCACAGGTTTTCGAACCCAGCAGAGTAGTTGAGCAAGCCATCCAAAGCGCATCAGAGACCGCAGTCATGATACTCAGGATCGACGATGTCATTTCCAGTAAGAACACTAGCCCGATGGGCGGGGAAGACTTCGACTCAATGGACATGTGAGCATTACTCTGCGTCTTTGTCATCGACGCACTCGGGAACATGCACATGTTCAATAGTCGTTAATCCGTGGCCAGAACATCGTAGGGTGGAAGCGACTTGTCTATCTTTAGCGTATATATCGAAGAGGGCTGCATCACCTGTGATGCTTGTGAGGAGGCTGCGCCAGATGTCTTCGAGGTAACCGACGATACGTGCTTCATTAAGCCAGATGTGAGGGTCGATGGAGCGTTCGATCGGAACGACACCAAATCAGGGCTAACCCAGGACGTAATCGAGAATCTCTCAGACGACATCTTAGATGCAGCAGATGCTTGCCCAGTTGATGTTATTATTGTGGTGGAGGAGGAGTCGGGGGAAGCACCACCAACAGAACCAGTAGAGGTTGAAACGATCCAGGAAGATCCTTCGGAATCTCTTCCCCAATCCCAGGAAACCGTGGAAGCAGAGGGTCTCGAGGACCTTCTTTATGGTGGGGACCGTTCACTGGAAATACTATTTGGGTCACAATCCGGAAATTCGGAGGAACTCGCAGCAAAGATGGCAAAGGAAGCAAAAGCCTACGGTCTAGAAGGCAATGTTCACGATATGGACGGATTCGACTTCAACTCACTATCGAGCAAGAAGAGGGTCATCGTAGTTTGCTCTACTTGGGGGGAAGGCGAGCAACCGGATAACGCCGAGGAACTCTGGACGTTCGCAAACTCTGAGTCCGCGTCTCGCCTCGAAGGGGTCTCCTTCGCAGTTTGTGCGCTGGGGGACACGAGCTACGAATTTTTCTGTGAGTCTGGAAAGGAGTGGGACGGATTATTTGAGAGGCTTGGCGCTAAAAGACTAGTCGATCGCATAGACTGTGACGTCGACTATGACGCACCTGCAGCAGAATGGCTACTGGATGCGCTACCAGCTCTGGCTGCCATAGATAGTACGGGTAAGTTCCACGAAGAATTGATCCCATCAATCAAGGACTTTGTCAGCGGGTCTGGAGGGGGGGCCGATGGGGAGGATGGTTTCACAATCCCATCTATTTCTGCCGAGCCAATTCAGGCGGAGGTTTCTGTCTTCAGATATGACCCGACTACAGCAAGCACCGGAACTGACACATGGATTTGTGCCCTTCCTGGACACATGTCCGTCTTGGACGTCTTAAGAACCCTAAAGTCGACTCAGGATGGGACACTGACGTTCAGGGATGGTTTCCCCGACGACCCAAATACTGCTATTTCTGTAAACGGTAGGCTGATGCTACCAGGCCTCATGAGGATCGACGCGGTTGCACCGTTAAGGAATGGGTCTCTCTCACTAAGAATTGAGCCATTGGCTGGATTCGAAGTAATCAGAGATCTTGCTATTGACCCATGGTCCCTCGAGAGGAAGAGGGAATCCAGCGAGCCATGGATGGTCGCTGCAACGAGGGAAGGGGCCCAGACTCCCCAAGGCGCCATAGGAAAGATGAGCACATCCGAGGCATCCCAGCTCCATTCAATGTGCGACTTCCAGAGCCAGAACATCCTCCACTCTAGCTCTGACGCAGTTCCTCATGCTAACGGATATCTCGGTCCAGCAGTAATAGTTAGATCATGGGCCCGAAGAAATGACTCCCGAACTTCCCCATACAAGAAGGAATCAATCGACTCCTTGCTCTCGTCATCTAATGGGATCAAGGCAGAGACTGACTTGGCACCAATCAGGCGTCAACCATCTGTACCAATTGCAGTTACGGCTGCTCTACTGGGGGCAAAGAACTTGGTTCTAACTGATGACGGGTTTAACGGAAGGCACGGGAAGCACGTTTGGTGGTACACCTGGACTGTAAAGAGTAGTGGTCAGGTCAACGACACGGTGGTATACCGTCAGGCACTGGGGCCCTTCGCTCTATTGGGAAATCTATTTTCAGGGGTTACGGCAAGGATGGTTCTAGGATTCACCAGGACGGGAGGCAACATGTTCAACGGAATGCTGGGGATGGTAGCCCCTCCGGCAGGAATAGGAAAGATGCCAAAGCAATTCAATTCATCAGTGGATAGGCACCATGAGGTGGTTGCAATATTCAACGAATTGGATGGTAGATTCTGATGGCCTTGAAGTATGCGTATCACCCGGGCAACGTTGCTCACAGCAGCGCCACCGAAGTATCTCAGACTATGGAAACAGCCTCGCGTTCGTTGGGAATCGAACTAATCCCAATGAAGGGTGCTACAAGCTGCGGGGCAGGAATAATTAGGCAGGCAAACGACATTCTGCAGATTACTCTCAATGCCCGGAACTTCGCTATAGCAGAGTCAATGGGAGTCGATATCATCACCCCATGCGCAGCTACTGCTGGAAACTTGCACGAGGATCTGACCAGACTGAAGGGGGACCCGCTGCTACTAGCTAAGACCAATGACGTTCTTCAGAGGACTTGCGGACTCACTCTGGAAGGGGGTATTTCCGTGCATCACCTACTCCATGTCGTCGTCGACGAAGTGGGACTAGACAAGGTCGAGGCCAAGCTTAGGAACCCCATGCAGTTCAGAATTGCAGGATTCTATGGTCCAAACATCCAGCAGCATGGGGCATCCGGAGGCGATGACGTCTTCGATCCGAATTACCTCGAGCAACTCATCGAATCACTAGGGGGGGAACCTGTGAGTTGGGAGAGCAGGACACAGAGCGTTGGAGTGCCAGGTCTTTTCTCCGAGGAACCAACTGTGCTAAAGCAAGTTGCCTCCGTTATCGGCGACGCCAAGTCGGAGAGAGCTGAAATGATAGTTAGCGCATGCACACTTTCCCACACAGTTCTGGATATCTACCAGGGTAAGGCCAACCGCTCCACGGGGATTCCGACGAACATTCCTGTAATTCACCTGACTGAACTCCTTTCATTCGCATTCGGCCACCATAACAACAGGCTCGCACAGTTGAAGACTCGGGTGGCAGTTATTGGGGACTAGAACTGGTCTAGTCCAGTCTGCCCCGCAGGCCTGAAGTTCTGAGGGGGAAGAGGGTCCCCCCCATTCCCTCCCGACCCTGCTAAAGGGGTAGGATCGCTCATCTGGAGCTCACCCCTGTGTCTCTCTCTTGCCTCAAGCACGAAGTCGGCAGCTGAGCAGTGTCCGTCGTTTGAGGAGACCCCGAAACTAATCAGGTTTGCCAGATCCTTATGTGGATTGCCGGATAACCCTCGGGAGACCCTCCTTACGGCCTTGTGCATGAACTCCTCCTTTCTTCTCGCAGACTCCTTCGCACCTTCGTCTCTCGTTCCTTCCGCTACAAGAACTACTACCTCCCCCTCCCTTCTTCTGCCCGTTCTACCCCTGCGTTGAATGGTCCTGATCTCGCTAGAGACGGGTTCGTAGAATATCACAAGATCCGCACTCGGAATGTCTAGGCCCTCTTCTCCAACCGAAGTTGCAACTAGGACATTCGCACTCCCCGATCCGAACTCTTCCAATCTAGAAATTTGCTCCTTTGCTGTTAACCCGCCCGACCCCCCCCTACTGGATTGTCCAATGAACTGAATAGCTCTCGCACCCTCTAACCCCGATAGGGCATTTTCCAGGGCATCTACCGTATCACGATAGTTTGCGAAAACAATCACCCTTGCATCAGGGTCTCTCCTGAGTCGTCCCCTCACCAACCTCCTGACTGCTCCCACTTTGGAGTGTACTTCATCCATTCTTCCCAGTGTCTCGGCCAGACTCCGAACCCTTTGATCTCTAAGGAAGTCCTTCGACGACTTGCTACTCCCCCCTTCCTCAGTCATCCTAGAAAGGAACTGCCTAGATGCTGCCACACCTTGGCACAGGAGGTGGTTAATCAGGTGGTGGAGTCTCATAGCAGTGGCAATCTGTGATGATGATCTATATCCACTCGGATCTCCTCGTTGGATAGCTGTCTGCGCTCTCTCCATAGCATTGGAAAGTCCAGATTGGGTAATTATCCCGGGCATAATGTATCTGCCACTCATTCTTTCTCTGTCTACTATGCCTTCCTGCCATATTATGAAAGGCTCCGCAAGGTCTCGAATTTCAATAGGAACTTCCACCTTTTCCTCAGAAACTTCCAGTTCTGCGAGGTATTCGGCCACCATCGAGTCATCTGGAGTCCTAAGGTGAATTTTCTGTACCCCAAGTCTATTGCATATTTCCTCAACCTGGTCCTTTCTGGAGCCCGGACTTGCAGTTGTTGCTAGAATCAAAGGGTCCAAGGCTTGCGAAACGTATAGTTCGGCAGCTTCAGCCATCGCATGCTCCCCGGTGCAATGATGCGCCTCGTCGACCACCAGTAATGAGCAGTCTCTGAGAGAAAGCCTTCCACTCTTAGCATCGTTCCTTACAACTTGGGGTGTAGCGAAAACCAATTTCGAGCCTTTCCAGAGATTCTCCCTCTTGGAGGCAGGCTGCTGGCCACTCAGGGATATCGGTTTCAAGTCTGTAGACTCCGACAACACTGGAGTTGTATTTTGCAAGTGCTGATTTGCAAGCGCCACAGTTGGAGCCATTACTAATGCCCACCCTCCCTTCCTAGCAATTCTTTCCACGATTGCCATCCAAGCTACCGCAGTCTTCCCAGCTGCGGTGGGTAGGACTAGCAGAGTTGATCCCGACATTGCCTCGTCAAGGGCTTGAAGCTGATATGCCCGAGCCTCGACTACCCCTGGGGCCAGGCCAGGATGCACCACGTAACCACCCATGGACCACGGCCTCCTAAGTCAGGGTTCAAAATCGTTGCATCAGGTTTTTTCTGTTACAACACCCCGTAGGGGTGCACCACAGCAATCCCGATTCGTTCAAATAGGGTATGTTTGTCGCAAGGCCGCTCACTGCGTGA
>CAYFID010000030.1:0-15472 GCA_964343205.1 uncultured Candidatus Poseidoniales archaeon | reverse complement strand
AGCCTCTTCACAATCCTAGCATACCTAGAGTACGAGCACGGAGTCTTCCACTCAGAAGGTGGCCTAGGAACTATCACACATAAGATGGGGGAAATCGCTAGGGGGCTTGGTGTTGACATTCGTCTAAACGAGCCAGTAAGCGAGTTCTTGTTCGAAGGGAAGACCGTAGTGGGGGCTAGGACAGATCAAGGAGTCTACAAGGCTGAGAGGTTCGTGATGAACGTTGATTTCGCCACGGGGATGAAGGGGCTTGTACCTGACAATCTACGTAAGCGTTGGTCAGACAAGAAGCTGGATCAGAAGTCGTACTCCTGCTCAACGTACATGCTATACTTGGGGGTCGACAAACTGTATGATACGCCCCACCACCAGATATACGCCGCTAAGGACTACCAGAAGAACCTCAAGGAGGTGACGGAAAACAAAGTTACTTGGGAAGACCCATCGATCTACGCGCAGAATGCATGCATCACTGATCCCACCATGGCACCAGAGGGCCACTCAACAATCTACGTACTAGTTCCCGTTAGCAACTCACACCCAGAAATAGATTGGGAGCAGATAAAGCACGAATACATGGAAGTGATTCTAAGCCAGTTGGAGCACCTTGGGTTCCACGATGTGAAGGAACACATCGTCTCCCAGACGATAGTCACTCCAGATGACTGGGCCTCCAGAGACATCTACAAGGGTGCGGTCTTCAATCTCGCTCACGGACTTGACCAGATGCTCTGGCGAAGGCCCCAGAACAAGTTCGAAGAGCTAGAGAGGCTTTACCTAGTCGGGGGCGGTACACATCCAGGAAGTGGCCTACCGACGATCCTGGAAAGTGGTAGGATTTCGGCCAAGATGATATGCGCGGACATGGGGATCGAACCGGACTGGAACGGCGCTGACCCATGGTTCGAGGACCTTAGAAGGCCAAGACTCAAGTCGAATAGCTCCTAGGGACAGACATGGATATTTACGATGTTTCTTTCTTCCTCTCCACGATGTGGGTGGGGCCCTTCTGGGTTGCCATGCTAGTCTACCCTGAGCACGAGATTACCCAGAAGCTGATGCGTGGCCCATGGTTCTTCATCGGGCCAATACTGTTTTGGTGGGTTGTCACCGCTACGGATCCGCAAGGCTTGGTCGAGCTAGCAAAAGGTTCTATGGATCCTACCAGCATTATGGGGAGTCTCGCGGCTTTGCTAGGAACAAGGGCCGGCGCAGCGGCTGCTTGGGCACACATGGTCGCCGGGGACATATTCGTTACTAGGTGGATGTGGAGAAGGTGCATGGACAACGGCAGCAAGAGGTGGGTCACTGCTGCCACAGTGTTCTTCGGAGTCATGTTGATGCCTGTCGGAGTAGCTCTGCACGTGGCTTTGGTTCGTGAAAAAGCAGACTGATACCATGGAAGAATGGGTAGAGCACTTCGTAGCAGTTCCTTACGGACTCTGGTTCGCCTGGGTCGGAGTGCAGCATTTCCTTGATCCAGAGTGGTTCGAGCCTATTGTACCCAAGGCTCTTGGTGATCCCACTTTCTGGGTTTACGCTAGTGGGGCATTCGAGATTCTGCTTGGGATAGGCGTAGCTCTTCCGTGGTTCAGGAAGGAGGCGGCCCTAGCTATTACCCTCATGCTGGTCGTTCTGTACTGGGCCAATCTGAATATGTGGATCAATGACATACCTCTCAATGGCAAGACATACGCCACCCACTGGCATGTGCTCAGGGGAGTAGGGCAAGCTGCTCTAATTTGGATATCGCTCTGGCTGGGCGGATGGGAGGCGGGGCAGAGGTTGTTGGAGATTGCATCCAAGTAATGGTTTGATGTCAGAACCTCTCGACTTCTACAACTCTACCAGTCTGAAGGTCGTATGAGGATATTCTTGGCCTGTGTGAGAGTTCACTAAGTACGATTCCAGTGTCAATCAAAACTACGGCGGGCCTCCCGTCTTCTGTCTCCAACTTGCTCTTCCAAACTCCTTCCTGTGGTGGCTCTACTCCGAATCTTCCTAGCATCTGGACAGGGGTGTGGCCGGCAATTATCTGCCTATTGGGATCCGGGGTCTCCTCTGCAAGGAAGACCTCCCTGGACTTGAGCCTGTCCTGATCCGTCTGCTCATCGAAAGGAATGTCTATCCTATATCCGGAGTGAGAAAGACGGAATCTGTCTAGGATGACCTCAGTAGGGAGGGCATCGGTGAACTCCAGCCAATGCTCGGCCCTAGTCCACTTCTCCTCTCCCTCCCCTGGCATTGAGTCCAATGTTGCATTGCCCCCAACGATGTTGACCCAGAAGGCTTCCCTCTGGGAGTTCCCTCCAAGAGCCTCTGACATGATCAACTCGTGGTTACCCTTCAGGGAGAAGACTCGTTCGTCATCCCTAACCATGGAGAGAACTCCGTGACTGTCCGGCCCCCTGTCGACCAAGTCACCTAGACAAAGCACCATGTCGCCCTCTCTGAGCCGGAGCCTTGCGAGAATTTCCTCAAACTCACCCCTGTAGCCATGGATGTCTCCTACTGCCCAAACAGAATTTCCCCTGTCTAGGGCGGCTTGGAGTCCCTTCTCCAAGTCTAGGTCTCGGTGGATGCTGGACATCCTACTCCTCTTCTTCCACTGATTCAGGGTTCGTTGGGATTAGCATTGCTGCTATCAGACCAACTGGTATTGCAAGGAGGACGATACCCAGAGCGTCGCCCCCGGGTGGCCCGGAAGGTCTTGGAATGGATGGCTCAATAATCATGCCAAGTATGAACATAGCAGACATCAGCGCGGCTATCCGTAGATACTCCGGAGTGAGCCTGATCGGCCCGCTCCTGATCTGACCGGCCATTAGCAGGATTAGGAAAGCAATCAGTGCCATCAGAGGGAGGGTGACGGTTTGCACCCCATCCTCAGGGCCCCTACCCTCGTATAGGGAGTCCTCCATCATCATCAGGACCCTGAACGATAGAGCCAAGATGGTTACCGAGAGGCCGGCGATAAGGAGCATTCTCCGATCGGTCTCTTGGCCCTGCGTTGTCACCCTACAACCTCCGTTAGTTCTACTCTCTTGCCCATCCCGTCTCTGATTCTCCTAATGTGGCCTTCTGCCTCCATCCGCGATAGAAGCCGGCTTGCCTTTGAATCGGTAAAGCCAGTCTCTCGCACCAGCTCTGCCTGCCACATGGAGGATCCGTTCGCTGACAGGATTTCGACTATTGCACTCTGGTCTTCAGATAGCATCGGCTTTCTTGTTTCGCGTTCACCGGGAGACTCTGGGGCCTCTCTTCGGGGGTCGTTGAGCCACATCAGAGACACTCCAATGATCACCCCGACACTTGTCAGGAATAGGGAGTATACCACATAGGAAGCGAAGTACCCGGAGTCCGACTCGAAAGTGAATGGTACTGCGATTAGGAGGATTAGCATGAAGCCTCCCAATGACAGTGTAATCCTAGCTACCCTGTCTATAGGAGCTCCCGGTATGTTCCCGGGTTCGTCATCCATGACTCGCCCGGTAACAACGTAGATGTGAATGTTAGGCGACTCGGTGCGTCAGACGCACCGAGTCACTTTCGTAGTCTGATTCCTGTATTGCTAGGAAGTTCACTCGGTCTGGCAGTACTGCCTGTCCTCGTACCAGGTTCCACCGGAGGCTTCGCACTCCTCTTGGTTATCGGGGGATCCGGCATCGTCTTCTCTCTCGCCTTCGTCTGACTCGTCCTCGCTTCCGGGCTCCTCTGATAATTCGCTCCAATCGCAGTAAAATATTCCTTCTCCGCGGTCGGTTGCTTCTGTCCAAACGCCCATCCTAGACTCACATGCCTCCTGTGTGACCTCTATTTCTGGCCTGTCAATGGGAGCATCGCCGCTATCCCTATCGTCGCACCTGTCAGTCATTTTGCACAGGGCTGCGTGCAACCTGCCACGGAATCCCTTCCTGTGGTCGTGATCCCGATCGCACCTGCGTTCGTCTGCGCACTCTCTGTGGTGCTCAGCGCGATTGAGCATGTGTCCGAGCGCGGTCTCGATTACCTCAGCCTCCGCTGAGCAGTCCTCACTGTCGATGCAGAAGGCTATGGCAACTTGGGCTGCTCTTAGATGTGTGAATTTCTCCTCAGCGAAATCAATCCTCTTAGACTCGTCCCAGTCCTTCCTCTCATCCCAGTCCTTGTACTCATCATCCAGGGGTTCGGTTCCGTCTATCGTGGACTGCATGCCTACCACTGCCCCAGTAAGCTTCTCGATCATCTCGGAAAGTGATTCGTCGTCAGCTCCGCAGTCGGGGCTGTCAAGACAAAACTGGAATGCTGAGATTAGGTTAGAGTCGATCTGAATCCTCTTCTCGAGGTGCTCTGTCCTGTCCTCATTCCTGTTGTCCATTCGGCTCTTCATGGCATTCCTGATGTGCTTGCCCATTGGCTTCTCATCTGATTCCTTCTCATCCCACGTGTCCTCTCCTGTGAGGTCATCCACTGCTCCCTCAAAGGGGTCCGCCTCTGCGTACTTCGGTGCTGCGTACTCCTCCAGAGTAGCACTCACCGACGCTCCGGCCAGCAGAGACACCACCGCAAGGGCAACTACGCCCGCCGTGACCGTCTTCCTCTTTTGCTCAGTCTTGTCGCTCATCTTTGGCTCCATTCCTATTCACCTGATACTCCAGTATCTGCAAAACCATATCATAATCTGGCCCAAATGCTCGATAATCGCTGCAAAAAGCCGCAAAAGGTGTATACCAAATTCTTCTCGTTAACATCGATGAAAAGACTCGTTGCCTCTCTGGTACTCCTGATCGTATCGTCCACCGCGGGGGCGTTTGCAGGGGAGGCTTCCAACGAAGAAGTGGTTGTGACTGTAGACAGCACGAACCTGAGGTTCTCGCCATCCTCTGTGACCATTGTAGAGGGAGACACGGTTCGGTTCTTCTGGAGCGGTGAGCTTCTGGCACACAATGCCGTGGCAGAAGAAGGTCTGTTCGACTCTGGGGAGGCTTCAAGGAACGTAGACTACTCATTCACCTTCGAAATAGGTACTAACGGGACCCATCAGTACGTCTGCGAGCCCCACGAAGAGTTCGGGATGGTCGGAACTGTCGTTGTCGAGCCAGCTCCTCCGGCCCCCACTCCGGAGCCAGAGCCATCGACCCCCGGGGGCGAGTCAGGTTCGTCGGGAGAGACGTGGATTCCTTTCTTCGGACTAGAGGTCGTCCTCTCGGTCTTGCTAATCGTCGCGATCTACCAGTTCGGAAGAACTCGGGGTATCGGAGAAGCGCGACTAGTGGGATCGGGTTCGGTAGAGTCAGAAGGCGACACCGCTGAGGATGTAGTCGAGCTTTGAGAGGGTCCCGTCTACATCGTCCTCATTCAGGACCAGAGGTGGCTTGATCTTGATCACGTTGTGAAGTGGTCCGTCGGTACTGAGGAGAACTCCCCTTTCCCTCATCTCGTTAACGAGCAAAGATGCCTCCTCACTGGCGGGCTCGAGGCTTTTCCTGTCGCTCACCATCTCGAATCCCAAGAAGAGCCCTCTACCTCTGACGTCCCCGATCACTCCATACGTCTCCTTCAGGATCTCTAGGCCGTTCTTGAAGCGTGAGCCCAAATCCCTAGTCCTAGAAAGCAGTGCTTCCTCCTCTATCACATCCATTACCGCCATGCCGATAGCGCATGACACCGGGTTTCCTCCGAATGTGCTGAAGAACTCCATACCACCGAAAGAGGAAGCTATCTCTCTCGTAGTGAAGACTGCTGCCATTGGGTGACCATTTCCTATTGGCTTACCCATTACGACTATGTCAGGCACAACCCCAGTCTCCTCGAAGGCCCACATGTGAGTGCCTACCCTTCCGAATCCGACTTGGACCTCATCTACTATCAGAACTCCGCCTGCCCCTCTTACAGAGGAAGAGACCTCCTTCAGGTAACCGTCTGGAAGGGGGACCTGCCCAGCACAAGAGAGCATGGACTCGATCAGCAGCCCCGCTATCTCACCAGCCTCTTTCAGGCTGGACCTCGCTTCGGAAGCGAAGTCGGAACCCGCCCTTCGATACGAGTCCGGAATAGGGAGGACGTGAACCCATGGCTCTGGCTCGCCCTTGCCACCAGGCCCCCTGAACTTATACGGGCTGAGGTCGACAAGCATACCTGTGTGTCCGTGGTACGCGCCTTCGATGACTGCCATGTCATTATTCCCGGTGTACGCTCTGGCAAGACGAATTGCAAGCTCGTTAGCCTCGCTACCCGAGTTGACGAGGAAGCCTACGCACAGTGACTGGGGGAGTGTCGAAGACAGTCTCGAAAGGTAGTCTGTTAGGCCCTCGTAGATATACCGACTGTTTGTGTTCAGCTGAGCCATCTGCCTCTGTCCTGCCTCAACAACGTGGGGATTGCAGTGACCTACGTGAGAGACGTTGTTGACGAGATCTAGGTACTTGGTCCCGTCAGATGAATGGAGGTACTGCATCTCCCCCCTTACGATGTGCAGAGGCTTCCCATGAGCGATTGACATCGCTTCGCTGATGTGTCGGTTTCTAGCTTCTAGAAGTTCAGAGATCTCACTCATCATCGAAGGCCTCTATCTGGACTGTTCGGAGAACCATGTCAGTGGTGGAGGGGAGGGTTGGACTTGTCTTACGACCCTGCTCGTCGAAGGAGCCCTCCAATTCCTCCACAGCTTTTCGCGTGGATTGGCCGTCCATAATTGATAGGTAGGTAATTCCGGTTTGCGGAAACAGGATTCCATTCTCCTAAGCGTTATGAAGGGATGTGTTTGGGGTAGGTCGTGCCTGGCACATTCGATAGGAGCAGGGGTCGCGCGCTGACTCGCGAGGTCTCACCGGAATTTGTCGAGGCTGTATCGAGTTACTTCGGCACGAGAACCCCTGACTACGAGGCTGCAAAGGGGTCCCAAGAGGCCTATTTCGCAGCGTTGAGGGCACATGGGAGCGAGGTAGTGACGCTCCCATCGATTGGGGGTTTTCCAGACTGCAGCTTCACCGAGGACACCGCCGTAATTGTTGACGATAAGGCCGTCATCCCGAACCTGGGGCATCCCAGCAGGGATGGGGAACAGGACTCGATTGCTGAGTTCCTGGCAGACGACTTCGAGATAGCTAGGATGCCCCCTGGGGCGACGTTGGACGGGGGAGACGTTGTCTTCTACGACGACCGGTTCCTGGTGGGCATTTCTACAAGGACCAACAAGGGGGGGGCTGCCTTCCTGGCCGGACACGCAAATGAAGGGGGCTTCGGGGTCCAGATCTTCGAAGTGCCTGAGAGCACCCTGCACCTCACTACCGTGTGCTCGAGCCCACGCCCGGGGACCATCGTTGCAGCAGAGGGGCACCTTACTGAGGCGGATCTCTCCTTTGCAGAGGAGCTGATCTGGATTCCCGAGGAAGAGAGTTACGCCGCAAATACGATCGCATACGGTGACCGAATCATCATCGCTGGGGGGTACAAGAAGTCCAGGCAGCTCATGCTGGACGCAGGTTTCTCGGTGACGACAGTCGAAATGGGCGAGTTCAGAGAGGTAGATGCTAGCCTGACCTGCCTCTCAGTTTTCATAGGGTGATTTTTTGAAGGTGGGGTTGTTCCGTAGATTGTGCATACAGTTGCCAAAGTGACCCTAGGGGTCGGAGGAGTGATGCTTGCAATCGGAGTCTTGCTCACAGTCATGGGTGGCTCAGAGTTAAGTTCACTCGAAGAGTTATCAATTGAAGATGAAGCAGTCTGGTCTGGGGATTCAGGAGTCTACGACGGTTTGGAAGACGACGATTCGTTGTTGATATTCGTCAGTGACGGAGTTAGGTGCGACGAGTTTAGCATGAACATCAGCAGGGAGGATGGGGGCAGGGATGCGAAATATGTGCATGATCAGTGCACCGCAGACGGAGAAAAGCCAATGGGGCACGAAGATGACCCTATGGGATGGTACCACATGGGTTCGATCCACAACCTGGAGGTCGGCGTCTCATACCAGGTCACGACAACTGCAGAGTTTGCTGCAGTACCAGAACAAGTAATCATCGAGTTAATTGAAGGTATTTTTGGTGGAATAGGGGGGATTCTCGGTGGCTCTACTTGTGCTTGCTGTGGGTTCTTGTTTCTAGTGATTGGGCTGGTCATGGCTCTGGTGATGAAGGAGGAAGCAGCGACGACATACCTAATCGACGAGCAGGGTAGGGTAATTCTGAACCAACAGCCTGGAGAAGCTAACACAGACGGCGATACGGAAGGAGGCCCCAGCGCGGCAGCCGATTGGTACAAACAGACTGAGAAATGAGGCTTTCAGGGTCGGTTTCTGACACCCTTCACCGAATCCATTAACAATGACTCTACGAGTCATTGCTCGATGGCTGAGCGGAACGCTAAGACTCCATCCCAGCGGATGTGGAGTAGGACATCGATTCTTCTAGGGATTCTTTTCCTGATGCAGACGTGGGCTCCAGTGGCTATTTCTGAGGATGTTGAGTTTGATGACATGCTGATTTGTAGCCACGCTACTTTGGGTCTTGGGGGCTTCTGCGATCAAAGAAACAACGCAGATGATGGCACAACTGGTATCACTGAGTGGGTTGAGGGGATGTACAACTTCAACATGACTAGCCCCACGGAAATCGAGTTCCAGGCATCCTGGGCAATTAGGGAGTGGGACAGAGGCGGGATGGACCTGTTCCTAGACCCAGGCATGACGAACGCACTTGAATCGGACAACATAGGGCAGAACGATGGTTTGCCCGCTGACGTACTGAGGGCGGCATTTGACAACAATAGTGATCCGACGGATCCATCATCCCCAACGATCGAGGAAACTCTTCTCTCTGAGGTTAACAGCAGCATTGCCCAGCTACTGTTAACATGGGGTGGATCATCTAGCCCCCAAACAGACTGGGCTCCAACGATTATGCTTCCAAACAGTACAGGTGTCCTTTCTGAGGTGAATTGCGAAACTAATGTAGATGATAACAGCGATGGGAACGCCTTCGAGCCCCCTATCTGCATCTCAACTAGCGTAGTAATCTCCATGGATGCCGACGATACGTACGGAATAGACCTCAGTCCGGCAGATCTAGAGTCGGCCCTAGAGGGGATGCTAATCATGGGGTCGCAAGTCACCACGAGATTCGACGTGGATGTCAGTCCCGGACACATGGGGACCTACGCCATTCAGCCACCCCCATACGCAACAGTGACCAACGCAGGAGGCACTATGGGAGAGATGGTTCACCACACAGAGGAGAACTACCACTCTGGCCTATGGAGTATAGATTGGCGTAGTCCTTCGGGCCCTCTAGCAAGCCAATCCTTCAGTGGCGACCTAGACATGACCTTGGGTTTCAGACAGACTGATACTACCGGGGTTGTGAGCGTCTCCTCCGATGACAAGAGCCTGGACCTACGAGTAGTGGTAGACATGACGGACGAAAGCAATGCCTTCGTAGAGGTTGTAGCCGCAATCTACCAAATACAGGCTTCCTCACTTGACCAGTGGGGAGTTCCCCCTCTAATGACCAAGGACAAAGCAAACATCCCCGTAATCACGTCGGACGGAATCAGAATGGCCTACCACACTGGTCTTCTGGATCTAAAGGATCTGTCTAACAACATCCCCGTATCTGGCATTGGAGAAGCCATAGGCAACTCAAACCCTGATGTTAACGTACAAATGGGGGAGTTCCAGTGGACTCATGTTTCCCAGCCGCCGTTGGATCCCGGTGGACTGAACTACACCCATGGCTTTGGTTGTTTGAGAGTTGACTACTACTGTCTAAATGGTTCTGTAGCTATGGACGACACGTTCCCTGTGTACATGAGGTCTGTGAGCCACACATTCCCTCTCAGCCTAGCTGATCTTCTGGGTGGGAACCTAGGGGATGGCGTAGGATTCTTGAACCAAGTAACGGGAGACGACCTGAACACACTAATGAACTCCGGAGTAGAGTTCTCAACTATCTTGAGCGATAGCACGATGGACTCGTTCATCGGGAACATGCTTCCTAGCGGCCTAACAGCTGATCTGACAATGGAGATAATGCTCCCCTCCTGGGCGTCCACGAAGGAAGGAGGAAATAGCATAGAGCTTGCATACAGAGTGACAGGGGACCATGTCGGGGAGATTAGTCTGACTGGGTCAGACTCTTTCTTCTGGAATCACGCCATTTGCTCGAACTCCACAGGAACTTCATGCAGCGATGCAAACACTGACAGGGTATGCGAGTCGTCATTGAAGACGTGTGCCTACGTGGACGTGGGTCTAGATATCTCCGAGTTCAACATGGCCAACCTACCTATCAGCAAGGGAGTGACTGTCGAATTCGAGCTTACTGTTAATCTGACGGTCCACAGAATCGCGGTTCCTGAGTCCTTGTTCAAGTCGATGAACACCGACACAACAAATCTTAGCCTAGACGTGCTACCCTCGGACCTAATCCGTCTGTTCCTCGAGATAGGAAGCAGAGGAGGTGCTCTCCCTGTTGATTTCCCCCTCTGCAACACCGGCAGGAGCTACTGCGATCAGAGCATTCCCCTCTCGAACAACAATGTAACCGGCCTTCCGGGATTCGCAAAAAGCTTCTCAGAGGACCTAAAGTCGTACATCACCGACGAAGCGCGGACGCTGTCAATGGATACAAACAACAGCTTTGGAAACTTGGACATGGATGCATTCTCTCTTGTTCTGGACTTCCCTCACGACGGTTTGGTTGACGAAGACGACGTAGTGAGCGATGAGAAGGGAATAGTCATGAGTCTACGAGTACCCAGGGTTAGAGTCACGATAGGAGTGGACAACACGTGGGCTGAGCTGATTTCCATGGCCAACGGAGAGGATTCGGGTAGCTTCCAAATTGGTGTAGCTACGCAGGCACCAGCTAACGCGCTTATCATGCCATTCCTGAACCCCATGGTTTCTGCGATGGACGGACTCACAGGGGCTCTTGCAGCAGGCTTGGTGAGTGCTGAGGGAGTGAGGACCCCCGGCAACCTTAGTGCTCCTATCGGTGCCTCGGCTCTATCGGGAATAGGACCAGATGAGCTCGGAATAAACCTCGGTGGAAAGTTGACTCTGATTTTGCCCCTAGGCGTCCAACTTGAGGGTCTATCATCCGATGGAGGAGCTGTTGTTTCCAGCATTGACGAAGATACACAAAGGCAGGTAATAATCTACCAAATCTCTCCGGGTATGGGAGATGACACCCTAGAATTCGGGGTCCTGCTGACACCTACCTGGATACTACAGCAGCTAATCTACTACATTAGTGCGATAATCTTGTTTTTCATATGGAGGGTTCGAAGGAGGGGCGTCAAGCGTAAGCGCAAGAGGAGAGCTAGGGCTCTGGAAGTCCTAGAGGAAACGGCAGCCTCACCCATAGGGTATGTACCCCCAGCCCCCACAGTAGAGGTTGTCCTGGTTGCAGACAACGGAATAGTAGTCAAGAAGAGATTGGCTGCTTAGTGGAGTTTCTATGAGGATACTGCTGGTTGTTTTCGTGATTATGACTGCGCCTCTAAGCGGATGCCTAGGAGAACCCCCCGAGGAAGCGACTGCAAAGAGCCTAGAAGTTGGACCTGAGACCCTAGTGTCTGGAGTGTTCCAGGAGGTTTCCCTAGAAGCAAGGCAGGCAATGTCGGTATTCGTCCCCTACTTGGTTAGAGATCCTATCACTGGTTTCGTCCAGAACTCCACAGTGGTCGATATCGAGAAGGGTTCTACACTTACTCTGGAAATGCTCGCACCACCTAGGAACAATTTCCTAATCCTGCTCGTCGGAGACGAGGGCAGATCTCACTGGCCCGTGAGAGAGGCTAACGAGTCGTGGGGCTCCTGGCTTGCAAGGGGCGGTGAATCAGGAGAGTTTTATTCGGGCGTGCAGAGGGTCTCGGGCAACTCCTCTCTCGACACAATCAACGCCAGCATGGAGTCGGGGGGACCGGTGACGGTCAAGTTGGTCTCGGCACAGAGAGAATCCAGCGTTCCAGTTAACGAAGGCGGTGCACATTCAAGTGGAGTCGTACATGGCAGAGTCGTCTATGAAAGGCTACACGAAATCACAGACCCCTCGAACACCCTTGACCCGATCGACGGCAAGGCAGGATACTGGGACAGGTGGGCGGGCCAGGGCAACCCGGCCTACGAGGACGCGGCCCAGTACATCATCGCAGAGCTCTCCTCGTTCGGCCTAGAAGTCATGGCACACAGATTCGAGTTCACAGACATTTTCGGTAGCCAGAACCCCGAGTCATACAACGTGTGCGCGTACAAGTGGGGGAGTGTATTCACGAACGAGTGGCTCGTATTCGGTGCGCACTTCGACGTTGCCCCACCAGCAAACATGGTTCTCCTAGACCCGCACGTGATAGGGATGAGAAGCTATGGGACAAGGGTCGGTGCATACGACAACTCAGCTGGGACCTCGATGGTTCTAGAGACCGCTCGCGCGTTGGCAGACTTCGAAAGCAGGAGGACGATGGTGTTCTGCCTGTGGTCCGGTGAGGAAGGAGGGAAGAGAGGGTCTGACTACTGGACCGACTACTACGTGAAGGAGGACAACCCTGATGTCACCGTTACGAACTACATCAACCTCGACATGGCCGGCGTCAACTGGCCGGGCGGTGGTGGCGCCCCTCACGGTGACCCAGACCCACAGATAGACGAGGATGGTTACCCGAAGGACAGCGAGGTCTGGCCTATGAGGGTGTACATAGGGCCCGGACCCAATCACGGAAGCCTCGACCAGCCGGGGATGGTGGGGCTTTCCAATTGGATTGGTTCGGACGCCCTTGGCCTAGAGGAGAGGATGGGGACACTGGTGGGGGCGAACTACTCCGCCGACACCTGGAAGACTGATGTCTGGCTTGACATGGACAGACCTGAGATTATTGTCTATGAGGACACAACGGCTCGCAGCGACCATGCTAGCTTCCAGGATAACCTAGGTACGGTCACGGTAGGATTCGGAGGGCTGGTTGATGGTTACTGGTGCTACCACCAGACCTGCGATACGCTTGAGGAGATGGAACAGTGGATGGATACGACTGGCAAGGACTACGGAGAGGAAAACACCGGGGTTGCGAACCTAGTGAACAGCCTAGACATGATAACGTGGTGGGCCATGATGACCTTCTTCCACTGCGACGAGAAGCCGGTTCTGAATGCACTTGGGTAACTTGGGAAGCCAATGAAGGCAATCCACCTACAGAATAGGGGTGTTCGTGTAGGTTATGTAGACAAGAGCAACGGCTACGCTTAGACAGGTGTAGAAAATTGGTTCTGACCAAGACTTGATCTTCCGACCGTCCAAGGGGCCAAAGGGTAGCATGTTGAACGCGCAGAGAATTGCGTTACCCCATAGCCAGTAATGTATGACCAAGTCGATAACTCCGAAGATTCCAGAAAGCAAAAGCCATGCCGAGTAACCTAACGCCCAGAGAGCCATGTTCGTTACGGGACCGGCCACGGCAATCTTGCCGAACTGATTACGCGTAGCGTTACCTGCAACCATCACCGCACCTGGTGCCATGAACACGATTCCTAGTATGGCAGCCAGGATCAACCCAAACCTAAGGCCTCCTGGATCGGCTCTGAACTCCGCCCAGCACCCGTAGTACTTGGCCACGAACTTGTGAGCAAACTCATGCAGCAGGAAGGCCGGTGCAAGTGAAATCAGAGACAGAACACAATAGTGCGGGAACTTCGAAGAGAGGCCCAAGATTCCACCATCGAACATTAGAGCCAAGGCGAGAGTAAAGGCTCCCGTAGCTAATGCAAGATGGCTAATCTCTGTTCTAGAGAAGTGCCAAATTGAGCCTTGGTGTAGGGGTATAGCCTCTACTGTCCTGTTATCTCCGAAGAAGCTCGAGACCACCCTGCCGTCCTGGCCCACTTTCATCACGTGGATCCTAGGCTGGCGACGGGAGCCGTCGTCCCTAGCCGCCGTGTGGCTTCCCACCCTCTGACGGGCCTCGAATGGGTCTTCGTCGATCCGCCATGCTCGTGGGTCTCTCTTGCCCGTCATGATCGCTGGCTACTCTGGTCTGCTATCAATGCTATTCGGCACTCACTCCTCGAGCATGCCCTCTATCTCCGAAATCAGGTCGTCCCAGGTCATAGGTGGCTTGGATTCTCCATCCCTCAATAGCTCCCTCATCTCGTTTATCTCCAACTCGTCTGGCGGTCTATCTGACCACTTGTTCTGGTTCGCTACGTCCCTGATCAGGGATTTCTTGCGGGACAGCCTAAGACGGTGAACTGTTCTCTGGTCCTTATCGTCGCTCACGGGATCGAACTGGTGCTGGCGAATCAATTCCGCGTACATCTCCATCCATTTGCCGTGGTCGTCGTCATCTATGTGGCTGAAGGGGTCTGCCAGCATCGTGACCATCTCCCTCGCGAGGCGCTGTGCCTTTGTCCTGGACTTTCCACTCATTAGTCTGTCACGAGCCTTGGTGTGACTCTGTATGCAGGCCTTGCATCGATCGGACCCCGGTATGTCAGGAGCATCGCAATTGAGGCAGCAGAGTGAGAAGCCCATCTGCTCCATAGCCCTCCTAGGAAGCGACATGAGTGATCACCCAGTCTCGAACTCTGCCAGATCCCCGTACTCTGCCAGCAGGCTGGGACCGCTACTGAGGTAGCACATTATCCCCCGCCTGCTACGAGAGTCCTCGGGCGTCGAGTTATTTCCTGTGGCGCAGGATCCTGTACAACCATCGGCGAATGCGATGTAGACTCTCCCCTCCCTGTCGATGTGCAGGTCGTTGAAGTCGAGCAGGTTTCGGTTCGATCCACCTATGTCCCTGCAGTCACCACTGTTCAGACAGATACTGCCAATCTGTACTGGATCGGGAGATGCCCTAACAGTGTGGAAGACTGGATTCGGGTCGAGTGCGTTGACACTGAAGGTGATGTAGAGGTAATAGCTGACATTCGAGTTAGCGTAGTGCGCATTGCCGTCCCACGGCTCGCCGTCGATGTTAGGCTTGCCCAGCTCGCTCATGTTCTCGCTCCCAAGGTATGTAACTGCGATACGTCCGGGATCACCCGCATCTATCTGGGAGAAAGCAGTGGAGATAACTTCGATTGGGCTTATCCTTGTGCTTGTCTGCTCCCAGGATTCCCCCGAATCGGTGCTCCTAGACATGTAAACTCCTTCGTCGGCACCCGTCCAGATATGGTAAGCGTTCGACTGGGTGTCAGTGGCGACCTCGGAGTTCTTTCTGGGATATGGGGTGCCCACGTCCTCTCCCATTGTCCTGTCGAACCATGTTAGCCCGTTGTCCTTCGATACTATGACGGAGGGTGTTTCCACCCTCGGTGTGACGTAAACGGTGCCATCAGGTGCCGAAGTGATGGCGCCGTGAAGGCCTCCATTGGTGGTTGCAAGACCGATGATCTGCCCCCCTGCCTCGAAAGTTGCCCCCCCGTCGAAGCTTGTGAAGCAGAATATGCCGACCAGCTTGTTGTAGCAATAGTACACCGCTTGATCGTAGAATGCCTGTG
>CAYFID010000029.1:0-16207 GCA_964343205.1 uncultured Candidatus Poseidoniales archaeon | reverse complement strand
AAGTAGGCCCAATCAGGATGGGTTCTCTACTAGCCAATCGATGTACTCTATGACTCGGCCAATCATCTTGTCTGGTAGGTCCTTGTAGGATTTCCCGAACTTGTGCCTCACACAGATTGCTACATGGGCGTAGGGGTTCCTCCCATTTGGGTGCCTTGGGGATGGCGGAAGTATGCCGACAAGCCTGTCCCCAGCATCCTGCATGTATTCCCAAACAATCTTCGAGTTCTCCGGGGTCATAGGCGTTCCATCAATAATCAGGGGGTCACGCGACTCCGGTCCCTAGGGAAGAGAACAACCTCGCGCACGTTCCCGGCCCCTGTAAGAACCATCAGCAAACGAGCTACACCTAGTCCCCATCCCGCGTGAGGGGGTGCGCCGTACCGGAATCCATCGGTGTAGAATGCGAAATCAGCGGGATCAAGGCCCATGTCCCTTAGGTTCTGCTCAAGAACCTCAACCCTGTGCTCCCTCGCTCCGCCGCTGGTCATCTCGTCTCTCCCATAGTTTAGATCGAAACCTCTGCTGAGTTGCCCTCCTGTGGATCCCCTCTCCTCCTCCTTGTGGTGGATGTAGAACGGCTTCATCGACATGGGCCATCTCGGGATAAAGTGGAAACCTGGATGTTGGGCTGCTATGATGTCGCAGTGGTGGCTCTCGATGTCGTCTCCCCACTCTATCTCGCCTCCTCCCGATTTCACTATCTCTATGGCATCGCAGTATGTTATCCTGGGGAACGGCAATGAGGGGACTTCTACCGCGATAGGACCCATCCCCTGTGAATCCCTGTAGTCGTTCACGGAGTCGATTAGAGCCTGATCTTCCTCTGCCACTCTGCTCCAGATGTGGTGAATCATCCTTTCTTGGACGCCCATAACGTCCTCGTCGTCCATCCAAGCACCTTCTATGTCGAAAGATACGAACTCGTTCAAGTGCCTGTACGTGTCGTGCTTCTCAGCTCGGAATGCAGCCCCAATCTCGAACACCCTCTCAAGTCCTCCAAGAACGGCTAGCTGCTTGTACAACTGCGGGCTCTGTGAAAGGTAGGCGTCGGTTTCGAAGTACTTCATCGGAAACAGGTTGGTACCACCTTCCGCGGCAGCTGCGATTATCTTGGGGGTGTTTATCTCTTGGAAGCCCTCGGAAATCAGATGCTCCCTGCCGTACTGAAGAACCCTGCTCCTCAGCTGGAACATGGCGTTAACATGTGACCTCCTGACGTCCAAGTGACGGTTGTCCAGCCTCACGTCCAGTCCGACGTTAACCTCGTCCGTCACTCCGACAGGCAAAGGAGTCGCAGAATGTGCGAGAATTGACCCCGACTCGACGCTGACCTCAAACTCTGGCGGTGGGGGGGACTCTCCTTCAGGTACCTTAGGCGGGCGCTTCATGGCCACCTTTCCTGTGACTTGGATGGTTGACTCCCTAGTCGCCGCTTGCATGGAGTCAAACAGTTCTGCGTCCATGTTATCCTTCTTCAGGAAGGCCTGAATCCTCCCAGTCCCGTCTCTCAGCATCAGGAAGCAAATTGCCCCCCTCCCCCTGACTGTCTCAGCATATCCTGCGATGGTGACTTCAGAGCCGACTAGCTCTTCCCCGTCCCCGACAACTTGGCCTATGGTGTGGGAACGGTAGGCGGTAGGTTCCCATCCGCTACTGTCCCTCATGCTCTCTCGTGTCGGGAGGGGGTTTTGAATGATATCGGGCCTCTAGAATCAAGAATCCGGCAATCCACTAAGATATGCATGGTCCAGATCGGGCGGAAAGGCCAGCCAACGGATAAGTAAGAAATTGACGAACCCGAATACGCATGTGTTGATTAGCCAAGCTATATTGTGGTTTACCCCCCATATCTCGATCATGACGATTTCTGAGGAAGTGGTTACTACCAACTGTGCCGTGTAGCACCAGAAAGCCCTGTTCAGGCTGGCAGCGTATTCAAACGAGGAATGGAATGTGAATTTGTAGTGCATGTAGTGAGCTTCTACGTTCCCAATAATGTTGGACACCACCCAAGCAGATACCGCAGTATGGGCGTCCCAGAGGTTGACCCAGTACAGGATTTGGTACAATGTAAACGAGAATGCTGTGTTGAAGCATCCTGTGACATTGAATCTCATGAACTCCCTGAAAACAACTCTAGATGTCCATCCCACGTCTGTTGCCCTTTTTCTCAGATCCCCGATCTGACCCACTGAAACAACTCACTCTTCCTCGTGGGGGGCAATCTTAGCTGCAATAAGCAGGAAGGCAGTGTGCCCCATAGGCTGGTTTCCCGGCCTCACTCCGCCCTTGCTTGCCTTGGACCACTTCCTCTCAATGACTTCCCCGCACCACTCGACGACTAGCCCCAAGCCCTCGCATGATTCCCAGGATCTTTCCAATTGTGAGCTAGTCGGACAGTAGCACGCTAACCTCCCGCCCACTCGAAGAAGAGGCTCAATAGCCCCCAGAACAGACCAGGGCTCTGCCAAGTCCACTATGGCGGCATCCAAGCTGTCGCAAACCTTCGAGATCTCGTCGGATGCCCGGGAGAGATCCCCTTCGATTAAGTGCCATTTTGGAAATTCAGGTAGAACCTCTCTGAGCCTATCCATATTCGACCTTCCTACCTCTGCATGCTCAGGTCTCGACTCCACAGAAACCAATGTCCCCGAACCACCCAAAACGTTGGCAAGGTGCATAGCCAGTCCTGCTGACCCATGACCCCCTTCGAGGACCTTTGATCCGACTCCTATCCCCATCCAGGAAACTAGGAATCCCGCATCTTTGGCCCCTATTACTTGCGCCCTTCGGGCCATGTTTCGTCTTGCTTCTGGTAGTCCAGGCTCGACTATTGTCAATGACTTCTGGCCTACAGTGATCCTGTCTCCGATGGAGTAACCCTGTAGGAGCCTTTCTGCGTCAAACCTCCCTAGGCCTTTCACTTTGACCTCCCCGGGGGATCTTCTGACGAGGTAGGCCCTCCCATCGTCCTCTCTCAGTGCTACCCATTCCCCGATGCGCTCACCCGGACTGGCCGGAATTGAGCGGACGTTTCAAGTCATTTAGTCCAGACATTGCACATTCGCCCTAAAGGGCGAACAGAATGATTATACTCGCCATGCCTTTTGAAAATTCGATGAAGGCGGTCGTCAGACTATTGCTTCAGCCCTCGCTATGGCTTTGTCTTGCCCTGATAATGGCGCCATCTTTAGCATTCATCCAAGGGGCAGAAGATACTGATATTGGGAGAACTGAACTGGACCAAGAACCCGTCTCTCTTTTCGCAACTAGCCCGGGGCATACTGTTTTCGGGGAGTATGTCGGTGCGCATTGGTGCCCACCTTGCATGGACAGCGCATCCCCATCCCTGGTCAATCTAAAGTCCTCAAATCCCGAGGATTTCACCTATGTTTCATTCTTCGAGTCCAGCGGAGGGGGATGGCCGAACGATTCGCCCATCAACCGGCACGACCACATCATGAGTTCTTCAGACGGATATCCGACGTTCTCATTCGCAGACAGCCAGTCTGGGTCGTGTTACAAGATTGGATCAGCAGGCACCAGCTATTACGATGCAGACTTCTCGAATGGGGGTTGCATGAGTTCCTCCTCCAGCGATTTCGAACTTTCCCTGTCAATGATCCTGAACTCGACCACGGACGATGTTTCCGTTACTCTCGAGGCAATATACACCGGACCCGACTCCTCTGTTGACGTGTATGTCTACGGGGCGATAACCGAGAAAATCGGTGCAGACGCCTATGACAATGGTGTCAAACCTCACCACAATTGGAGAGGCTGGCTACTTAACAACACAGACACTGGCTTCCAACAACTAACCCTTCTGAAGGACACCTGGGCCGAGCACACGTGGGAAACCCCCCTCAGCCAAGTGAGGGCCACCTCCGGATACACTCAGTGGGAGAACTTCTGGCCCGTACTGGCCCTTATGGGGGGCCCCCATACTTCGTACAACGAGTTCTTCGTCGCCATCGACCCCGACATGGGTCCAATGGTAGATGTGGGAATCTCAGAATTCACTGTCGAGAACAGCAACCAGATGCCCGGGTTCATCCCAGGGGATATTCTAGAGCTAGACCTACAAATCGCAAACAACGGAGTGGAGCCATATTCTGGCGGGGGGGATTTCGGAATCTACTTGATTAGCGGATCAGATGAGATTTTCTTGGGTGGTGAATCCATCGGGACCCTTGCGATCTCGGAAACCACTTCTCTGGAAATGGATTTCGACACCTCCGGACTCGAGTCTGTAATTTCCGGAGTCTCAACTTTTAGGGCGAAACTCACCGATCTGGGAGGGGACAGGAACTCATCCAACGACGTAGAGGACGAAGTTGCTCTTCACGACCTCCCGCCCACGCCTTCACAGCCAGCAGCAACTGGCACCACATCTTTCGAGAGGGGCGATGAAGTGACTTTCGAGACCTCGGCGATACCCAATGACCTCGTGGACGACATCACTACAATGACTCCCAGCATGGAGTATTCGAAATCCGGTTCAGATGTGTGGGACAACTCATGGTTGTCAGAACCAGAATTGGTCGGCGCAGGTGCCAACGCAGTTTACGTCCACTCTATTCAGACACCACCCAACGCCGAAGCCGGGTATTATGACACGAGGGTGATGTGGCAAGACTCATCCGGCCAGCAGAGCGCTTGGCTCATTACCAGTGACGCCTTCGAGCTGAAGAACGCCCTACCACGGGTCCTAAGCAGCCAGGACCCGGGATTCGCAGGAACGCCTGCAGTGAAAATAGACACATTGGAGACAGTCAGCCTAAACGGCCTAGTTAGTGACGCAGAGACCCCACTTTCGCTGCTCTCCATAGACAGCGTTGACCCTGAGTTCAAGGGGTGGAATCCGGCTACTTCCCAGATTTCCGTGCATTTCGAGACAATAGAGAACGATCCAATGGGGAACCCGATTCCTCAGGGGATTTTCATCTCGATAGATGATGGTGAAGACATTAACTCCGGGATGCTACAATTCAACGTGGTTGAGAACGGAGCCCCTAGATGGTCCCCAGTACCTACCCAGCCAGTTTTCGAGGGGGAATCTGCTAGCACCTCTTTGACGGGATTCTTGACTGACTTCGATGACGAAGGTCAACCGCTCCCGGCTTCAGACCTGACCCTTTCTATCGTTTCCAATAGCAATGAGGAACTCCTGCAAGTTTCTATGAACGGGCACACGATTACGGCAGCCACGGCAGACGACGATTCCAATGGGGTCGCTGAGGTGGTAGTAATGGCAGACGACGGGGCCAAGTCATCTCAGACGTCAGTCGTTTTCTTTGTGATCAACGTCAATGACGCTCCATCAATTGACCTGACCAGCCTTCAGGGCCTGACGCTCAAGTCCGGTGAACAGGCTACTATCGACCTCCTTCCCCTGATGACAGATATCGATGACCCCGACGAAGAGATTTGGGTCGAAGTCTCCACATCGGTTCCAGGCTCTGTCCAATTCGACTACATCTCCAGCGCCCTCAATATGTTGTGGCAAGAACCAGGCTCCCATTCAGTCGCTCTTACCTTGATTGACAGTCACGGCGATTGGAGCGAATCGCATTTCACAGTCACAGTACTAGATTCAAAGCCAATAGTTTGGAAGACAGATTTCCAGGACGGCGATCTTGAGATCCTGATCGATGATATGGTCGTGGGCGGGAACCCCATGGTCACGCTAAACAACGTAGGATCTTTGCAACTTAGTGAAACCAAGACGCGCTGGTCGATATGCAACAGCATTGTTGGAATTTGCCACTCAGCCGGGTCCGTCGAAGGACTGGGTCCCTTCGAAGCGGCACCAGTGGATGGGGGCGGGATGTCTGTGGGGGACTACCTGACTCTATCAGTAAAGGCTGTTGACATCGATGGCTGGGACAGGGAGACCGAGGAAATAATGGAGATTCTCCTACCCACGACCAGTGGCTCCCAGGAAGAGACTCCCGCCGCAGAAGAGCTTCCCGTCGGAGAAGAAAATGATCAAGAGCAGGACCAGAGTTCAGGAGGGGAAGACACGGGATTCTCAACTGTGCAGATAATTACGGGAATCCTGATTGTTATTGTCTTCTTAGGGGGCGGGGCTCTAGTTGGACTCTACTTTTCGGGGTACTTCGGAAACAGCGTGCAGGCAGCGCCAAAGCCATCTTACTCGCCACAATTTTCAGACACATCACAGAATACAGAATCTCATCCGCCTCCTGATAACGACCAGGTTGTCGATTTCGAGAAACAGCAGCCGGATCACCCGCCATTGCCAGAGGGGGGCCTTCCAGAGGGTTGGACTATGGAGCAGTGGAAATACTACGGCGAGCAATGGCTTGAGAGGAATCAGCAGTAAAATCCCCCCATTCCCCTCAAACGCACCTTCAAGAAGGTGCCATGGGCAGGATAGGACCCGAGGGAGAGCTGTGTCCGACGAAGAGGCCCCTGCCCAGGAAGAGAATCCCGATCCAGAGGATGCCTTGGAATCTTGGGAAGATGCCTCTGCGTTTGGCGTCTCTGACGACAAGGACCCCGTATGTGCTAACTCTGTCGAGGAGTGGATCCAGGGCCTCGAAATAGAATCCACGGAGAATGTCCCAATTCCCGACCGACTAGTAGACCAGGTAATAGGTCAGGAAGCCGCATCAATTGTCGTAAGAAAGGCCTCCGAGCAACGCAGGCACATGATCATGGTGGGTGAGCCTGGAACTGGGAAGTCGATGCTCGCTCGGTCTATGACCGAGTTCCTCCCCCCCGAGCAGCTAGAAGACGTTCTCGTATACAGGAACCTTGAGGACGAGAACGAGCCAAAGGTCAGGACAGTCCCAGCAGGACGTGGATCTAGGCTGATCGCCGAGCGCAGGGCACATGTACGGCAGCAGAGGGAGCGAACTAATAGGACACTTCTGTTCATCGCGCTCGTCGTAGGGGCAGCCCTTCTCCTGGCCACAATTAGCACAGGGGAGATTCTCACGTTCATCTTCGGCTCCTTCATTCTTGTCTTCGGCTACTTCTTCCTAAGAACTAGGCTAAACGCAGGAGACGAATCCAACATTCCCAAGCTACTAATCAAGCACGAGAGAAGCGACGAGCCACCGTTCATTGACGCCACCGGGAGCCTAGCTGGAGCACTTCTAGGGGACGTGAGGCACGACCCCTTCCAGTCGGGAGCCGATCTTGCCACTCCCGCGCACGAGCGCGTAGAGCCAGGAGCAGTACACCGGGCAAACAAGGGAGTGCTTTACATTGACGAGATTAGGATGCTTAGGATGGAGGAACAGCAGGCCCTTCTAGTCGCAATGCAGGAGAAGGAGCTCTCCATAAGCGGGAGATCGGAGAGGTCATCCGGCGCCCTTACGAAGTCTGAGCCCGTCCCCACCGACTTCATCTTGGTCGCAGCTGGGAATCTTGACAGTATCCAGAACATGCACCCTGCCCTAAGGAGCAGGATCCGGGGATACGGGTACGAGGTTTACGTGAATACCGACATGAAGGACACAGAGAGGAATAGGCGCCGGCTAATCCGCTTCATCGCCCAGGAAGTGAAGAACGAGCTATCAAAGGACTCGGGGAAGTCAATCCCCCATTTCGACAAGGGAGCAATTTCCCTGGTTCTGAAGGAAGCCCAGAGGAGGAGTGGAAGAAGGGGTAAACTATCGCTCAGACTCCGTGAGCTAGGGGGCCTTGTCAGAATAGCAGGAGATCTCGCAGCGGAGGATGGCTCAGCCTTAACTCAGTCGAAGCACGTAGTAAGGGCTAGGGCTATCGCCAAGCCACTAGAGCAGCAGGTGGCCGACAGGTACCTCGAAAGGCAGTCCGAGTACGCCATGTTGGTCAACGAAGGCAACCGGATTGGAAGAGTGAATGGCCTGGCAGTCCTAGGCGCGGATACGGGTCTATCCGACTATTCGGGAGTGGTACTGCCAGTCGAAGCGATGGTGACGCCGTCGCAAGGACGCTCCGGCCAGGTCATCGCGACCGGAGGCCTGTCCGACCTAGCAAAGGAGAGCGTTACCAACATTAGTGCAGTAGTGAAAAAGCTCACAGGGAAAGACATCAGGGACTACGACCTCCACGTGCAGTTCCCCGGAACCCACAACGTCGACGGGGACAGCGCATCCATTACAATGGCCACAGCCATAATTAGCGCATTCGAGGGAGTCCCAATCGACCAGAATCTCGCTATGACTGGCTCACTAACAGTCAGGGGAGAGGTCCTTCCCATCGGGGGGGTTTCAGCCAAGATCGAGGCTGCAGTGAAGTCGGGAATCAAGAAGGTAGTGATCCCGAAGTCGAACATGCATGACGTTCTTATTGATGAGAAGTACGAGGAGCAGGTCGAGATCCTTACTGTCGACTCCCTTGACGAGGTCCTGGAGCACGCACTGGTTGGCAAGGAGGAGAAGGTCAGCCTTGTCGAGAGGCTCGCCAAGGTAATCGACACATTCTCCACAGGCACCGACAAACAGCCATCCGCCTGATACCATCCAATGCTTGAAATCCGCCTCCTATCAGCGGCATCGGGAACCATGCCACAGGACCAACGCTCCCCAATGGGAATACTGTTCCTAGTTGTACTGGTGGACATGCTGGGCCTGACACTCGTCATACCATTCCTGACGTACTTCGTCCAGGACCTTGCATCAGCCGAGGGGATTATGGACAGGGGATCGAGAGACTTCTGGGTAGGCATCGTGATTGCCACATACTCACTCGCCCAGTTCATTTTCACCCCGATTCTCGGCTCGTTCTCGGACCGCCTAGGCAGAAGGCCGATCTTGATGTTCGGATTGCTATCAAATTCGATCTTCTTCATCGTTTTCGGATTATCTGGAAGCCTGACCATGGCCATAGTAGCTCGTTTCCTAGCTGGGGCGGGCAATGGAAACATCGCAGTTACGCGAGCTTATATCGGCGATATTAGCGAGCCCGATGAGGTGGCTAAGAGGATGGGGATGATCGGGGCTGCGTTCGGGCTCGGATTCATGATCGGCCCGTTCGTAGGAGGGGTTCTTTCAGATCCCGCGAATGGGATCGGGGGGATATTTGAGGCATCCTTCTGGGTTTCCTACCCATATCTACTTCCTTGTATTTTCTCTAGCGCAATGTCGTCAATCGCCTTCATACTAGCCTTCTACAAGCTTCCTGAAAGCCTCCCCGAAGAATCGAGGTCCTCTTCCGAAGCTTCCCCACTGGTTCAGCTGCAGGCGACGGTCTCCAGCATATCCTCTGTGCTCAAGTTGCCAACCATTTCGTCCCTAGTAGTCGTCAACTTCCTATTCCTCCTCGGTTTCACCATGATGCACGGGACCTTCATTCTGTTCACATCCATGGAACCCGAGAGCGGTGGGCTCGGGTGGAGCGAGAGGGATAACGGCTGGGTCTTCGCTTTCATCGGACTTCTTGGGGTCATTATCCAAGGGGGCCTGATTGGCCCTCTGACCAGGCGATATAACCTGAGAGGGCTAATGATAGTGGGGACTGCCCTGGCCGGACTCGGAGTAGCGAGCATACCCTATGCACCGGCAGAGTTTAGTTGGCTCATTTTCGGCTCCTGCGCCGGTCTGGCTATCGGGAACGGGCTTTATTCCCCCACTCAGAGCTCTCTGCTAACGTTCGAGACAAAGGGAGGGGGCTTCGAGCTTGGGATGGTGATGGGTGCCCAGGAGGGATCGGGCGCTCTAGCCAGGATAATAGGGCCACTCCTCGCTGCTTCCATTTGGTCAGTAACCGTTGAGGGAACGGGACTCTGGACATTCCATACCTGCTTCCGAGTTGCTGGTGTCTTCTTCTTCGCAGCACTTTTACTCCAGCTTCGACTACGCTCTTCTGATGGCCCCGGGCCAGACATAGGGGGGAACTAGTTTGGCAATTCCCGCAGCAGTAGCACATGGCGGGGCAGGGGCCGGTCCCGAGAGGCTGGCCAATGTCGAAAGGGCGATAGCCATCGCAGCAGGAATACTCGAATCAGGGGGGAGCTGCGTGGAGGCCGCAGTCGAGGCCTGCGTGGCTCTTGAGGACGACCCTCTGTTCAACGCTGGCACGGGCTCAGTTTTCAGGAACGACGGTTCTGTCCTCCTGGATGCATCTATTCAGACCTCGGATGGAAAGATGGGTTTCGTGATAGCAATGGAGGAAACCCCCAATCCGATAAGGGTGGCTGCAGATCTACTAGCGGAGGAGATAAACGGCCTCACCGGTGAGGGAGCCAGGATTTGGGCGGACAAGAAGGGATTCGAGAGGGCACCCGTAGAAGGGCGACCCCCTCATGACGGTGCTACAGATACAGTCGGTGTTGTCACCAGGGACAGGACTGGAGCTATCGCCTGCGCGACCAGCACAGGTGGGTGTAGCAACCGACCCGCAGGCAGGGTGGGGGACGTCCCACTTCCTGGTTGTGGATTCTGGGTGCAGGACCGGGTTGGTGTAGGTGCGACGGGAATAGGCGAGGCCATAACGAGGGGGATGCTTAGCTACAGGGTGGCAGAACGGATTCTGAGTGGCGAGGGCCTCGAGGAATCCATGATGTGGGCTTTGGATAACTGCTTGGAGGAGGACGCCGAGGTCGGGATAATTGCACTGGGGCACGACGGAAACGGATACGGACTTTCCAACAGTACAAACATGCCATGGGCTTCATGGCTGGCCAGAAAGTGAATCCGTTTCTTGGGATGCGCTTAAGGAGGGGCCACGGTTGGCAGCCCCGGAGATGGGACCTTGTCGGATTTCGATTCGCGCATACGACAAATCGCCCAAGTTCTCGACCAGCTAGATGATAATCAGGTTCCGCGGAACATCAGGTTGGCAGCCAAGGAAGCTGTTGAAAAGTGGCTACTAAACACTGGAAAGGACTTGGACGTCAGACTTGGGATGACTGCATCAATCCTGGATGAGATTTTCAACGACCCAAACCTTCCAGGGCATTACGGGCCTTTATGCCTGCAGATTCAAGCAGCACTAGAAGAGATGCTGAATGAGGTAAGCCGTTCCTGAGGCTTGAAGTGCAAACCTCCACTAGAGACATCCGGTTTTAATGGGTAAATGGACCAATCTTTCGTACGCAAACGTCGCAACGACCTCTCCAATAGCCCATAGAATCGCTACTAAATGGGCGGACTCACTGGCAAGCGGAGGTGCCGCTGAGTTCGACGGAGAGGCAGAGGAGGGGGCGATGCTGCCTCTCCGAAAGGCCGCCTCAGAGCTACTATCTTGCCGGAGGGGGGATGTCTGCGTAGGATCCAGTGCCACAGAGCTGCTCTGCTCCTTGGCATGGGCTATCTCACCTCCCAGTGGGACCAACATTGTGTCGACCCAAGCATCCTTCCCTTCGACCGTATACCCCTGGGCCAGAGTTGCCGAAGCCCGCGGTGCCGAAATCCGCCTAGCCGAACACGATGACCAACTATACACCGACCCCGAGGATATCCTGTCACTTATCGATGAAGAAACCGCCGTTGTTACCCTCTCCCACGTCGAGTTCTCGACGGGACAGAGGTATGACCTCGGAACATTTTCCGAAGCCGCCCACTCTGTGGGGGCGCTATTGATAGTCGACGCAACCCAGTCGATGGGGATGCTACCGATCGACGCATATCGATGCGGGGCCGACGCCATCGTGTCTTCGGGATACAAATGGCTCAGAGGAACTTATGGTGCTGCTGTAGGGTACATTTCTCCGTCGATTGTTAGTGAGATGAATCCTGGCTTGGTGGGGTTCAGGAGCCATTCTAACCTATGGGACTTGAGGGCCGACAGATTGGAACTTCCCGAAGATGCGAGCAGGTTCGAGTTCACTACCCTACACTTCGGGGCAGCTCTTGGCCTGGCCGCCGCCATAGAGGAGTTGAACGATATCGGTATGGAAGAAGTTTGGAGTCATAATCTACGTTTAGCGGACTTGGTTATTGCAGCAGCTAGCGAAATTGGGGTCGAGGTGGCGTCCCCTCTGTCCGAGATGGAGAGGAGCGCAATAGTGAGCCTCATCCTACCCAAAGGAGTTAGTAGCGCCGTTTTGGCCCGGAGGCTCCAGGACGAGTATTCCATTCTGGTCACCAGCAGATCCGGGCTCCTGCGAGTGTCTCCGCACATAGATAACGACGAGGGGGAAATCGCTTCATTCTCCGCCGCGCTAAAGGCACTCATTTCATAGGTAGGGGCGTAGAATTGCTCCAGCGATTATGAACATCACAAGGGCGATACCCCTGTCGATCACCTTCCATGACTCTGGGCGGTTCAGAACACCAGACAACCTCTTCGCACCGTAACCCAACGAGAAGAAGAATACGAATGATGCCGTAGTCGCCCCAATCCCGAATGCCAGCCTTTCCTGCCCCCCAAATCCCGTGGAAGCACCCCCAATCAGGAGAAGCGTGTCGAAGTAAACGTGAGGATTAAGGAACGTAATTGCAAAAACTGCACCCATCGTAGATTTCAGGCTACTCTCTGCCTCACCTTCTATGGATATTGAATCCGGGTCCATCGACGACCTAATCCTCAGGACCCCATATCCTGAGAGGAAAATCGCTGCTCCGATAGCAATCATAGGCTCAGCTCCCTCGACGCTGGAAACCACCGTCCCTACTCCCAGAATACCCGCGGTGATCAGACTGGCATCAGCAATGGAACACGCTAGGCAGGTCGCGAAAACGTGTGAACGCATGAGCCCCTGTCGCATGACAAATGCGTTTTGCGGCCCGATGGCCAGGATTAGGCCAATACTGAGAGCGAACCCCTCGAGTCCTGCAGACCCGACACTCATGGTCACGTCTTCCTGCGCTCTGCGGCCTTCTTCCTAAGGCCGGTATAGCCGCACTTTCTGCAGGACTTGGGGGGCTTGATGTTGTTGTGGGCACGATTTGTGGCCGAGCAGTTCATGCACACCCACTTTTGTAGAAGCCTCTTCTCTGCCTCAGGGTGCCTCTGTGCCATGGTCTCTGGCGACCTGCCTGCCCTTCATAATCGCTTCTCAACGGATTTCGCCCCAATCGCTCTATCCAAAGCATTCAAACACCCACTGCCGCGTTATCGGGCACGTTGCCTGCCAGCGTTGTGCTCGGGGCCCAATGGGGGGACGAGGGTAAGGGCAAGGCCATAGACCAGCTAGCAGCCCATTCTGACTGGGCAGTTCGCTTCCAGGGAGGGAACAATGCAGGGCACACTATTGTGGTCGGCGACACTACTCTGAAGATGCACCTTCTTCCCTCTGGAATCACTTCCAGAAACTGCAAACTTGTTTTGGGGTGTGGCATGGTTGTAGACCCCTGGGTTCTAGACAGGGAGTTGGGGGAGTGGGCCGAGCTTACCGGGGAGAAACCAGAGGGAGACCGGCTGTTCATCAGCGAGAGGGCGGCTGTAATCCTCCCGTTCCACCGATTGTATGATTCGGCTGACAAGGTTGTTGGTACAACTGGACGAGGAATAGGGCCAGCATACAGGGACAGAACCGAGAGGGTTGGCATACGATTCGTAGACATCGGCATAGTGGTTTCCAATCCAGACGAGGTTTCTTCCATTTCAGACAGGATGAACAAGCAACTCGACACGGTAGGGGTATCGGATAGGATCGATCCGGAACAGCTGCTCTCGGAGCTTACGTGGATTCTTGAACGATTCTCGGCGGCAATCCGACCCACTGGCCCGATGCTCGACACGGCACTGAACGCCGGAGAGATCGTCCTATTGGAAGGGGCCCAGGGTGCAATGCTCGACATAGACCAGGGAACATACCCGTTCGTAACCTCCTCGGTGACATGCAGGGCCAACGCAACTCACGGGGCCGGAATCCACCCTGGTCACATCGGCGAGTGCTTCGGGATCACGAAAGCATACACGACTAGGGTGGGAAATGGGCCATTCCCCACGGAGCTCTCGTTAGACGAGGGTCCGGGCAAGCAGATGTCCGAGGTCGGTCACGAGTTCGGAACCACAACAGGCCGTCCCCGGAGGACGGGTTGGCTAGACGCCGTGGCCCTCAAAGAGAGCCAGCGACTAAATGGGTACACTGGCCTAGTTGTGACTAAGCTTGACGTCCTAGGTGGTCTTGACGAGCTTAAGATCTGCACTGCCTACGAGTTGGACGGGGAGAGAATACAACATTTCCCGGCTTCTGCGGAGGACCTAAGCAGGTGCAAACCAGTTTACGAGACACATCCAGGATTCCCCGCCCTAGGAGCCGGCGAATGGATAGAGGTCGCCGAGAAGTCGAGACTTGAAGGAGGCATAGAATCGCTCCCAAGCAACATCAGGGACTACCTGATGCGTGTGGAGGAAATCTCAGGGGTCCCTGTCGTAAGCGTAGGGGTCGGTCCCGACAGGCTGGCATCTATAGCCAGCCCCGGGGGGCCATTCGACGTCCAACTGTCCGAAGCAACGTTCTAATTGCCCCTCTTTTCCGAGAACCCAATGGGATTCAAGTCACGGGCCAGAAAGCGTAGGGACGAGGCAGCCGGAGCCGGGGCCGAATCAGGGGTGGATTCCAAAGAGGAATTCCAGGGCGAGGTGCCCTGCGACATCAAGGGATGCAAGAACTGGGCGGATAAGAAGGCCCGAGGTAGGAAGATGGCCTACGATAGGGCCGTAGAAGTCTGGGGTTCATCTGGAATATCGAGGAAGGTCAGGAAGGTATCTCTCTGCAAGACATGCTACAGGACCTGGAAGAAGGAGAAGAAGGGTGAGCCCAAGGAATGGGAGTAACCCCGAGATTTCTTCTGCGAAACAATGTTAGACGAATCGTCCTCAACTAGTATCGATGAGCCACCCGGTAAATGAGCCAATACTAGGATACGCACCAGGAAGCCCCGAGAGAGAGGCCCTGAAGGCTGAGCTGGACAAGCAGTTGGCAGATCTCGTCGAGATACCCTGCATCATCAACGGGGAAGAAGTGTTCACTGGAAATACCGTTAGCCAGGTAGTCCCTCATGACCACGGTCACGTGCTAGCCAAGGTCCACCTCGCCGGCAGAGAGGAGATGGAGTACGCTTGCAAGTCCGCAGTGGACGCCCAGAGGGGGTGGATAGAAATCGGCCTCGAGGCCCGCTGCGAGATTTTCGAGAGGTGCGCGGATCTTCTAGCTGGGGGCTGGAGGATGAGGGTCAACGCATCCACCATGCTAAATCAATCAAAGACGGCTTTCCAAGCCGAGATCGACTCGGCCTGCGAGCTAATCGACTTCTGGAGGTTCAACTGCCACTACGCTCGCGGCTTCCATGATGATTTCCAACCACTAGTGTCGCCCCCTGGGGTCGAGAACTCTACAGAGATTCGCCCCCTAGAGGGATTCGTATTGGCGATAACGCCATTCAACTTCACCAGCATTGCCGCTAACCTGCCAAGTGCGCCAGCAATAGTCGGTTGCACTTCCGTCTGGAAGCCAAGCCGAAACTCGTACCATTCAAACTACGTTTTGATGCAACTGATGATGGAGGCGGGACTGCCTCCCGGAGTGATCAACTTCCTTCCTGGCTCCGGGGCTGAGATCACTGGTGCCGCACTGTCGAACCCCGATTTCGCGGGACTCCACTTCACAGGGTCAACCTCAACCTTCCAAGGACTCTGGCAGGAGATCTCCAAGGCCCTGCCGGGGCTCCGTTCATACCCTAGGATAGTCGGAGAGACCGGTGGCAAGGACTTCGTGGTCGCTCACCCAGATTGCGACAGGCAGGGCCTCCTGGTCGCGCTCCTGAGGGGGTCTTTCGAGTACCAGGGGCAGAAGTGCAGTGCTGCAAGTAGGGCATATCTTCCCGAATCCGTCTGGGATGCGATTGGAGAGGAACTTTGCTCCGAGGTTAGCGAAATAAAGATGGGGGACGCTAGTGAATTCGCGAACTTCATGACCGCGGTGATAGACCAACGTGCATACGACAAGATTTCCGGATACATAGAGAGGGCGAGGGCAAGCGAGTCCTCAGAAATAGTCGCAGGAGGGGGATTCGACGACTCAATCGGGTGGTTTATCGAGCCGACGATAATCCTGTCTCGAGACCCAGTCTCAGAGACGATGTGCGAGGAGATTTTCGGTCCCGTGCTGACCGTATACGTCTATGGGGACGATGACTTCGATGAGGTTCTAGAGATGTGCGACTCCGGTTCCCCGTATGCACTCACAGGATCCATCTTCGCCAACAACGAGGAGGACGTCCAGAGGGCCTTCGATGCCCTAAGGTTCTCAGCTGGAAACTTCTACATCAACGACAAGCCAACGGGGGCGGTAGTG
>CAYFID010000028.1:0-16335 GCA_964343205.1 uncultured Candidatus Poseidoniales archaeon | reverse complement strand
CTTCGCTGTAGCCAGACAGGCACCCCCTCCTCGGGTACGCCCCGAAGGAACTTCGGAACACCCGCCTTGCGCAGGTACTTCTGGGCGCAGACCTTTCCGGGAACTCCGGAGAAACCAGATGGCAGCTCGACGCCTTCAATCGAATCGGCCATCGAACCATCTGGGTTTCTAATCTCGACGTCCATGGTAATCCATTCAAACGAGTCGAACGGATCCTGGCCAGCCGACGTAAATCGTCGCTCTACAACCAGTCCTTCCTCGGAGTTCAAACCCCCCTCGGACGTCGTAATTTTTGTCTGCATTTTTCTTTCACTCCCGTTATGATTAGGCTAGGATTGGTCCCGCCTGTGCAAGGGAGTTGCGCTTCAGGTTGGGGGGTGTTTAATGATTAGTATTGGACACCCCATATTAGGGTGTAATTTTTCCAAAATATTGCTTTCTCCACCAGGATGTATTGCTAGTCATTTCTGCATTTCGAGAGTCCATTCAAGACTGGCTCCAGAGCGAGTAATCATTATGCCAACACTGCAGTGCTTCTCGTGACTACTCTCAATCAGCCGTCTGACAAGGGCCTCCGGGACGTCCCCATTAACGATGTAACGCATAATTACTGATGTGAAAACTTTCGGAGACTCGGAGGCTCGGGCAGCTTCAATCTCAATCTTGACGAAGCCTAAGTTTTCAGTCCGGTGCTTTAGTCCGTCGATGACATCAATTAGAGAACAAGCCGCGTGACCGTGCAGGACCATTTCCATGGGGCTCGGTGAATCGGAGCCAAAAATCTCGAACTTCTTGCCACCTCCGGTGGTCCCGACGTAGCCTCCCGATTCTGTCCAAACCACCTCTCCGTTCACATACCTTCGAACAAAGCCGCCCCCTTCAAGGGTTGGCTTCATCTATCCCTAATCTCTCGGAGTCCTGAGAGCGATGTCTGAGGGAGAGCGGGTTACAATCTCGGCAGGGCAGCTAGAGGTGCCTCACAACCCAATAATTCACTATATCGAAGGAGACGGAATCGGGTCAGATATCACTCCCGTCATGATGGCGGTAGTAGATAGCGCAGTAGAGAAGGCTTACCAGCGAGAGAAGCGGATCCACTGGGAAGAGACACTAGCTGGCCAGAAGGCATTCGATGCCACAGGCGAGTGGCTTCCAGAGGAGACGGAGCAGTCAATGAGGGAAGGCCTTGTTTCGATTAAAGGACCACTCACTACTCCTGTAGGAGGGGGAATACGAAGCCTAAACGTAGCCCTAAGACAGCAATTAGACCTCTATGCCTGTGTCAGACCAGTCAGATGGTTCGAGGGAACACCCAGCCCAGTGAAGGATCCCGGTGCAGTTGATATGGTAATATTCAGAGAGAATAGTGAGGACGTCTACGCTGGGATTGAATGGGAAGCCGGAACCAAGGAGGCCCGAAAGGTGATAAATTTCCTACAGGGGGAAATGGGAGTTAAGAAAATCCGATTTCCCGAAACCTCGGGTCTCGGAATCAAGCCGGTTAGCCAAGAGGGAACGTCACGGATAGTTAGGGCTGCAATCAAGTATGCGATAGATAACGATAGGGACAGTGTTACGCTGGTGCACAAGGGCAACATCATGAAGTTCACAGAGGGCGGATTCAGAGACTGGGGCTATGAGCTGGCAAAGGAAGAATTCGGAGCCGTTGAACTCGACGGCGGTCCTTGGTGCACATTCGTGAATCCAATTTCTGGTAACACGATTACAGTGAAGGACATGATTGCCGATGCCATGCTCCAGCAAATCCTCACACGTCCAAGGGAGTATGGCGTACTGACGACAATGAACCTCAACGGCGACTACATCTCTGATGCACTAGCAGCTCAGGTAGGGGGCATTGGAATTGCCCCAGGAGCTAACATCAACTACGATACAGGAGTGGCAATTTTCGAGGCCACTCATGGTACTGCTCCCAAATACACTGGCCAAGACAAGGTTAACCCTGGAAGCCTAATCCTTTCTGCAGAGATGATGCTCAGGCATATCGGGTGGTCGGAAGCAGCCAATTTGGTTGTAAGGGGGATGGAGGGAGCCATTTCCGCAAAGACAGTCACCTATGACTTCGAGAGACTTATGGAAGGGGCTACATTGTTGTCATGTTCTCAATTCGGAGAAGCTGTAGTCTCTCATATGTAGGATGAAAACATGGACGAAGCTCGGAACCGGATGCTAGCTTTGTTTCACAACTCAATAAAATCGGAACAACCACTATCATGGTTCGAGGAACTGTACCAAGAATCAGACAGAGACAGGGGATTAATTCCATGGGATTGGAAAGGACCACATCCGTTTCTAGTTGATTGGATAGAACTTTTCAATGGCCATGGGAGAGCGCTGGTAGTTGGTTGTGGCCTAGGAGAGGATGCAGCCTTCCTCAGCAGCAAGGGATGGAAAGTTACAGCATTTGATATCTCAGAGTCCGCAGTTGACTGGGCAAGCAACATCCACAAAGAACTCCAAGTAGAATGGGTTGTGGCCGATTTGCTCAATCTCCCATATGAATGGGAAAGCAATTTCGATCTTGTACTAGAGGTACACATCCTCCAAGCAATACCAAGCGAGATTAGAAAAACGGCTTCGAAAAAACTCTCACCACTTGTAGCCAAGGAGGGACACCTTGTGTGCATCGGAAGGCTAGAAGATCCAGAAGAAGAATACTCAGGTCCACCTTGGCCGCTTTCAGTTGATTCCATCGAGGCAATAGGGAGGGGCCTGGAAAAACTCGAGTTATACACCGCAACCATTCCAGACAAGGAATCCACTAGGTACAGGGCGGTGTGGAAAAATAGTGTTTGAAAGCTAATTGAGAAATTAGCCACATCTAAGTCAACCCCACCTCTCCAGTATTCGTGAATCCGGCTAGACTAGCGGTAATACTCGCCCATCCACTGGCAGCTATATTCCTCATTTGGCTATTTTTCCGACAGAGAAGATGGAGAAAAAACTCTCCCCTGTTGAGGGGCGAGGAAAGGAGTGCTGCAGTAGAAGACCATGAGGTAATGGGAGATAGGATTGCAATGGCCAGCATAGGAATAGTGGCCCTCGCATTTGCCTCCAACGTTGCTAGGGGTCTTATTGACCATGGAGACGCAAGCCGACACCTCGTCCCAAGTTTCCATGGGTCTACAGGGATAATCGGATTAGCCCTATTGCTGTATCTTTGGAGATTAGGTAGGAAAACCAAGGAGCAACGGTCCTCTGGAAAGGGATTCGCTAGAACCAAGGAACTGCACGGAAAGGTTAGTGATTTACTAGGGATGCTTGTAGTTATTCACGCTTTCTTGGGTTTCCTATACCTCCTGAACATTCTCTGATTAACGCCCAGCCCAGATTTCTAACCAAGCAGTTATGTTGCTTTCGATATCATCTTCGGACACCATCCTATTGCCATTGTCTAGTCCTGTGATAGGCTTGATTCTGCAACCACATGCATTGGCATGACCACCTCCCTCTTTATCGAAACTTTTTGCCAACAAGGTTAGATCGAAAACTCCTCCTTTCGGATGTAGGAACGAGTTCGTGTAGAAGGATGCGGACACCGGGTACCTGCCCTCTTCTCCAAACGATGCCCCCACGTCTCCGTGGATTATCATGCACGCATCGCAATCATCCCCGGCCATCGCAGTTACTTGGTATCCATTCGACCTAATACCCAGTCCTTCCATCCTCACTATCGCCAACCTATCGACAATCCTCATCCTGTCTCGAATCTCCCCATATAGAGCATTTTTCTGCCTCCGCCTATCTTCTACTATGGGTGCAATTTCTGGATTGGCGAGAATATCATCCAAAGGAACTCCTTCTTGGAGTGACTCCAAGATCATCATCGCAGTCCCTTCTCCTGCGTCAATCGCCCAACTCAGCCATAATGCGGGTACTTCGGATAGATACTCCTCCCGGGAAACACCACCACTGTCAAGTTTATCCACCCAATATAGTAGATCAACCAAGTCGCTCAGATCAACTCTCTTAGATACCAAATCGAAAGCAATTCTTGCAGCCGAAGGAGACTCTCTCCAGATCACAACGGGCATTGCAGAATCTAGGTCTTTGGGTCTATTGGATTGATGGTGGTCAATGCTAAGTCCGCAATCGGGATGACTGGGCAAATCGCAAATAGCAGTCCACTGATCTATCCTATCGTCAAAAATTCCCGCTCGCAATTCTCCTGGGTGGCCAAACACAATCTCCGCTTCCTCCCACCAACGACGAAGAATAGCAGCGGTAACGACCCCATCTAAGTCACTGTCAGTGACAATCTTCCTGATTTCTAGATCCAGAGGTTCAAGCTCCATCGACACAGGGTCCAGAAACATGTCAATGGTGGTTTCGCATCTTCGAATAGTCCCACGGAAGGTTTTCATCCTTCAGGGAGTCATGGCACGATCATGAAAGGCAAACCCGGGAGTCTAGAGACCTCATGCGGATTCATATTGATCAATTTCGACAGCATTTTGCTGCTTCAATATCCCCAGGGGCACTGGAGCTTCCCAAAGGGACACGTTGAGGAGACGGACTCGAATCATCATTCTACTGCTCTTAGAGAGCTTTCTGAGGAGACGGGTATTTCGAAAGTGACGGTTGACGAGGACTGGAGTCAAAAGACTGAGTACACTTTCAAAAGAAAGGGTAGGATAATCCCTAAGCAAGTATACTGGTACATTGCCGAGACAGAGGAATTAGACGTTCAACTGTCCCACGAGCACACAAACTACCTCTGGCTTCAATTCGATGAGGCCGAGAATATGATAACTTTCCAGCAGGAGAAGGAACTACTTCGCTCGGCCAGGAATCATCTGCAAAGAAAGGGACGATTGCTCTAATCAAACCTCTCTTTTACCCTTGGGCGTCCAGAGGGACTCCTCCTCTCCCGTATTCATTGTTATCCATCTGGCCATGACGAAAAGCCAGTCAGAAATTCTGTTCAGGTAGCAGATTACCTCCTTCCTGACAGAGCCCTTCCCTTCCTTATCCCTTAGTAAACAGGCCTCTCTTTCGGCTCTCCTAGCTACTGTTCTGGATACATGAAGGAAAGATACCGGACCCACTCCAGTTGGCAAGATGAACGACTCAAGAGGAACCAACTCTTCTAGCCAACTATCCATTTCAGCAACTAGCCTATCACATTCAACCATGCTAATTAGGGCCATTTGCTCAGGTAGTTTTCCAGGGCTGCAGGCACACTCCCCCCCTAGATCGAATAGCTCCTGTTGTACTCGAGCCAACGCGTCTTCCGCATCATTGGGTCTATGGAACCTCGTTACGCCGGGCATCCTTCCCAGTTCCATCCTAACAACTCCAATATGGGAATTCAACTCGTCAATTGTTCCGAACAATCCGACTCTTTGACTCTCCTTTCCAACTATTGTTCCATCAAGCAACGAAGTTTCGCCCCCGTCACCGGTTCCAGTATGGACCCTGTTAATTCGGACCATGAAGGTGCGAGGGGACTCTTCCTTTCAATCGTACTCAGACAAAGTGATAGAAGACGACAGACCTTTCTCTATGACCGCGGTCCAAGAAGAGTCCACCGAACGCCACCCTCCCAATTTCTCTAGCTCTTCGAGACTTTCTGCTTCTTCAGTTGAGTTCCCAAGATGTCGGTGAATCAAAATCAACGCGGCGAAGCTCATGGAATTAATCCATTGTTCCTCCATGTCCCAGGATTTCTCAAAGTGTGCGATTGCCCCGTTTGGACCCAACAACAAACCTCTGTGTATCTGCCTCAGGCCAGACTTTGACCATGCTATCCCTGGTACTCCCAATACCAGTCCCCTGAAGGCCAAGTACAACTCTATTGTCACCATTGTACTCGCTAGAATGAACGATCCAATCTGCTCAGACTGATCAGCGAATTCCCACCTAGCAGAAAGCAGATAGATTCCTCCAACACAGAACAGAATGCCACCCAAGGGAGCAACAATAACGTCAGTCTTTGTAATGCTCATGCTCCCAATCCCGGAAATGACAAACACCCCTCCAAGAAATACTGAAACCACGGCGGGCAGGTCCCCTTCTGTATCTCTTGGACTTGTACTTGCTATCCATAGAATTAGAGCCATGAACAGAAGTACAGCCGCGAAACGACCCCCAATCTCCGGAAACGGTTGGAGCCTACTAAGGTAGTAGCCGTATGCACCCAAACCACCGAATAGAACAATCCAGAATATCATTTCAATCCTCCACTTGGCTCCCCCATCCTGCTTTCCAGAAGTCATCATCATCAAGAATTCGAGACCATTCTGAGTCATCAGCACCGAGTAGAGTAGCAGCACGTCGCTCGAGACCCTCTAGCAGAGGGCCATCCACTTCCCCTTTGGTGTTCGCCTTTCGCCATTCCAACTGTAAAACACTCACCTCACTTTGTCCTTCCGACCTCTCATTGTAGCTCCTTTCGCAGATTTCTCTTAGGTCTTGAATCCACATCCTCGTCCCTCTGATTTGGGGTTCGTTATCGAATCCTTTGCGCTTCTTTACGAAGGGCCACCATCCCATGCTATCGTATAGACGTCTTAGCTGAACGTAATGATGCTTTGTGAACTCCTAAGTGTAACAGTATTCACGAACCCTTGTGGGTCGCGTTGTTGTTCACTTTGATTGCAAACCTAAGGACCACTCAATTTCCTCAATAGTGAAGGATTACCAGGCAAGACTTCGACCTAGGGGAATCAGTTTGCAGACCCACGAATCGAGTAGAGGAAGCGAGGGGTATGAGTCAGAAATTTCTTCCCTTTCCGGCAATCTCGTAATTCTTGACGAAAGCGGAGAATCCATGTCAAGCATAGAATTAGCCTCGTGGCTCGAATCGGCACAACTTAGTAGCGAAACCACGCACATAGCTCTGGGGCCATTTGAGGGGTTTTCCGAGAGCATCAAGAAGTCTGCTATCTCGAAGATTTCACTTTCCCGACTCACACTAACCCACGAATTTTCTGCCGCCCTTCTCATGGAGCAGCTGTACCGGGCGACGGAAATCAACAGAGGGACCACATATCACAAAGGTTGACCACTCAATCCGGTATGATACAACAAAGTCCCTATGATACGAATTACTGCATAGTTAGGAATCCATTCATAAGGATTAGAATCGGCGCTTGGGACTCCATCAGAGGGAATGCGTGATTTCCATGAACGACCAAGAAGAGAGAAACGGGAAGAAGAAAATACTGCCAGCTATATCACTCGTCGCTCTAATGCTTCTTAGCACACAGCTGATGATTCTGCAGGATTCTGGGCCTTCTGTTGAAAAACCAGAGACTACCGATATTCCGAAGAGAACCGCATACCAGCAACTCGAACAGATTTCTGCCCCAGTTCAGGGGGAGGGCCAGAATCAGCCAGCTACTACAAATCCGTTCCAGGAGGCAGCTTTCCGAGACCCATTCTACAATGACCCGGCAGCCATCTATGGAAAGGTCTCAGACCCCAGAGCCCTAGCACTAGACCCGAGTTACGGATTCTTCCTCGAGGAGACAAATACGGAAGACCACGACAACGACGGTATCGATGACTTGAACGATTTAGACGACGACAACGACGGAATAAATGATCTTATTGAAAGATTCGATGGTTGCTTCGGGACGGATCCATACGACCACGACAACGATGGAATTCAGGACGAATTTGATTGGGATGACGACAACGACGGCATTCTAGAAGGGCCCATTGACTACTCCCAGGGTAACGACCCACGGAATGTAACTTCAGAAAGACACGTTCTTCCCACTGTAATCCATCCTTGGACAGGGGAGCCTGTTGGGTTTGACTATCTAGTGGATCAGAACCCAATGGATCACGACAACGACGGAATTACTGACGAGGATATTGACGGCTCCGGGAGAGGTTCATATGACGAGGATGACGACAACGACGGACGGATTGATCAGTTCATTTGGCCTTGTGACTTCGATTCCGACGGGATTCAGGATTACTTCGATTTGGACGATGATGGAGACGAAGTACTCGACATCGACGATATACATCCATGGGACCCCAATCAGGACTCTTTGATTTACGAAGCCTCCCACATCCTATGGGACCCTTGGGTCAAATGGAACCCCGGGGACTATGCTCAGTACGTTGATGGCTTGGATTATGTCGCATTGCATGCCCTAGAGCACCCTCGAGAGCAGAGCTTCACCGAAATCTATGACGGAGATCTTGACGGAGACGGAATCCCCAATTTCCTTGATCCAGACAACGACAACGACGGATCCCCAGATTCTTCGGATACCGATGACGACAACGACGGCCTTGCCGACATGTACGACGTTGACGACGACAACGACGGGATTCCGGACGCCTGCCGCCAGTTAGACACTAACGGAGACGGCCAGGGCGACTACCCCAACGAGGCATTCAATAACGCCGTGGTGGATATACAGACCCCCGGAACAGACTGTGAAATAGACTACGACGGGGACCTGGACGACGATCGCTTCAGGGCCATAGACAGGGATTACGACATGGTCTGGGACTGGTTGGACACCGACCAGGGTGGTTCAGAAACACCTGATAACCTGGCTGGGGGGTCTCAGGCTTGGGACCTAGACGACGACGGATCGCCAAACGAGCAAGACCCCTACCCCCTCAATGACACGGCGGAGGTGGCAGCTTGGGATTGCGCCAGCGTGGAAAACCCCAATCCTCAGAATCCCAGCGAGAACTGTATTCTTTGGAGGACCTCTTACACTGGGTTCAACGATTGGGATGGAGATGGTGTAAACAACTGGGTCGACGTTGACGACGACAACGACGGCATACTCGATTGGATGGATATTGATCCTGATTGCGATTTGGACAACGATGCCGATCTCCACGAGCTAAATGGGTCGATGTACCGTGACGACGGCCCAAACGACATCGATACAGACATAGATGGCGACGGCCTGCAGAACGACGAGGATTGGGACGACGACAACGACGGGATTAACGACTTCTATGACCCCGATGACGGCAACTGTGGAGTAGTGGACGCCGATAATACAGACGGTTTCTGGGGTAACAGCTGGCCTCAGAATGACGGTGACGCAATCGACGGATCAGAAGACAGCGGTGCTTACGTTGCCGTCCCACACTACTATTGGAACCTCACGTGGGGATTCAATCCATTTAATGAAAACAACAGCTTCATGCTAGACTACAATGGCTACGACGACAGCTCATTCCCGCCAGTCATGGGGGTCATTCCCGAAATGTACTGGTTCCTAATGATGAAGTGGAGCCCATACAACGGTGACAACTTCTTCGACATTGACACGGACGGGGATTCTCTCGTCAACGGAATCGACGTTGACCAAGATGGCGACGGGCTCCCAGATTGGTGGGATCAAGATGAGGGAAATGACGGAATATTGGACGTGGACGATGTTAAGATGGGGGGCTCTCTCGACGGGAACTCATGCGGGACCATACTCTTGGATGCCGCTCAGGAAAGGTTCTGCGGCCACATTTACGGCTTCCTATTCAAGTCACCACTTCTGACACCAACCCAGTCCGGAGGCCAATCCTTCACCGTGCCTTACAGCACCCGTCCGGATTCTGAGTGGGATGATGGCACTTACGACGGGACCAATCACCCGACTGACTCATTGAAAGCCTCCTGTGATAGCAATTGCTTCTGGTTCACTTTTGATCCAACCAGCAACCCAACTCCGTCCGTGGCATACACTTACAACGAGATGAAGAACAACAGAGATTTATGGATAGCCTACCTCGGCGTTTCCCAATTTGGCTTCTTCCAGTGGACTACAGATGCCAATGGCAATTTCTTTCCAGACGAGATAGCAGATGAACTCAACGACGACGTCGACCCCGACATAGATTGTGGCCAGATTATTTATGGCTTCGGTGATGAGGTAATCTGGACCCCGAACTGCATGTACAACAACACAAATGACCTTGACGACGACTGGGACATTGTCTACGACCATTTCGATGTAGACGACGACAATGACGGGATATGGGACTACTTCGAGGTCGACTCGAACGACGATCTGGACGACGACTCAAACGTCGAGGAGCCCTACTACTTCATTGGCAGTAACTGCGCTGACAATGACGACGACGGCCTGGATACGGATCCCGACGACGACGGAATCTACCAGGCAGTATGGGACAGGGGGGTGCTAGGGCAAGCCTTGCTTTTCCCAGAGTACTACGACGTGGACAATGACAACGACGGGGTTCCAGACGGAGAGGATCCAGACGATGACAACAACGGCCTATCGGATGTCCTTCAGGAAGCGATTCCAGGCTGCTTCACGGGAGAGGAGCAGAGCACTTGGGACCACGATAACGACGGGATTCTGAACTGGGCCGACGACGACTGGGACGGCGATGGAATACCCAATTCGTTAGAACTCCTGAACCTAGTAGACCAGAACGGAACAGCCGACCCAATCGACGACTCATGTTGCCTCAACTTCCCAGTCGCTCCTTGGGACCACGATAACGACGGGATCAGGGACGACTTCGACGACGACGACGACTACGATGGCATGAAAGACGAGGACGAGGTCATGCTCTGGCCGTCACGGTTCGGAATGGAGTCGACAAATCCCTGGGACCACGACGACTTCGGAGGCGGAGTGGGCATGTCCGACCCCACAAACAACTCTACCGGGCCCGACTACTTCGACGTGGATGACGACAACGACGGCAGGGCCGATCTAGATTGGAACGACCCCTCTCCTGGCAGCTGGGCCACCCCCTCCAACAAGACCGAAGAGTCGTCTGGCTGGAGTTCGGATTGGGACTCTGATAACAATGGGATACTGGATGATGCCGACAAGATTACGACAAAAATCACGCTGAATGCCGAACCAATCCTGTGGCTCGACGAGAACAGGCCGGCTATATTCAACGGGTCGGTATTTTGGCTGGTGGACACGGGATTCGAGCCTGCTCCGGACATCCCGGTCCAGGTCCATATCAGGTACATAGAAAATGGAACCTCAGTTATTGAGACGATTGATGTCCTGACTGACGACAACGGGGAGTACATTGTCGGCCAGTTCCTTTTCCCCGAGGACATCCAAGTCGGCCCCAACACGACTTACGAGGTATACTCTGAGGTAACCGAGATGTTCGTGCACGACTACAGCTCTACCCTAGAGGACTCCGATGGCGACGGCATAGTAGACTCAGGGCTCCCAGTGGAGGTCAGGGCAAACACCACCATAGGGTTCGTCGCCGGTCAGAGGTTCAGGGCCGACGAGCAGCCCCTGAAGCTTGACTTCAAGGTCCACTACACTGCAGACTACAATCGTGGCATCTTCGACAACAGGCTCCCCCATGCGCCCGTATCGTTCACGGTGAGCGATCCAGGGACCCAGTTCGGGAACATCACCCACCCGACCGTATACGACGGTGACGGAGGAGGGGGTTACAGGGCCGATTCTGGGGGTTGGGTTTCACTGGCTTACGACCAGTCCACGGACCAGTGGGAGCAGGTCCAGTGGAATTCGCTATTGGACAACGGGCCCGGAATCCCAACCGGCGGTTACGAGCAGATTTTCTGGAACCGCTGCGTCTCAAACTTTGGTACGGTTGGGTCCCACTCAATCCAAGGCACATATGAGTACAAGAACACCACACTGCCAGTGGGTGACTACAGCTTCGTAGGGTACTCAAGACCAGATCTAGGTGGGTGCACAGACGATCCCTACGAGTGGCCTTGGACCCACCTAGAGGGCTCCGAGACCGACACCTTCTACATCCGGTCGATGCACAGGATGTACATAGAGGCAGAAATGTACGTTTCCTCTTTCAGGCCCGTATACTTCTGGGACGCTACTCAGTTCACAGGGTCGTCTTTCGGCGCTTGGAGGGCACTTTTCCACGCTCCCTCCCTTTCCAATGAGGGAATCACCTACTCAGAGGCAAGTCTCGGAAAGCCGTACCCTCTACTCTGGGATGGAACACCGACCGGGCTGAACGGAATAGCCGGTGGGGCACTAACTCCTTTCCTGTCCTCTGATGGCACAGAATGGACAATCAAGATGCAGAATGGAGCTGATTTCGACTCTCCCCCATGTGGGCCAGTTGACCCACTGGTATCCAACACAGAAGTGAGGTGCGAAATCGTCCCGGAAATGTTCACTGGAGAGACGTTGAGGGTAATCGGTCATGTCTGGAACAGGACCTTCGATCCATGGTCCCAGAATGCAATCTCCTTACAGTTGGATTTTGATAAAAACGGACTGTTTGTTGGCTCAACGGAGACTCAGCACAACAAGGCCCCCAGCATGAGAGACGGCCTAGCCACCTTCGACTACAACTTTTCGTGGTTCACCCAGTATCCAGCCGGGACCTATGGTTTGAGGGCCGACTTCAGTCAATCCGACTACTACTTCACAGGGGAGCAAGACCAGATTCTGGCTGCTACTGGGGCATATGCAAACGTTACAATGATCGGGACCACTGACTTCCAGCTAAACTCGCTACCCCGCCTATACAGAGGCCAAAATGCCACTATCGAGGCACGACTGGTCGACAACGCGGGCCAGGTGGTACGAGACGCCCCGGTGAACTGGACCTGGTCAGAGGACTCATCGAGCGGCATCGCCATAACTGACAACAACGGTGTATTCAGGGTCAACCTGACGGACATCGACAAACTGGGGAACTTCACCATGGGATTCACCTACCTAGGGGACAGTCTCAGAATGGGTAGCTTCGGAGAAGTCGGTCTGTGGGTCGTCTCCAGGACATACATCAACGTCCAGGACACCAGCCCAAACGTCAGATCCAACGGCGACGAATGGATGTTCACAGCAACCGTGACCGATGATGCCGGAACTCCCTTCGAGAAGGACTCGGGAACGCAGTTGAATTCCCATGGACCGCCCGATTGCTCACCAATGCAGGACGCCGATGGGTACGCTCTTGGTGGAAATGTGACCATAATTTTCGAGGGAATAGACTTCGAGGATCGGACTCACAGGCAAATAGTAAGCGTGACTTGCCCAGTGGCAGGGGGCATCAACTACAGCACCTACCTAAATCCCCAGCTACTCAAGGACGACCCCTTTTCCTACTTGCCGGACGGCTTCGGTCCAGTTAACGTGATAATCAGATTCGAAGAGAACCTCCCTCACGAAGGGTGCGGGGCTCTCGATGCGGGCATGCTCACCACCTCTGGGGCCTGGGATCCGTGCGTAACCATACAGAATAGCGACCACTTCCGAAAGGTTCTGCCTTTCCAAATCGACGGGTTCAGCCTGATAGGAAATACAGATCTCGATGTCGATCAACAGATAGTATACACCTCCGAGATAGACCCGGACACTGGAAGAATCCTAGAGAAGCCAATGATCGTCACCGGCCAACTTACCGACGAATTGGGAGGAAACCTGTCTAGTAGGCAGATAAGAGTAACCTTCGAGATGGGGTCGATGGTCTACGACCCCATAGAGGACAGGATGAAGTTCCGAGCGGGAGACAACGGGATACAGGCCTGCATCCCGGGGGCTACCGATGAGAACGGCTTCTTCGACATCAACTGCCCAATATCGGGAGTAGATGCAGGGATGGCCAAAGTGAAGGTTGAATACAATGCTTGGGACACTCTGAACAATGATAGATACAGGTACAAGAACAAGACCCAATCTTTGTTCTTCCCGGTGTTCTCGAACTCCACCATAGATGTCTCAGAAGTAGGCCCTTTCAGGTCTGATTATCTAACGTACACCTTCCCGAACGGCTCAACCTTCGAGGTCCTTTACCTGAAGGAGGCTTTCCACATTAATGCCAAACTGTCCCAGTCAAACGGGAAACCAGTGGGAGGCAAGTGCGTGAACATATACCTAGATCCCGAGGTAAATACCAGGCCAATTGCGACGGCCTTCACTGCAGATGGTACCGGGGAGTTCGTTTGGTACTCGGCGGACCCGGACGACAACCCCAGTAGAAGGGGTGTAGAGCCAAGCGGGAACAATCTAGAGGGCTTCAGGACCGTCAGGGTGGCATACGAGCCAGAGAAGTACGTTCCTGGAGGCTGCGATTACGAGGCCCTGGAGCCGAACCCGGTACTGAATAGCTCACTGATGGACGTAGAGGTACTGGTCAGGAGCAAGGTCGACATCCTACTCAAGGAGCACTGGTCCAGCCCCTCCGGTTACATGGAGGGGGACATAATTGCCGGAGAGGTAGCAATTCTCAGGGACAGACTCGACCTCACAGTAGAGGGCCAGAGAGTAGAGTTCCACAGACAGTTCTGGAACGGCTCTGGCTGGCAGACGGAGAGGGTCGATATTCTAATCACCAACGAGAGGGGTTCCGCTAACTTCTCCTTCCCATACACGGGCGAAGTGATTCCAGGACATCCCGAGTGGTCGGCAGACGAGGGCAGGTGGAGAATCCTAGTGCACTTCGAGTCTGCAGACGACAACAAGCCTTACTTCGTGGAGCAGTGGCTGAACAGCACACCGGTGATATTCCTCGGAACCCCGGAAGTCGACGCTAAGGCCAGCTTCCTGACAACCCAGGTCGTGGTAATCTCCGGAATCGCCCTTTCAGCGATCGTTCTTGTAGGGGCCGTGATGTACAACAACTACCGAGAGCGTCGCAAGGTCGAGGTTCTGCGAGGTATCCTCACAGACGCCCTAATGTCCCTCAAGGCCTCGAACAACTACATCGAGGCCGTTTTCTCCTGTTACAAGGACCTGATCAAGTACTTCAGGATGAGAGGGGCGATGAAGAAGGTGTTCGAGACCACAAGGGAGTTCGAGGACGTGATTAACAACATGCTCGGAGGCATCATTCCTCCGGAGGAGCTGGACACGTTTTTCACCATATTCGAGGAAGCCAGGTACTCCGACCACGAGATAGGCTCGGAGGAGAGGGACAGGGCCATCCAGATCTTCCAGTCAATGATCGGCAGGATGAACAGCGCACTCGGAGAGAGCATGCTCACTAGGACTTCCGCGAACGAATCCGCACTATACGGGCCTTCTATGAAGGCAGGGCAATTCGTCGATGCCGAGGGTCAGGTCAGATTCGCCGGGGTCGACGATTCGGTCGAAAACGACGGATTCAAGATTTGATTCTATGACCGAACGCCCGCTTGCTGACCGCCCCTACGGGGCGCCCGCAGGATTCATAACACCGACTTTGGTGGCCGCGCTACCCGACCATGGAGGCGAAAGCGATGAGTAAGTCAGAAAAGAAGACCAATCGGGCGCTAATCTCCCTTATCGGGGAGTTGAAGGACCACAGCAGGTCAACCGGTTCCGCAATATGGAGGGACACTGCATCCAGACTGGAGTCCAGCAGGAAGAACTGGGCTGAGCCAAACCTGAGCCACATCTCTAGGCACTCGGAGAAAAAGGAGACAGTCCTGGTTCCCGGCAAGGTTCTAGGAAGCGGAGAGATCAGCGGAAAGCAAATAGTAGCCGCATACAGCTTCAGCGAGGGCGCCAAAAGCAAGATCGAGGCTTCGGGGGGTAGGACTCTCAGTATCAGGGAGCTAATGGAGGAGAATCCGAATGGGAAGGGGGTCAGAATCCTTGTCTGAGCCAACAACCGTTTACGACGCCACAGGCAAGATCCTTGGTAGGCTTGCCAGCCAGGTTGCCAAGGAGATGATTTCCGCGAGAAAGTCAGGTTCGCAGCAGAGGGTAATAATCATCAACGCAGAGGGAGCAATTGTTTCAGGCCCTAGGTCCAAGGTTTTCAGCGACTATAGAGCGAAATACAAGCTGAACCACGCTAGGAAGGGTCCTTTCTTCCCCCGAATGCCTGACAAGATAATCAAGAGGACGGTCAGAGGCATGCTTCCCTACCAGAAGAACAGCAGCGGCAGGGGCGCACTCAGGGACCTACGCGTCATGATTGGGACCCCCGCGAACCTATCAGGAGAAGATCTACCAGAAGGCCACCAATGGGGGGAGACCAGGAACATTGACCGCGACCCTCCGAACAAGTTCGTAAGGCTAGGTGACATAAGCTCCCACCTAGGCGTCGACGCATCGAGATGGGGAGGTGAGTGACTTGGCGAAGAAGAAGGGACCCAAGGTAGTAAACACCAGTGGAAAGCGCAAAACCGCAATCGCCCGAGCTACCCTAAAGCCAGGCAAGGGCAGGGTAAGGGTCAACGGGACTCCCATCCACATAATGGAACCCGAGCTTGCTCGCAGGAAGGCCCTGGAGCCGGTAAGGATCGCCGAGGCGATGAACCGGATAGACCGTGTCGACATTTCAGTGGACGTCAAGGGCGGCGGCCAGATGGGCCAGGTAGACGCGATCAGGACCGCCATAGCCCGAGGGCTGGTGAAGTACAACGACGGCGCGGAGGGAGACGACGAGGAGCTA
>CAYFID010000027.1:0-17186 GCA_964343205.1 uncultured Candidatus Poseidoniales archaeon | reverse complement strand
AGCGGTGGACTGTTAATCCACAGGTCGCAGGTTCGAGTCCTGCTGTCGGCGCCATAATGCATTCCCAACACTCATTTGCTCCAACCCCTTCACCTTCGCATGGGCAACAGGCAGGTAGCAGACAAAATAATCCAGGCAATCGATGCATCCGGGAGGCATTACAGGGACAGCCTCCCAATGATCGCTAGCGAGAACATCCTAAGTCCCTTGGTAAGAAAGTCGTGTGATTCGGACCTCCACGGTCGATACGCAGAGGGCCTACCAGGGAAGAGGTACTACCAGGGATGTGACGACTTCGACACCATAGAGGAAATTGGAGTGTCTAGTGCAAGGAGAGTCTTCAATTGCAGGTTTGCCAACATACAATCTACATCAGGCACCAACTCGAATATGGGGGCTCTGAAGTCACTTACCAAGCCAGGCGATAAGATCACCGCAGTCTCCACTGCAGATGGGGGTCACATATCTCATGCCAGGATGGGTGCAGTGGGGGTAAGAGGTCTAGATCTGGTCACATATCCTTGGGACGAGGAGAGAATGGAGCCCGACATAGACGCGGCTTCTGCTATGATTCGTAGCGAGGAGCCTGCTCTAGCTCTTTTCGGCCAATCGGTGTTCCTTTTCCCAACGCCTCTGGGGGAACTCGCCGATGCAGCCCACGAGGTAGGGGCCAAGGTGATGTACGACGCAGCCCATGTTCTAGGGCTAGTTGCAGGGGGGCAGTTTCAGGACCCACTTAGAGAGGGGGCAGATGTCATGACCGGTAGCAGCCACAAGACATTCCCTGGGCCCCAAGGGGGCTTCGTACTCTCAGACTCAGAAGACGAGAAGCTGCACAGGAGACTTAACAGCGGCATATTCCCCGGAGTGTGCTCTTCCTACCACCTACACCACGTAGCCGGGAAGGCAGTAGCTCTCTCGGAGTTCGAGGAATTCGGGGAGAGCTATGCCAGTGACATCGTGGCCAACGCCAAGGCCCTCGGCGAGTCCTTGTCAGCGGAGGGATTCGATGTTCTCGCCGAGGAGAGGGGCTTTACTGCTAGCCACCAAGTTGTAACCAGGCATGGCGAGATTGACTCGGGAGCCGGAAGGGAAGCAGCTGCAACCCTGGAGGATGCTGGAATAATTACCAACATGAACATGCTCCCAGGGGACACAAAGGCCCTTGCTCCGAGTGGCCTTAGGCTTGGCACACCCGAGCTAACTAGGATTGGCATGGGGGTGGACGAAATGCAGGATGTAGCACGCTTCTTCGCTCGGGCTCTAATCGAGGGGGAGGACCCATCATCCGTCAAGAGTGACGTTACTGAGTTTAAGGGGGGTTTCCAGACCATACGTTACTGCTTCGATCCAAGCCCAGCCTACCCCGGGCTCTGAGTGCTTGCGCAACCTATTCAATCCAAGACTCCCGGTCAAACACGTGCCTAGGCCCCCGGTGCTCGCAATCGCTCTATCGTTGCTAATGTTGACGCCAGGTTGCACTTCGCCATCGGACTCCCCCGCCGAAGCTCCCCAAGTCACAGACTGCGAGGAAAATCCATCATCCTTGGGATGCTTCGATGAGGTTGTCTCAGAGGGAGATTGCTCATCACATCAAGTGTTCTCTGGCGACTACTGCAGAACAATGATCAAGCCAGAATTACTAGCCTTTGGTGAATCGCATCTTTCCCTTACAATGGGGTCAGAGATGCAGCCGCTTACTCCCAGCTTCGTAGGCGACGCTCCGAGCTCATGGTCGGTCAACCCCCATCTTCCTGATGGAATCTCCATAGACCTCGAATCCGGTGTGATTTCAGGAACTCCGTCATCAGAGGCCCCATCCAGAACCTACACAATCATAGCATCCAACTTCGCCGGAATTGCCTCTGACAGTATCGAGATTACGGTTCTTCCAGTTTCCGTCCAGTCGATAGAACTCTTGCCAGATTATCTCCATTGCACGGTAAACGAAGTTTGCGAACTTCCGACACCAATCATCTCAGGAGGGAGTCCCGATGAATGGCGCTCGAATCCTCCACTGCCCCAAGGTCTTGTTCTAGGCTCTAACGGATCTATTTCCGGCTCTCCTACCCGTGTTGGGGACAGTAACCATACGATTACAGCTTCTAACAACGGAGGCAGCTCCTCTGCAGAACTCCGCGTGATAGTAATCCACTCCCCGCCCCATTCCCTCCACTATGGGTCTCTGGATTTCGTCTTCTCTATAGGCCAGCCCCTCGCTATCTCCCCAATCATTTCGGGTGGCTTGGTTTCATCTTGGAATGTTCAACCAGCACTCCCTCAAGGACTCTCGATGGGTCCAACTGGTGTGATTTCTGGGTCCCCAGATTACCTACAGGGACCTGTACCATACACTGTTACTGCCGAGAACTCCGGCGGTTCAGTGGAATCTACTTTCTTCTTAGAGGTACTTGACTTGCCAATTTGGGAGTTAGAATATTCCCCGAGCATCTTCGATCTTTCTATGGGTGACGAAATCGAATCGGTCCATGCCACTTGGAGTGGGGGCAACCCCACATCTTGGCAAGTGGCCCCTCCCCTTCCTGTTGGATTCAGTTTGAACCAGGTCAACGGGGCGATTAGCGGAACTGCTTCGGAGCTACAAGGATGGACCAATCACACAATCTGGGCAAATAATTCGGGAGGGGGAGATTCTACTGATGTCTCATTCAAAGTCATCAGCCTCCCCCCAGAATCGATTTCATGGGAACTTAGTGAGTTCGCGCTTCCATCCAACCAGACAGCCTCTATCGCTTCTTCATACTCTGGACCCGGGATAGAAACCTGGGAAATATCCCCCTCACTTCCTATTGGTCTGCAAATTTCGGAAGATGGTACCATAGAAGGAACACCTCTCACTAGATCCGAGTGGATAGAGTACACCGTTTGGGCCAATAACACGGGGGGTTCCGTTTCTAATAGCGTTTGGATAGCAGTGCACGACCTGTTTGCAGACCAGACCGACCTACTCAGGGGGATGGGTCAGACCAGTTGGGGTGGTTGGCCATCCCCTGTATTGCCAATTGGGGAGTGGTCATTCCCGATAGGATTCGCTGAGGGCGGGTATACTGCAGATATCCCAGTAATTTCCGCCAGTCATGTCGGGAAGGGGAGAATGATCGGCTATGGCCATGAGGGATGGGTGACTGGTAATGGGGATGCTGAGACCGAATTCTCCCTCAGGGCGGTAGAGTGGGTCTGCGGAAAGGATGCTGACGTAGGTTTGGCCTATGGGGCTGGGTACGACGGTTTCCAGGATGAGCTGGAGGCAGAAGGACACACGGTAAAACTATCAGTTTCACCCGACAACCTCACTGGCATCGACTGTCTGCTGGACGAGTTCTGGAACGGACACGACGACCAGGACAACGAGCACATCGTTGAGTTCCTAGAATCTGGAGGGGGCCTGATCATGGGTGGTCACGCATGGTACTGGTCCTACTCAAATACCGACCTATCCCACAACTACCCAGGAAACAAGATAGCCCAAAAGACCGGCCTCTTCGTCTCGCATGATTGGGGCTACAATGACGTTGATCTTAGTGATCCCCCACACCCCCTGACCTGGCCTAGAAATGCAATTGAAGCAATCAGATCCGACCGCATGGACGGGGCCTCTCTCTCCACTGCCGACGCGTCCATTGCAGACGATACCATTTCACTGTGCACCGGTGTGGTGTCATTGGATTTCAGCGACTTCTGGTCCCCTCTTAGGGAGGTCGTGAATGAAACAGGTTGGACTGTGATTGAATATGGGACTCTTTGGGAAGATGTCGGATACAACCTTGGCGAGGATCCAGTAGCTGATACCTTACTGAGGGTGGAAGCAGCTCTCACACAGGGTCTTCCGGCAAATGAGTTACCTTCCCATCCCAGTCACTCAGAGTTCCCAGGAGAGGTCCCGGAGAACGCAACTCGCGTAACGAGAATAGCCTCCATAGACGGGAACCAAAGCGGTCTTCCATCCAACTTCGGGTACTCTTCAGCCAGGGCACATCTCAGGATGACGACCGGCCTCTATGCAGCACCAGGAGAGGTGGTCACTGTAGTTCTCCCACAAGAGGTGGTGGATTCGGGAGCATACGTTCTGGTGGGCGCACACAGCGACAGTCTTTGGGGCAAGGATCAGTTGCATAGGCATCCGGAGATTACTAGGTGGTGGTACATCGATGATTCGACAATTGAGGTGGGGAACTCTTTCGGGGGCCCAATATACATTGCAATAGAGGCTGGCTCCACTCTCGGAATCTTCAACGTCACCATCTCAAACGCTGTCGAGGCTCCCACCTACCAACACGGGCATACCGATGTTTCTGCGTGGCTCGAGATGATTAGACACCAACCAGCACCATGGGCTGAGATCGCAAGCGACCAATTCATACTCACGGTTCCCAGCTACGAGATTAGGAGTCTGGAAAACCCTCACGAACTTATGGATTGGTGGGACGAAGCGCTCTCCATGGAGCACGAGCTGTACGGATTCCTCCCTTGGCCCAGGGTCGAGAGGGCGGTATTCGATGCCCAGATCTCGGCTGGCTGGATGCACTCTGGATATCCTTTCATGGCTCATGATCTCAGCGTCTCTGGAGTTGTGAATGTGTCTTATATGAGCCAAGAGGGGGACTGGGGGATGTTCCATGAGCTAGGGCACAACCACCAGTGGATGCCCTCTACTCTTCCAGGGACCACAGAGACTGGATGCAACTTCGCTAGCGTTTACCTGATGGAAGAACTAGTGGGGATTTCGGGCCACGGAGCGGTTGACCCAGAACAGCGGGAGTCAAGGATGCGGAACTATTTCGAAAACGGGGCGAACATAGCCGACTGGTCCGTCTGGACGGCCCTCGATACCTTCCTCATAGTCAAGGAAGAGTGGACTTGGTCTCCGATTACCGAGGCCCTCTCCGTATACTACGACCTCCCGGACTCAGAGGTGCCAGTAGGGGACGAGGAGGAGTTCAATGCCTGGGTTCTCCACCTATCCAACTCTACGGGATACAATCTTGCCCCCTATCACGCAGCTTGGGGATTCCCGATAACCGGGGAGACTTTCCAGTCATTAGAACATCTTCCAGTATGGGTGGATGACCCGCTTCGGGGGGATTACTTCCAGTACGAGGCAATGCTCCGCAACCTATCCTCGCCAAGCATTTCCGGCACTAATTCCACTACAATCTCTTGGTATACATACGATAACGGAACGAACATGACCCTGACGATATTCTATGGCACCACAGATGGTGGAAACCAAGAATCCTCTTGGTCAAATAGCGTTGTTTATGGGGGTATCGAGGTGGGAAACGAATCTCAAGAAATCACAGGACTCTCATGCTGTGGGACGGAGTACTATGCTAGGGTGAGGGCTGCCAATGATGCATTGGAGACTTGGTTCGGCCCAATCGTTTGGACTACCGATTATTTGCCGGACTGATGGCCTTCATAAGGCCCTCAAAGGAATACTCGGGAATCTTTTCTTGGTGCAGGTTAGCCAGTGGTATCCACACCAATGTGTGGGCAATGGTTGCAGCAAATGCGGGAACTATACCTAGTCTGGGCTCTCCTTCCATAACTATAGCAACTAAGCCTAGAACGGCAAAGTGAGATACGTAGACGCTGAGTGAAAGTCTGCCTACCGGCTCCAAGAAAGCCAACCTGTCTCCCAGAGACGGATTGCCGCCAACGCTCTCGTCCCCTTCCAGCAGCCTCATGATTAGAGCGACCATTGTTCCAGACACCACTAGGAAGGGCATGCTGGCGGGGAAGAATGTCAGGACTGCGTCTCCAGAGGTCAGTGCCCAGTCTACACCTTCGAACACAGCCACGAATATTGTTACAGTGGTGGCTAGCAAGCCGAATGCGACTCCCTTTTCCCTTGCCTCAGGATTACTTCCTAGATCATGAAGAACAGTCCCCAGTAGAACGTAGAATAGCCAAGGTGCGACTGGGTAAGTCCCATCCAGTAGGAATCTGGAGAGCCATTCAATAGCACCCTCAGAGTCAACCCTCTCGAACCAATTCATCCCTGGTCCCGATGTATCGCCTATTAGCAATGGAGATGCACATATCAGCAGCATGGAAATGACCCTCTCCCTGCCTCCCAACCTTACTAGGATGGGCGAGATTAAAGCTGCGAAGGCCAATAAGGTTAGGACTCCGGGGGTTTGCCACTCGAATCTCCCTCCTCTTTCTACGTTCAGCAGAATGTTGACTACTATTTGGCACAGACAAAGAAGGAATACGCGAGGCACAATCCAGAATACCCAGTCCGAGAAATCGTGACCCCCGGATATCCTCCTCTTCGCACTCCCGTACATCCCCCATCCAGAAATAGTTACGAACATAGGAGCAGCCATTCCTCCGAATGCTGCAGCTACGAAGGCTGCTGGATGTCCGACTGTTATTCCCTCTGGGGGTAGGATGGCCGCGGTATGCACTTCAACCATGCACAGTACGGCAATCGCCCTGACCCTGTCTACGTGTTTGAGCCTAGATTGGGCCATAACCACCCCTATGGAGGGGGGGATTCAATGCTTCTGGAAGAATAGTGCCCTATTCTTGCTCGTCAGAAGAGCCATCGGCAATAGATTGTTTTTCGTATGCCCCCCAACCCATCATCCCTATGGACACCATGTAAAGGAGCGCGATAATCAAATGGACGTAGAGTAGTGGCGCACCGGCCTCCCCTCCGAAGTTCGTCCAGCCCATTGGTCCCATGTTGTCAGAAACACTAGCCCTGTAGGAGGCCGCGTCTTCGTCCCCTATTCCTCCAAAGTTCTTGATCTCAAACACTGGATGAGTGTCAGTAGAAGTCTCACTAAAGTCCGGGTCCACGCTTCCCGGTCCCCTTAGATCAAGGTGGAAGGCCGCCGAAACATCTCCGTACATCACTGCTCCTGCTACTTTGTCGACCCTGAAAGTCGAGTCGACAGAGAAGTAAACCGGAAGTGCCCCAGGAAGAACGTCCACGAATGTCTTGGACCCAATTAGCTTAGCTTGGATCTGATGCTGGCCTGGTTCAAGGGTGATTCTGTGTTCAACCATTGGAATTTCCTTGTAAGTCACGTCACCAACCACTACCGACTCCCCTATTGCGTAACCAACCACATTGAGTCTGAACGGGGAGCTAGGATCGTTAACAAGTGGGGAAGATTTGCCCCCAATGGTGCCAGCAGTCTCTGTAAGCTCGTTCCCTACATGGCCGCTCAGTAGCCCGTAGCTGAAGCTCTCACTGTACTCAGACCTCCATGGCATGGAAGTTGTCATTGCGTATATTTCGTTCTCCTCGCACCCGACGTCCTTCTCCCAGTTGCCATCTGACCCAATCTTGTAGTCACATAGTCCGTCACCGTTGGAGTTGATGTAGCCCTCTAGTAATGCCTGACCTATCGTGGCCCCTTTGGTGCTCATCACGTATACGGAGTAGTCTCCCGTTCCTAGGCCATCAGATCCATAGTACGTCTCATTAGTCTCTAGGCTCGACCAACTGCTATTGTACCCGAAGAGGCCTTCCAGGACAGGGTCGCTCCATCCATATAGCCAATTACTAACTGGTTGGGTTGTGTATTCACTAGATCCGTATTGGAAGGTGAGCAAGGAACCAACGACCTGCTCGAACATGAAGTCTTTTACCCAACTTCTCAGAGCAGCTGCTTCTACCTCCGAAATTCCGTAAAGCCCAGCTACGTATGAGTCGTCCCACTCAGACTCGACGCCACCCTCTTCGGCACCTTCGGACCCCGTCGGAAGACTGACTCCGGCGAATTCACCGTACATGAAAACTCTAGCAAAGTCCCCTGTCAGGGCGTATTCGGAATCATACAGAATCTCTCTAGCCTTCTCTGGGGGAATTTCCACTGTACCTTCGTAATCGCCCCTGTTCACCCCTATGGTGAGGTAACCCCCTGATATTGGTTCGGTCCCTCCGAAGGAAGTCTCCCACCATAGATCTGCATTGATGGTTCCAGTTCCTCCGAACATTATGTTCGGAATCTGTTCTGTGTTCCCAATCAGTGGGGATAGGTGGCCTTGCGACATTATCCTGCCAACGTAGTCGACCACGCCAAGGAATTCGAAACCTATGTTGTACTCAATTATAGCTGCCGTAGCATTGGAAGAAGCCCCTAGTAGCAGTAAAGCAGTTCCATGTAAGGGGATTCCGTCAAAGTCAGTTGTGGCTAGGATTCCTGCAGCTAGCCCCGTGTCTTCATTGGTCCCGAATAGTGTGTACTCCAATGCCGTGGGGTTGGGGATGTCCACAGCCGCCGCACAATTCTGGCCGCTTGGGCATAGGGTGGATCTTGTGACCTCCTTCAGTCTCTCCCTCCAGTCAGTGATGTTTTCGAATGCTATTCCACCGCCATTCTCCGCGAACGCTGTAGCTGCCCCGGCATAGACAGCAGCGTCGATGGTAGTCATCATTTCTGTCCCAGAATAGCCGTAGAGGGAAGCTCTCAACGGAGTCACATCATCGCTAGGAGCCCCCATTCCAGCGAATACCAGGGGACCTATCTCGCAAGATAGGGCAATGCAAGTCCCTGTCGTTGGGTCCACTGCGTCAGCAATAATCGAATCAGGGACGCTATCGTAATTGGAGTCGCCTACCCAATCAGGGGCCGATGCGCCAATTGAACCGAACCAGCCAGATAGTACGTCACTTCGGTTGCTGGCGCTTGCCATTGCAGCAATATCTTGAGAGGCCCAAATGCTTGGTGCCTTGTTCATCAACTCGAACCTGATTACCTCATTAGCGAAACCAGCCTTTGCGAAGGTTTCGCCGTACTCAATGCCGGTTGCTAGTCCCGCCATTCTCTGGGTGTTCCAGAGGATGTTGACTTGTGTGATTTCTGTGTCTCCCGATACTGAAGCATGTGCCCCATCGACACCGTCCATGGTTCCGTTCCAGGTGCAGTTCTCGCACCATTCAAAGCTCTCGTATTCGGAGTATGTTACCTCGCCGGCGGCCGAATCGAAGCTCAGCACCTCTCTCTGTGTCGTTACTTCGTAAATGAATGGCCCCATGTAATCAAAGGCCTGTGAGGGATCTTCGGAGCTCAGAGCGCCCTCATCCGTTATTGAATATGCGAAGTATACCCTCTCGCCCTTGGTCGTAGTCCAGTTTTCATCGAAGTCGCTTAATTCGTCCATTGACGCCTCGACGCTGTCTTGCACAGCTCCTTCGATTAGCCCATCTACCGCTCCGGTGGCCCCTACTATAACATTCACCAGTAGTAGCATTGCTCCTAGTCCAATTGCCTTCGTTGCCGTGTCGTTCACTATGTCACCCAGTGGCCCGGATGGGTGACAGGCATAAAGCATTACACTTGGTATTAGAAATTACACTAGATGAAAATATATTGACTAAGTTCTACATTATCTCTAGACAAGGTTCATTTTTGCATTCATTAGGCGACTAAATGGGACCCGTAGCTCAGTTGGTTAGAGCGCTCGGCTCATAACCGAGTGGTCATCGGTTCAAATCCGGTCGGGTCCACCACTAGAATATGGTGCAATATTGACTCATTAGTCGTCCTACTCGGGCGAAGCCTCAAATACGTCTTTGAGGAGGATTTTCCGATGACTGTATCGATTAGAGTGCCCGTTGTGATTATGGCAGTCTACTTTCTTAGCCTCTGCTCGGGGGTAGCAGCCGTACAAGCCCAGACCTCTCCCGACGTGTCACTGACCTGTGATCAACCCCAGCCTATTGAGGTCTATCCCGGTGCTACTCGAACAACGATAATCTACTGTACCCTGACCAACCCCACCACTTTTTCGGAGAAGGTAGAACTGACCTACCAGTCCGGAGTTGTTGCAGTTGCAGGTCCCGGCTCCGCAACGGTTCCCCCTGGAGACACGTCCTTCCAAGTCGCAGTTCGAGCCGACCTGAGGATGCCCGAGGGACAACAGGTAGTGACGATCACCGCCACGGTAACTCAGTGGAACGGAGCCCCTGTTTCTGGTGCTGCATCTCCTACGGAAGCCAAGGTCCTAACTGTGTTCAAGCAGTTCAGCAGGCTCAGAGTTGGATCCGATGAGGCATTCATACAACTCAGGCCAAAGGTCGACTACCAGCTCGTCTTTCAAGTTTACAATGACGGTAACGCGAGGGACAAGTTCAACATCGAGATTCAGAACTATGACGAGTTGCGAGACGAAGGCTTCCAGTTGAGCCTACCCCTGATTTCTCAGGAGATCGACTCGCTGGCACCGCCCGAGTTGTTTAGGGTTCAGATGCGGACTCCTAAGAATCAGGGTTGGACGGACCAGTACTACAATCTTCAATTCAAGGCAACTTCGGAATACTCTGTCAGAACCGAAGGGGTGCCTAACTATCAGGTACAAGTCATGACAATTTACATCAGGGGGGTATACCTTCCAGGATTCGAGCTAGTGGGCACAACCATGATGGCCGCACTGGCAGGGGCTGCGGTAGGTCGAAGGGTGAACGAGGAGCCAATATTCGACGAAGACGGCAACATTGTACCATTAGACAATCGTCTGTTCTAGTAACCCCGGTTCCCCGGGCGCAAAGGCAACGTATTGATAACCACGGGTCTTGACGTATACATGTCTAGGTGTGAGTATGAGCGACGGGGGATTACTCGAGAAGGCAACGGAACAAAATCCAACTTCTAGTTTGATAGCAGAGATCACAAAAGACGAAGTTAACGTTGTGGGAGTTGTTGAAGCAATCAAGACAGTTCTCTTGTTTGGGTTGCTGCCAATATTCGTTACTAGAATTCTTCTTGTATACCTCCCATTCGATGAGTTGATGGTTCCCGGGACTTCGATTTCGGCCATCATGGCTCTGGTTTTCCTAGGTTCACTGGGCTTTGTCATTTTCCGACTGGGCCTAGTAAGCAGTGCCGGATTAATGCTTACTGGTAGTAGTGCCGCCGCCGCCTCGGTTGTTGTCGTTTTTTACGTCCTAATGCTAATTTTCCCCTTACTTCTAGGAGTTTTCCTCGAAGGAGAACTAACTGTAGGTCAGGTCGAGTATAGCGACGATGGTGAGTTGATCACGGTCAAATTATTGCAGAACACAATGTCTGACCGGGAGGTCGAGGCTTCCTTCGTGGTCATCCAGTCGGGGCAAGAGGTGTGGTCTTCAACAGCCAATGTGACAATTGACAGTAGTTCCGGAGAGGGCGAGTTAACATTGCTTGTGAGTGATTTCTATGCCACAAATGCCCTCCCAAACTCCCCATACACGCTAAGAGTCTCAGTCGAGGGGAAAGAAACCACACGGGATCTCACTTACAGTCAGATTCAGTGGTCCCAGCCAATTACTGCCCAGTGGAACGGGGCTGACGCGCTCACCAGGGATATTACTGGGGCAGGAGGTTCGACTACCGGAGTAGTGAAGAAAGACCCCGAACGTTGTAGTGGGGAATCCGATAACTGCTTAGTCGGCGTGGTTCTTTCTGCTTGGGCAGGGCTAGATACAGGTTCAGACAAGCCAGTTAGGATGCCGTTTGCAGACTACTCAGTCGAGGCCGTATTGATGGAGGGTAACGATGCCGCAATAAGCTACCCACCGATTACCGTCGTCAACACCCAGGCTACTTGGGACTCCCACAGCGGAGAGTTTGGCTCTGGAAGTGGAATTTGGGGGGATTTCGGATCTACGTTCGCTTTGGAAGGCTCGGTAATGGATGCATCCTTTGGCCATTACATCCCACGGGACGAGTTCGACTCAGCAGGTGACTACGGATGCTACTCATTCACAATCACCGTGACCCAGGAATCATCAGAACCGATTTCCCACACATCTTACTACGATTACAGTAGTAGTGGCTCGAACGACATCTGGGCTGCAGTCTCCAGCTGCTAGTTATTCGTTGATACTTGAAAGGAATTCTCTCATCCTCTCCGTCTCCGGCCTGTCTATTATGGAAGACGGCCCCTCTTCGGCCACCAACCCCTCGTCCAGGTACATAACCCGGTCCGCGACGTCTCTGGCGAAGCCAATTTCGTGAGTGACCACGACCATGGTCATCCCCTCGTCCGCAAGTCCACGAATTGTCTCCAGAACGGACCCAATCAACTCAGGGTCCAATGCACTGGTAGGCTCGTCGAACAGCATAACCTCGGGCTTCATGGCCAGAGCTCTTGCAATGGCCACCCTCTGCTTCTGCCCCCCAGAGAGATTTCCTGGATAAGCATCAACCCTTTCTAGCATGTCAACCCTTTCTAGCACACTCTTTGCCTGAGCTTCCGCATCTTCTTTACTCATATTCCTGACATGAACAAGGCCAAGAGTCACGTTATCGATTACTTTCAGGTGTGAGAAGAGCTCGAACGATTGGAAGACCATTCCAATTCTTGACCTAACGTCATTTATGTCTGCGGCTGGTGTGTTGATCCTCTCCCCCTTCAACATTACAATCCCATTAGTAGGCTCTATCAGGCGGTTGATGCACCGTAGTACGGTGGACTTTCCACTGCCAGATGATCCAATTATGGCCAATGACTCTCCTTCCAATACTTCGAACGAGATCCCCCTTACTGCATGGACGCCCCCGACGTAGGTTTTCTCCAAATCCTTGACGCTCAGTATGGTTTCCGCCATTCATGCCCCCCCCGAAATACCCAGCCCGGGAATTCTGGTCCTTTCTTCCAGATATCTGAGGAAAAGAGCCAAAGTCCAAGTGATTAGGAAGTAGGAAATCAATACCATCCCCCACGTCCAGAAGACTTGGAAAGTCGTCGCCACAATTAGCTTACCTTGTCTTGTAATCTCGGCATATCCAATGATCATAGCCAAAGAAGAGTTTAGAACTAGGTTGACCATTTCGTTGCCTAGGGGTGGGATGCAAATCCTTACTGCCTGAGGCATGATTACGAGCCTCATCGACTGCAAGTAATTCAGGCCAATACTCCTTCCTGCTTCCATCTGTCCTGAGGGGATTGCTGCGATGGCCCCTCTAATTGTCTCGCACTGATAGGCGCCCGAGTTCAGGCCGAGAGTGAAAATTGCGCTAATGTACGCCCTATCTTCAAGTATACCACCTATAGGCCTGCCATAAGCCAGGGAGTCTGGATTGGTTTCGTAGACAACGATAATGTTAGTCAGGAAGTTTGCATTGTGCTCAAGGTTCTCGAAACTGAAGAGTAGGAATCCTGGATCTTGGACCCTCCTGCCAAGTTCGAATCCGAAGTGAATGAACATGAACTGGACTAGCAGTGGAGTATTACGGAAAATATCCGTGTAGACGGTTGCAATTGTGTTCAAGGGTCTGATGCCCCAGGGATTGAATTTCAGTTCCGATGAACCTATTCTCCAGTTTTTTATTGAGAAGTCCCCGTCGCAGGACAGGAATATCGCTCCTAGAATAGAAATTCCCACTCCAAGAAGAATTTTTGCAACTGAACCAGGAGCGCCTATTGGTGCGTATATGTGTTCCCAGCTATCTAGGTTCAGGGCAGATATATCGTCCAGGTTGTCGATGATCTGGAATAACCCCGCAACCACTAGCAATACTCCAGTCACCTTGATTGCCAAGGTATTCAATGGCTCCGTGGCCGCGACTTGAGAAGATTTGCTTCTCAAAGAACTAAGGGTGTTATCCATGGGGTTCCGGTAAGAACCAATGACAAATCTGGGAATTGACAATATTGCCCAAATTGGCAATATTGCTAATATCAAGAATTGGAATCTATTGGTCTGGACGACATTTTTCAAGGTGCTCGGAGATGTCTTCAGCATTGACAACACTATTCCAAGGCTAAAACCCAACATAATACCGAAGAGAACGATCTTTGCAGTAGCAACCAAGCCATCTAGTAACCTCTCCTTGGAGTAATCTACGAATTGTCCGAAGTCACTGAAGTCCATAACCTCGAAACCGACATACTCCTCAGAACCGGCGTCCTCTGTCCTGAGTATTACCCCGCCATCCCCGACAACTACCCCCCTGAAGCCGTCTTCCATGGCGAATGCGTTGAATACAGTTTCATTCGATACTGGAATCATTTGCTGTGAAACTATGTTTCCACCGTCTAGACTTAGAGCTAGATACCCCATAGGGCCGCTGAACAATATCTTGAATTGCCCTAGCAGTTCAATTGAGCTGACATCGAAATCTAACTCCTCCCCACCCGGTTCGAAATCACTTTGGTTGATTGCCCCGGGCAGGTATTCCCTCTCTATCTGAACCAGATCCCAAATATAGCCAACGGATGTACTCCCTGATCTGGAAGACTTCAGTATATGGCCTTCTTCCGAGATGCCGTAGGCTCTGATTGAACTGTAGAATTCTATGTCTGTTATTGAGATGGCCGATACTTCGCTTGGAACATCCCTATATTCCCAATTTTCACCTCTGTCTGAAGAGGCTAAAATTGTCCCAGCCTCCCCTGAAATTAGTCCATTTTCCGAGTCCAGAAAGGAGATACTTAGGAGTTCTCCCTCTGGATTATTTCCTCTTTCGTTCCAGTCTATTTCTCCGCCATCCATGATTAAACACGTCCAGATGGCGTTTCCCGAAATAACGACAAAACTCTTGTTTCCCGTCAAAGCGATATCGGTAATCTCCTCAAATAAATCGGGCCGGCTCAGGTCAGCCCAGACACCTTCGTTCATCCAGAGTATTGCCCCTCCCTTTCCTGCAACTACCATAGCTCCAAAGTTTGAGTCCGAAGTTGTAAGGTCGTGGATGGTGGTTGATTCCGATTCAAACCACGTGATCCCACTGTCATTGCTTCTTATCATCGTGCCACCAGTTCCAAAAGCCCATATTTCTTCTTCGTGAACCTCTGCTGTAAGGAGGTCAGCCTGCGTCCCGCTATCGACGATCTCCCATCCACTTCGAACCTCTTGGGCATTCGTCCAACCAATTGATAGGATCAGCATTAGAAGCACTATTGTGACTATCCAACCAACCCCTCTGGAGGTTGTTCGATTGCTACCCGAATCCCCCTCAGATGTCATGAGTCCCCTTATCTCGCTGGGCATCGAGGATATAGTCTAGCCGACTTACCTGAAATAACTCACAGGTCTCCGCTTGGCAATATTGATGGGGGCACCTCATCCGAAGCAAGTCATGAGTCAGTTACTATACAAGGGGAAAGTCAAGCAGGTATGGAGTACGGATGATCCTGACCAGATTGAATTCAGGTACACGGACCAGATCTCTGTATTTGACCAGATCATTCCAAGCCTAATTCCTAGGAAGGGGGAGTCGCTTAACCGGGCATCTTGCTATTGGTTTGGACTTGTTGAGAGTGAAGGGGTCTGCAAGACCCACGTCATTGAGATGAACGCGCCAGACCGAGTCATAGCTCGTAGATTCGATGTAATCAGAGAGCCAGGTGCAATTCCAAAGGATGCTGAGAACTTCTTCGTTCCACTGGAGGTGATTTGCAGACATTATTTGGCAGGCACTGCATGGAGAAGATACCAGAGAGGGGACGTTTCTCCTACAGACTTGGGATTTGACTCCAATGAGGAAATATTCGAGGGATCCAAGCTCCCAGAGCCATTCTTGGAGGTATCAACAAAGTTCGAGAAGTTTGATCGAAACCTAAGCAGGGACGAGGCACTTGAGATTTCAAACTTGGACCCAGAAGAGCTGGATTCTATCTTATCGATAGTTTTGGATGTAGACTCGATAATTGAAAGAGAGACTTCCAAGAGGGGGCTAATCCACGTAGATGGGAAAAAGGAGTTCGCTCTGGGCCCGGGTCGGGAGCCAATCCTAATCGACTCTTTCGGCACACTTGACGAGGACCGATGGTGGGACGCTCAAGAATACGAGAATGGGGCCATAGTCCAACTTTCGAAGGAGTCTGTAAGGCAGCACTATATCGACACAGGTCACCATGCCGAACTATACAATGCTCGCCAGTCTGGCTCTTCCGAGCCCCCAATTCCCGCCCTCCCAGCGGACATCATCTCCAGTACCGCTGAACTATACGCTAGTATGTTCCAGCGTCTGACCGGAGAGGCCCTCTGATGGGAACGCACGAGTATGAGGATGATCCAAGAAACGAGAATGTCCTTATCTCAGTAAACGGAGACCTGCTCCCACGAAACGATGCAAAGATCTCGGTTTTCGATGCAGGCTTCCTGTTGGGCGATGGGGTTTGGGAGTCGTTCCGTCTACACGACGGGACTTTGGTCTTCATAGACGACCATTTGGATAGGTTATTCCGTGGCGCTTCGGAGATTTCTCTGGATCCCGGCAGGTCCAGAGAATTGATTAGGAACGAGATCGACAGGGTTATTCTCGCAAACGATATGCATGACCATGTCCACTTGAGGCTCATACTTACCAGGGGGCTTAAACCAACTCCTTACCAAGCTCCATGGGTAATATCCTCCCTCCCTACCATGGTCATAATACCCGAGTACAAGAAGGCAAATCTAAGACGGGCGATAGATGGAATTAACCTAGTTTCGGTAAGTGTAAGGAGAGGGGGCCCTGAGGTGCAGAATCCTACTATTAACAGCCTCTCCAAACACAACTGCATTGCAGCATGCATCGAGGCTTCTGAGAGGGGTGGAGAAGAAGGATTGATGCTGGATCCCAATGGTTTTGTTTCTACCTGTAATTCCACTCACTTCTTCATGGTCAAAGATGACCAGGTCTGGACCTCCACAGGGGAGTTTTGCCTCGACGGGATAACCAGGAGGAAGGTCTTGGATATCTGCAAGACACACGGAATCCTTTCGCAAGAGCGCAACTTCACATTTGACGACGTCAGTTCGGCTGACGAGGCTTTCGTCACGGGAACATTCGCTGGACTCACCCCAGTCGTGTCTTTCGATGGAGAGGCAATCAGTGCAGGGAAGAGAGGGCCAATGTGTGAACGGCTCCAGGGACTTTACCTGGATCTTCTGAAGGAGGAGTGCAATGCCTGAGACGAGGATAGCGATGTGGTCTGGACCACGCAACATATCCACTGCAATGATGTACTCGTTCGACAATAGGGATGATTGCCATGCCACAGACGAACCACTCTACGCTAATTTCCTCCTTTCATCAGGTACTACACACCCAGACGCAGAGGAAGTAATAGAGAGGAATGAGACTAATTTGGATACCGTAATTTCTGACCTAACAGGCCCCATCCCCGATGGGAAGCCAATTTGGTTCCAGAAGCACATGTGTCATCACATCCCCGATGACTCTGATCTATCATGGATTGACGGGCTCACTAACTGCTTCCTAATCCGTGATCCC
>CAYFID010000026.1:0-17606 GCA_964343205.1 uncultured Candidatus Poseidoniales archaeon | reverse complement strand
CCGAGGAAGCTCCAACCCCGCCTGCGGGGTTCGACTCACCGCCCCCCCCGCCGCTAGGGTTCGGGGAACCGGAGCCGGCCCCCGAGGGGGAACAGGCAGAGGCAGATATTTCCTCGATAGACTCGCTTGCAGACTCATTGTCTCTTCTCGACGGTGAATGGCCCACAGGAAACGAGGATGTAATTCCCGAGCAACAGCAAGATCTAGGAATTTCTCCTACTGAAAGGCAGCAGTTTTCTTTTCCTGACTACAAGTCCCTGGAATCCGAAGATATCTCCGAGGTAGCGCAGGCAATAGACACATTTGGCCTAGTAAGAGAGTCAGAATTTCAGCTACCGGATTCGAGTAAAGCAATCAGGCCCTCTCCTTTCCTAAGAACCCCCTCTGAAGTAGACTCGATTCCAGGAGACAAACTCCACGCTACTTTGAGTGAGAGTGAGAAGACGGTTCTAAACCCCGATGGATCAACCAGGAAACAGTTCATAGATGGAGAATTAATCCTCAGGAATTCCAGCAAGAAGCATCGGGCATGGGACATCGAGGTTCATCTAGAATCTGTCGAATCTACTGACTTCGGTGACAAGATCTCAACCGTGAAGGAACTGGACCCAACCGAAGAAACCGCAATTCCATACACCGCTTCAGGTCCAAGGATGCTAATTCTGAAGGAGAGCATAGATACTGAGATATCTAGAGGGGAAGAGCCAAGCGTCTCTCTGGTTTTCTCAGAAACACCCCAAGACATAGAAATCACGATCGATATTGAGAATGTGTCCCCCGTTCCTCTATTCGATGTCGAAGTTAAGAGAACCATTCCCAAATCATTCATTCTTCCTGAGGACACTGTGTATAGCATTGAGAAAGACTCTATTGTTTGGGACATCGGTAGGATGAATATTGGTGAGACAAGAACTCTAACTGTATCGGGTAAGGTAAAAACTGATTCCGTTGACAAAATTAACGCAGGAGTTTCATCCGCCTCCTATTCAGCAGAAGCAACCGTATCCCGAGCAAGATTCGATAGAGTTCATGGATCTGGAAGACAGTTCTCATATGTGAATGCAGAAGAGGACGACAGACCCGGAGTTTGGCACTGCACCTGCGTATTTGAGAACAAGTCGTCATTCGTAGTTTCACTATCTGGGGCCACAGTGAAGCTTATTGGAAGGGAAGACCCTATTCTGGATGTCTCGGACATAAGACAAGACGTCCCACCAGAGGGAAAGTGGGATTCCATGGTGAAGAGGGTCGAGTCGGAAGAACAACCTAGTTTCACTCAGGAAATCAGATTCTCCATTCTTCCCAGAGTTTCCGTGCAATCTTCTGGAATCGTAGAATTGAATGAACAGCAACTTACCGTATTGGACTCTGTACTTCAGAAGAGGTTTGACAAGTCAAGAATCAAATCTTATATTTCTTCCAATGTCGATGCTACAATAACTCTTGAGAATACTGGGTCCTCGGATATCAACGTCATTAGAATTCTTGACGATATACCTGGAATCTTCGAAACCCCCTCTATAGATGACGTGGTAATTGAGATGGAAGGAACCGAGCTGAATGGCGATCAGTATAGGATTGATGTTGTTAACGGAGTTCAACTGGAGGAGAAGCACGTCTCCCCTGACAGTGAAGGCCATGGACTAAGGATAACAGTCGGCACTTCTGCCCCACTCGGTTTGCTCCCAGGAAAGACACTGGTGATTAGATATCCATTGCAGGCCCCAGACCCATCTCCAAGAAATAAGATGCTTGTCGCACCAATAAAGGTGGATTTTAGCTCCGAGAGATTCGGTCCAGTAGCAACTAGAATGGTCGAACGTCCGCCTATGATCAAAGTAGTCCATAAGAGACGGAACATCAGCACTGGCAAGGAGGTATTCCCTGGTGGAAAACCAGGCCAGTATGAGATTATGTTGATGTTCCACAATAACTCAGATAGCGCATTAGACGATCTCGCAATGCATGACATTGTACCAGGAACATTCACAATTGAGGAATCTACCATTCGTTCTGATAAGGACGGACAACGCGACGCTTCAACTACTAAGGAGTCAGCAAGGGATGGCACACAAGTCACCTGGGCCATTGGACGAATTCAGCAGGACGAAAGAATAGAGGTATTGTATACAATTCAGGGAGACCCCGAAGCAGAGTACAAGGTTTCTGACGCACAGGATTTCCACGGGGCCACCTTCGGCGATGAGGTAGACGAAGAACCCAATATCCCAGAGTGGGTAGAAAAACAAAGGGTGACCCTGCCTCCTCCTTCATCGGAAACCATCGAAGACATGGATAAGGTTGATTCGGAACAAATTGTTGAGGACCAAGAAACCGGGGGAGACGAATCACAAGCACAAATTGATCAATTCGAAGACGATGAAGGGGAAGCAAAACAGGAAAACGATGAAGATGACAGTGCAGTAGTGTCCAATCAGTGCCCTGCTTGTGGTTTTGAAGTAGGAATCGGCTCATCGATTTGCATAGTTTGCGGGAATACTCTTTCTTGATTAACGGCTACAATAGTATCTTCCCACCGAAGCGTTATTCTCATTCCGTGGTATCGAAGGTACATGACCTCGCCACAGCCAGGGGGAGATGCCCAAGCAGATGCAATGTCATCCATGATGATGCCAATGTTGCTGCTTCTCGGGATGATGGTTCTTCTTATGGTCAATCCAAGTATCAGGATAGCTCTTTCTTACTCTGCAGGATCAGTACTAGAACCAATGTTGCCCTTCCACCAGAAATATTTCGTCCCCACAGTATTCATTGTGGGGTCTTCCATTATGGTGGTCAATACTGTTATCCGATCATTCTTCATGGACCCACTTCAGCAAGCCCATTTCTCTCATCGTAGTAGGCAGATTGGGAAGCAGCTTAGGGAGGCTAGGGTAGCCAGAGATACTGCTAGAGCCGACAAGATGCAGACAATGCAGATGGAGATGATGCCGGAACAAATGAAGATGCAATCATCCATGATGAAGCCGATGGTCTTCACGATGGTTTTCATAATAGCAATATTCAGTTGGATGGCAGAGTCAGTCGAGTCCTTCAGAGTAGGTTTCGTCAGTCTTCCTTGGGATCCAATGTGGAGCTTCAATGCTAGAGTGCTATGGATTTTCCCAGCATGGATAGCAACTTACATTGCAATGAGTGCACCTCTTGGAAGGATAATTGACCGACACATCAAGATTATCCGATTCTCCAGACATCCTCTAGTGGCCTCTGGGGAGACAATTCCCGAACCACTTCTTCACATGCTCGAGGAACAAAACACAAAGAAAAACACCTCATCTGTCGTACGAAGATCCCAGAGGCGGGCAGGTCCAAGGAAAACGGGTGTTAAATCGCATAACCAACCACAGCGCCGATCTGGCAACCAACACGCTGCCCCTCCGAAGGAGGGATTAATCTGCAAGCTCTGTAACTCAAACATGATTTCCCGGACACCGAAAGGAGTTCTAAGGTGCGATGTATGTAGAAGCGAATGGAGATAATCACTTGTTGATGGTAACGATCAGTGGCCCCCCAGGCAGTGGAACTTCTACTTTGGTTATGAAGTTGGCAGAATCTCGTGGCTGGGAATCGATGAACGGGGGGCAATTTTTCAGAGAGGAAGCCTCTAGGAGGGGCATCTCAGTAGAAGAACTAAGCGCCAAAGCTAAGCACGATCTAGATGTAGATAGAGAGTTGGACAGTCTTTTGCAAAAAAAGCTAGTTTCAGCCGATTGTCCAGAGATAGTTGAGAGCAGACTTAGTGGCTGGTGGGCGCACAAGAGCAACCTAGATTGCCTTAGAGTATGGGTGCAAGTTTCCGATAATGAACGAGCTATTAGGATTCAGAAGAGGGAGGGTGGAAGTTTCGATGAGTGTCTAGACAGGTCTAGGCGGAGGCAGGGTGACGATATGCTTCGTTACATGGAACTTTACGGAATCGATCTCGATGACATGTCCCCTTACAACCTCATCATCGAAGCCGATGAAAAGGGTGAGGATGAGGTTTTCGAGCTTGTCCAAATCGAGTTAGGGTCGTGAATGAATGGAAGTAGGAGAGCCCTGGATAGTAGACTCCTCTGCTAAAACCAACGATTCATTCGGATGTAGGCCACTAGACAGACCTCTAAGTGAGCTACTGGAATGTGGGGTGATTTTGATTGACAAGCCCCCTGGTCCTTCGAGTCACCAACTGGCTGCTTGGGCGCGCTCCCTATTGGGGATAAAGAGAATTGGTCACGGTGGAACTCTCGACCCATTTGCCACAGGACTGCTAACTCTCCTCTGCGGCCGTTCGACCAAGATTACCGCCGAATTGTTGAGGAAGCCGAAGAGCTACGTAGCAGTTATCCGATTCAGAGAACCTATGGCCGGAGAAGAACTTTCCAATCTGGTGGATGGCCTCAGGGGGCGCATATACAACGTCCCGCCGAAGGAGTCTGCAGTTAAGGTACAAGTACGATCGAGGAATATTGACTTCTCCGGAGTAATAGATTCAGATGACGGCGGCAGAATCCATCTTCTTTCGATAGACTGCGATGCAGGTACCTATATCCGGACCCTGGTTAGGGACATGGGCCTCATGGCAGGAAACAAATGCGAGTTACTGGAACTTCACAGATCTAGGAGCGGGTCTTTGCTGGACTCTATGGCTTGCTCAATGCAGCAGCTCGCAGACGCAGTATTCCTATGGAGGGAGCAAGATGACCCACGAGGACTTTCCAAGATCATTTCTCCAATTGAGACCGTTCTCGACGACTTGCCAGGAATCGTGATTAAAGACGGAGCGGTAGCGGCAATGTCCCATGGGGCACCTCTTGCCAGACCTGGAGTAGTTTCTGCTGTTCGGGGATTGCCGGCGGGCTCAAGAGTTCTAGTCTCTAGTCTAAAAGGGGAGGCCGTAGCCATCGCTGAGGTATCAGTAGACTCAGACGAAATTCCTGAAATGAAGACAGGCCAAATAGCAACCGCTAGTACGGTAATTATGCAACCGGGATCTTATCCCCGGACCTGGGTTAAAGAGTAGGTTAGCCTAAGCCGACTCATGCTCTTCGTAAATCCACTCGTCCGTTTCCAGTCGTATTTTCAGCACCATCATTTCCACACACACCGCCGGCAAGGCCACCGAGGCAGCCAAGCGCGACAGTCAATTTTCGGAATCCTTCTGGGTATAACAATTACCCAGATTGTATTGATTATCGGCCAAACCATGATGATTAACCACCACAATTCGACTACTTTCTTCTCTGAAAATCCTTCTTCACTGGCCTTGGACCAATCTGATACGCTGCAAGTGATGCTAGGACGGCCATGACAGCCAAAACCACGATAATGGAACCATTGCCCCCTTCCTCCTCGTTTATTCCAATGCCATCAACTATGGCAATCACCTCCAATTCGTTATTTCCTTCCAACGATTCTTCGACCGAGTTAGTTCCATCAATCTCCACCAAGAAAGAAACTTCTTCCCCTGCATCAATCAATTGGATATCGCATACAGCCATTTTCAAGTCCCCCGGGGTCAATTCGTTAATTGTTCCCGTACCAACCAGAATTCCATTGACCCTGCAGTAGAATGTTACATTCTCTGCAGCCCCCCTCCCCTGATTCCGGATGTATCCAACTAATTCAACAACATCACCTTGGGAAAGACTCTCACCTTCCAACCCTCCAAGGCGAATTTCTACTCTTTCTACCAATAGATCCGGTTTTGCTGTTACAATTACTTGAATTTCTCTCGAAATCTCCGTCGTTCCATCGCTGATGGTAATGGTCAAGGAGTGAATTCCGGGTTCAACTGGACCCAGGGTAATATGCCCATTTTCGTCCACCGTAGCCCATGATTTACTGGTTGTAATTGTCAGAACTTCAGAATCAGGATCAGAAATCTGCAGCTCGACCATCAAGTTATCACCTAGCCCTACATACAGTGAGGTAGGAATCGAGACGATTTCAGGGGGGTCTGGAACCGCCTCTATAGTGACTATCACTGAACTCTCCCAGGTATTCCCAGCTTGGTCGGAAACTATGATTGATACGATAGCCTCCCCATTCGCCTCTGCTACTGGCTCTATCCTCAGAAGGGAACCATTGCCAGATGCCTCCAGTAGGGACTCATTCGAGCTATGTGCAGTGACGATTAGGTTTTGTGAAGCGGTGATATCATCATGACAGAGAGCGTCCAATGCAATAATCTGGCCACCTTCATCCTCAATCAGGCCAATGCTACCAATTTCCCCACACTCCGGGTCTCTGTCCCACTCAATCTCGTATCCCCCGGATATCGACATCGAGCCAATGTGCACCACCGTGGTCTCAGCGGTGCCGTTTGATGACCACTGGAATCTAGCAGCAACCCCCACCTCCAGGACTCCACCTTGTGAAGGGAGTGCATGTCCCACTGGTACAGAGATAGAGAATGGGCCAGAATCTATTTCCTCCATATGCACAAGAAACTCTCCAACCGCGAATAACACGTGGCTAGATGACGATGAAAGCCCAGCAACTCCTCCTGAGACTCTACCAGAAACAATTAGTTGTGGGTCATTGATGTCCACCCTTGCCCCTGAAACGCACCCGTCTTCAACCTCGATTCGAATGCGTTGCGTTGCATTGTCCAGACTCTGGCCAGAGCCAACTTCGACAAATTCGTCGCTTTCATCATCGGCCACTACCCAGATAGAATGGTTCCCTTCTCCGAAAACGTGAATTCTCCCCAGTTCCTGGTTAGGGGGGGCTTCTACGTCAAACTCCCACTTGGATTCCCCACTTCCATCACGAACCAGTCCACATGTGCTATGATTAAGTCCAAAGATTTCTCCCTCGTAAGTGCTGAAGTCTAGGACTGGTACTTCCGATAGTGTGGACTGGTGTTCCGCTCTCGCGTTCTCGAATGAGTACCATGGCTGGTGGAATTTTACCCTCAGACCCACCGCATCCACTCTAACCTCTGAGTCATCAGCCCCCTGGTTGTCTGAAACGTAATCGACCGTGAATTGTGTTTCCTCCAATTTGGCCCAATCCCACTCGATGAAATTGTCTAGTGAGATTATTAGCGGGTTAGTCATTCTATTAACGGGACTCAAGGTCCTGGCGTAGGTCGTGACAAGAATGTCGGATCCATGGTTCTGCAATAGAACGTTTACTTCGTCGTTGTTGAGGGCATCAGGTATGGAGAAGTGAAGGACTAGGGAGACATTCTCTATCTCTCTGGAGTGGAGTCCAGAGAAAAGATACCCGCCCATCGTGATATCGGGGCCCCTAGACCAAGAGTAGACTCCGTCTGCTTCTCCGAATGTAGCGTTACAGTCCGAGCATCCAGAACTAGCCCATGCTGTAAATTCGTCGAAATTGTCCGGCCTCGAATGCGTGAAGGACATCTCTCCATCGGCTATCATACCTATGGTGAATTCAGCCTGGTTTTGTGTGAATCCTTTACTAGTGCTGAACTCCCACTCTGAACTGTTCTGGAAATTCCCCGATTCGAGAATTTTCACTTCCCCCGAAGAAATTACTGAATCACCCTGAACCAATGATGGGGATAGGGACAGTAGCATCCCCACAACTAAAGCACAAACCCCTATCTTGCCCCTCACGTTTGTAACGAAGAACTCCTGTGCTTCAAGGCGTTGGTGGATGGCTCCTCCCAATATTATTGCATAACTGTTGAAATACGTGCCGACTCACGCCCTGATTACTTCTGGCTGTGATGGTGTAGCGGTTAGCACGGTGGGTTGTGGTCCCGCCGGCCCGGGTTCGAGTCCCGGTCACGGCCCCATTTCCTACTCTTTGCCAAGGAATTCCTCACCGATCTCGTGCCCCATCTTCTCTGCCTTTGTTGACAGGTAGTCTAGGTTCCCCTCACCGACTCCAACGACAAGCGGCATCCTCTCCACCACGTTAATCCCATTTTCTGAGATCTGCTCTACCTTGTCAGGATTGTTTGTCATTAGGTTGACTCTGTCTATCCCAACCGAGCTCAGTATCTCGGATGCAATTCCATAGTCTCTAGCGTCCGCTGGGTGTCCAAGCATCAGGTTAGCGTCCATTGTGTCAACTCCCAAGTCTTGGAGGTTGTATGCCTGGATCTTGGCGTGAAGACCGATCCCGCGCCCCTCTTGTCTAAGGTAGACCAAGCATCCCCAGCCGATTTCCTGGATTTTCTTCAAAGCCGACTCCAGCTGAGCTCCACAATCGCATCTCAAACTGCCGAATGCATCCCCAGTCAGGCACTCGGAGTGGACTCTTACTAGGACAGGGTCTGGTCCCAACATGTCACCTAGCAGTAATGCTACGTGGTCTAGGCCCGTTTCCTCTTCATGGAATACCCTAATTCGAAACTCCCCGTAATCGGTAGGCAGCCGGGCATCTGCAGGTACTTCCCCCAATTCGTATACCCTTGGGACATTCACATCTGTTCGAATTGAATTGGCCATTTGAATCCTATAGGTCCTCTGTCACCTTTTCAATAATGAATTTGTACTCGCCTGAGACCTCTTCTACTCCCTTGAGATAAACTCCCATCCTGTCGCATAGAGCGGGAATATCGTGCATCGTCTCGGGATCATCGCAGACTACCTCGATAACTTCCCCATCATCACACTGCTCGAGCACCCTCCTAGTCTCGTGTACTGGAATGGGGCATAGAAACCCAAGCAAATCTAGGCGCCTGGAAATCGAACCCCCCATGGTCCCTGCAAGGGGTCCCCGGCTTCAAGTATCGCCGCATTTCCTTACTGACTATTTGGAGAAGTCGAACTCATCGTCTTCATGGGCCCTCATGTAGTTGATTGCGGTAATCTCGTCTGCATCCAATTCCTCTCCCCTGTCGGCTCCCTTCTTGGCTTTGGACCATCTTTCCAAGAAATCCCCTGACTCCCAGTCATTCATGAACATGGGCCGAATGTATGATGATCTGCATACTGTCCTGGTATTTCCTAAGTCGGCTGCCACGGTGTCAATTACAGCTAACATCGTAGCACTCCTCTCCTTTTCTGTCTCTCCTGGAAGTTTTCCGGATTCCGCTAGCTTGGCTAGGCCTGCTGTGCCCTTCAGGGTCCGTCCCCCCCAAGTGATGTAAGCAGGGAAGCCGCTTTCCTCGGCTCTTTCCTCTGCATTCCTGTGTTCATCGGGTAGCTTGCTTATTTCGGAATCACTAGCTTCGGCCACCATCGCTAACCTTGCTGCTGTCTTCCAGGAAGCTGCCCATGTACGGAAGTCCTTGGCCGTGTATCTGTGCTTCATATGCTTCTCGAGGTAATCGTTAATGTGTTCTGCCTTGATATCGAAGTCGTTTCCGTTCTTGTCAACATATCTGAATAAATCTTGAGTTTTTTCCTTGCCACCTATCTTCCCGGACTCCTCAATTAGTTTGGCTATCGTGTCGTCTTTGATTAGCAATTTCCACTCCTTTCCAGATTTTCCCATGAAATTTAGCACTGCATCGATATCTCCTTCTATTGCCTTCTTTCCCTTCCAGAATTTCACATGACCCTCTTTCAGAGTCGTAAGCCCATATGACTCATTCTCCTGGGCATACTGGTCGGACCCCACTCTGATGTGGTACCTGTCTATTAGCCATACCACAATCGCCACCGACTTGTCCCTGAGCATCTTGTTTGCACCTAGATCTGCCTTCACCTCTCTCCTTAGCTCGTTTAGCGCAATGGCGAACTCATCCACGTTCTGGTACTTCAAAATCGACTTGTATTCGTTCCACTTTGGGTGGTATCTGTATTGAAGCCTGCCATTGGAGTCCTTCCCAGTAGCCTGAATGTGCCCTTCCTCATCTTTGCAGAACCATACTTCGCTCCAAGCTGGCGGGACAGCGAGCGAGTTGAGGAATTCAACCCTGTCCGTGTCGGTAAGATCCTCTCCGCCAGGCATTGAGTACTTCCATGATATTACGGGGGCTTCTCCCTCTTCTACAGGTGCCGTCTCGATCCTTTCCCGGGAGATGCCCGGCTTTTCCCTGTCGCTCAAAATTAGTCCTGCTTTCCTTGCAGAGGTGCCTGAGTCTTCTGCCTTCATGGGTGGTAATTTACCCACTAGGCTTGAAGAGGTTTCGTCTAATCACTCGGTGAATTGGGCGAGTAGGCTTTCTAGAGCTCTGACGTCGTTTTCCAGGATCTCCCTCTCCGCCTTCTTCAGATCGCCCTCGGCTAGCCTCGCCTGTAGGACTTCCAGCTCCAATCTCGCAGAATCTCTTTCCTCCTCCATCTCTGCCTCGTCCCTCAACATCTTGATTCTGGAGACGTGCTGTCTAGTTGACTTCATTCGACGCATCCTGTCTCCTGCATCGCCTTCCGGGAATGGGCTTGGCTTGGCTTGGAGTTCGACAGCCACCGGGTAAGGGATGCTGATCCCCTCTCTGTTGAACGCAGTGTCGACTTCTCTGAGCAACCAGTCAGTGGCAATGAACTCCTCGCTGTAGTCGCTGATCCAGGCATATAGCCTGTAGTTCTTTGAGAAGTCCCCAAGCTCCCTCAGAAGGACCCTTGGAGGGGGCTCTTCATCAACGTGTGGGCACTTCTTTGCGACGTCCAGTATCACTTGCTTGACGTGCGCGGTCCGCTCATCGTAGTCCACACCTATGTCCAGGGTTACTGTGGCCCTGGAGCCAACCCCATCTCCGCCACCTCGGGCGAAGTTTGTTATCGTCGAGTCGACAAGTCTGTTATTCGGAATTACGACCAATTGCTCAGTCAGAGTTAGTACCTTTGTGGATAGTATTCCAACTGATAGGACCGTTCCAGTAACGCCCTCGACCTCGATCCTATCTCCGACCTCGAAGGGTTGGTCAACAGCAAGCATGAACGAGTTAAGCATGTTCCCCAGTGTCTGCTGGACCGCGAGTCCGATGATAAGTGAGAAAACAGCGAGCGAACCTAGGATTCCTAGCATCTCAATACCGATTTCGTCGAATGCTAAGTATAGTCCCATGAACCATACAAGGCCCCTTGAGGAGAAAACCACCAGTGGGTTCCCCCCAGTCACAGTCACGCTCTTGTTAGTGTTGTACTTCTCCATAGCCGCGGGAACTATGAATTTGATGGCAACACTGATTATAGATGCAGAAAGTATGATGTATACTCCCGAGAAGTATGGCGCTATCTCTGTGTAAATGGCATCCCTACGACCTAGGGTCCAAATCATTGAGAGCTCTACTCCTGCCAGAAGTACGAAGATGTACACCCTGTTCATTATCGGGTCTAGGATTTCATTGTCCCATTCTGCGTCAGTGCTCTTGACGAACCTCCAGGCTATCTTCCTGACAACGTACCTGGAGAAAAGGAGGGTAAATAGCGTAAGCCCTAGTGAAACCCCTAACTGGGCCAATACTCCGATTTCTTCAATCGTTTCGAGGATACCGCCGATCTCCGAAAGCACCGTAGTAATCGGGTCAGCCATGTTAGTCTCTCCAGTAGTCTCCCTGTCAAATGCTTATCGTATCTTCTGCTTGGCCTGTTGGACCCACTCGTCCCTGTCAATCCTTCCCGGCCCCAGTCCTATTGCGTCATTGACTTTATTGGCGATCTTTGGGGTCATGTTGGCTATTTGCGAGAATTTGTAAATCCCGATTGAATTCAGCTTTTCTTCCACGAATCTTCCTATTCCGTCTATCTCCTGCAGATTGTCCATGTCATCTTCCGATCCAAACCCGATTATACCGAAATCAAGCACAGACTCCGCCTCATCGATCCTCCTACGCCGGGGGCTCGTGGGCTTGCGCTTCAGTAGCTCTTGTGCCTTCTCCCTTCTCCTATCCATCTCCCTCTCCCTGTCTTCTTCCTCTTCCTTCCTCTTCATTTCCTCTTGGGCTTCCCTTAGTAGTTCGGACTCATTCTTTTCGGGTGGGTTTGCATCGTTACCCGGACCTTCGCTTACCGAATCTTTGTCGATAAGGGCCTTCGCCTTCTCCACCCACTCGTCTCTCTTTACCCTGCCAGGGAAGAACTCCATTGCATCGTTAATCTGTCCTTCCAGTTCCGAGTTCATGCAGGAAATTTGTCTGAAAGTGAAGATTCCTAGGGCATTTAGCTTCTCTTCTATGAATGCCCCGACCCCAGCAATTTCCTGGAGGTTGTCCCTTTCGCTTTCCAATGCAAAACCAATAACTCCGAAGTCGATTTCCTTGGCCTTCTCCGATATCCTGATGAGAGTAATCTCCTTCTTCCTCCCCTCATCATCAAGATCTTCCAACCGAGACCTCCTCTCATCCAGTTTCTTCTGCATTTCTGCTATTCTCTCAGAGGCTCTTCTACGCGACTCTTCACCATCAATCTCTTCTTTCTCTCTCTCGCGTCTTCGCTCAACCGCCCTCTTCCTGAGCTTTTCCTTTGCCTCCATGGCTATCATCTGCGCCTGCCTCTCTTTCTCGGCCGCCTCTCTCGCGAACTCCTTCTCAATCCTAGAGGCTTCTTCTCTCGCTTCCCTTTCCAGTCTTGCAGATCTCTCCTCAATTTCTCTCTCAATCCTCTCGGCTTCCTCCTCGGCTTCCCTCTTAGCAGCCTCCTCCTCAGCCTTCTCGGCCTCCTCCTCGGCTTTCCTCTCCTCGGCTTTCTTCCTTAGCATGGCACGTAGTTCCGCAGCCTCCTCCTCGGCTTTCCTCTCCCTCTCTGCAGCCTCCACCGCTGCCCTCTCTGCAGCCTCCTCTGCGGCTAATTTGGCTTGCTTCTCCTCTCGCTCTAGCTTGTCTGCCTCCTCTCGCCTGGACTCCTTCTCAAGTTCGGCTGCCCTCCTCGAAGCTTCCTTCTCCATTTCTGCTGCTCTCTTTTCTGCCTCGGCTGCTTTCAGCTCTGCCACTGCTGCCCTCTCATCAGCTGACTTCTCTATCTGTTCGATTCTGCTCTTGACTTCCTTCTCCCTAACAGCAGCCTTCTTCTTGGCCTCTATCTCCGCCTCAGCCGCTCTGTCTGCAGCCTCTTTCTCCATCTCTACAGCCTTCTTCTTGGCTTCCCTCTCAATCCTCGAGGCCCTCTTCTTTGCCCGCTCCTCTTCGGGAGTGTCCTTGATTACCTCGACCTCCACTGTCCACTGGAAGTATACTGTTGCACTGCCAAGTCTGATTAGTCCGGTGTACTCTGTTGTGATCGGAGTTTCACCGTCATCCCTGAAGCTTAGTCGGAATTCTATCTTACCTTTCGTGTTCGACTTTATCGGCCTCATGCTGAATCGGCTTCCGTTATCTTCTGCAGACATGTCTGTGAAGTTGCACTTGTGCCTTGGAGTTATATTTCTGACCTTGACAACCTCGTGACTTTGAGCGAACGAACCCTTCCTGACGCCATAAACCGGTTTAAGCACGAATGGGTCGTCATACTCCCCAGTACCCCCTTCCCAGTCGTTTTCAGTGGAAGTGTATTCGGGCTCAGGGACCATGATATCCTCGTCATTTACGGTGAATGGATTGACCAGCCAAAGTAGCATTAGAAGAAGTAGAAGAAGTGGGAAGCAGCATATCCACAGTATCCTCACAGCATCTGGCACGTATTCCTCGAGAAGATTGCAGACGCCGTCATCATCGTCATCGTCGGGAACTGAGAGGTTATCCTTTGCGTCGGTCCCGCAACTCGTCTCGTTAAGGTCAGGCCAACCGTCATTGTCATCGTCCAAGTCCTCTACAAGGGTGAAGCTACAGTTGGCCGAGTCAGTGAGGTAGGTGCAAGTCAATTCGTCCGGCATGGTGTCGTTGTCAGTGTCGTCCCATGCAGTAGGGTCCTTCGGGAACCTGTCTATGGCGTCTCCGATGTTGTCTCCATCGTCGTCCTCGTCGATGTAACTACAAACCCCGTCCAAGTCAATGTCCTCAGGGAATGACGATGAGTTCTGTGGGTCTGTCTTGCACTCCAGCTCCTTGATATCGCTCCAACCGTCAAAATCATCGTCGGTGTTGTTGTCAATAGGGGGGAAAATGTCGAAGTCCACTCGATATGAGAAACTCCACTGGGCGTTGGAAGCTGTGAAAGTGTGTGAGTATTCGACAAGGATGTGTCGGTATGCCTCTTCTGGGATTCCTGAGATTACTCCAGTCGTGCTGTTTAGGTTAAGCCCCGCCGGGAGGTCCGGAATAACTGTGAATTGTAATATGTCACCGCTTGTAGGTGCAACCAATGGGTCCAGTGGCTCCATTTCCTCACCCACCGTAAGGACCAGCTTGTCGATCGGATAGAAGAAAACGACCGGCGAGTCGTCGAATTCGTCATTCAGGTCACAGAGGAAGTCGCCATCATGGTCATCCGGGGTAATGAGCGCATCCAGTGAGTCCGTGCCACAGTCAATTTCTAGGGTGTCGTTCCACCCGTCCCCGTCGTCGTCTGGGTCGAAAAGGTCGGGGATGCCATCCTCGTCCGTGTCTAGGTAGTTTGCAACAATGCTGATCTGGAACGTGTTCATGAACAGAGAGTTGCTACCTGTTACCGTGTATGCGGTTTCGTTGACCTCTACTAACGGAATCCCTGTGATTAGGCCATTGCTCAGGTTGAATTCTAGGCCCTCGGGTAGATTGGGGGAAATGGACCAGGAGGAAATGTTCCCTCCGAAGATCTGCGGCTCAAGGTAAACCTCGTCGTAGTAGGTAGTTAGTATTAGGAAGTCTTCAAGATAGATCAGGTCGAAATCATCATCGTCCGGGTCCGGGACCACTGATTGTAGGGTTATCTCCACGTAGCTTTGGTATTGCGAGTTGTTTGCCCAGACCGTGAAAACCTGTAATTCGAATTCAGAACCCGGCATTCCCGTAATTGTCCCATTAGCGGTACTGGAGCGAGCGGTCGCACCGTTCAAGGCCAGGCCTTCTGGTAGCGGGGGCCAAACCTCCCAAGTCCTCACGTCCCCCCCGTATGTTGTCGCTATGATTGGGTCGATCGGTTCGTCAACGAAAAGCAGTTGGGAGCTCTCGCTGTATACTAGGAAAACAGGCGAGTCGTCTATGTTGTCTATTCCATCGCACTCCCCGTCCCCGTCCCCATCGGTCGGGAATGATATGGGGTCTAGGCTATCCGTCAGGCATGTTTCCTCGTTTTCGTCGCCCCATCCGTCCCCGTCGTCGTCAGGATCGGTCTCGTCTGGTATCCCGTCGGCGTCAGTGTCTAGCAAAGAGGCTGACATGTTTATCGTGAATTCCGAGCTGTACTGGCTGTTGTTTGCCCATATTCTGAACTCGGTGGGGCCGAAGGGCGCTGTTGCTGTACCGTAGATTTGTCCCGTGTTGTTGTTGAAGGTTAGCCCAAGGGCAATTTCTGGCTCGATTTCCCACGCCCTAACGTCTCCTCCGAACACGATTGTGGGGAGTTGGACCTGCGTCACGTTTACGATTAGTTGGATCGAGCTCGTTGAGTATGCTAGACTGATTGGGGAGTCGTCTATTAAGTCAATAAAGTCGCAAACACCATCCTCGTCCGAATCAGTCGGTATGCTTGTGTTGTCTAGTTGTTCTGTGGAGCAGGTCTGCTCTTCTTCGTCCGTCCAACCATCATTATCGTCATCCGGATCGGTCTCGTCAGGTGTCCCATCACCATCTGTGTCTATGCGCCAAGATGACATATTGATCACGAAGCTGGAGCTGTACTGGCTGTTGTTGGCCCAGATGGTGTAGTTTGTGGGGGGGAAAGATGTGTTTGATACTCCTGCCAGTAATCCAGTGTCATTGCTGAAGAATAGTCCAGAGGGCGAATTGGGGTGAATTTCCCAGGTCAAGACTTCCCCACCAAGTACGATTGGAGACATTGTGATATTCGTCACGTTCGTGGTCATGTTTACTGTTGAATCCGAGTAGGCCATGAAGATCGGCGAGTCATCCCTTCCGTCCAGTAAATTGCAGATGCCGTCCCCGTCGTCGTCTGGGGGGTAATCCTCCCCATCGAGGGGGTCCGTCGAGCAGTTTGTCTCGTTAGTGTCGGACCACCCGTCCCCGTCATCGTCCTCATCAGTGATGTCGGGCTCTCCGTCACCGTCCGTATCCAGTAGTGTAGCGGACATTGTTAGGTTGAACGATGACGTGTAAGCCGAGTTGTTGGCCCAGATAATGAAATTCGTCGAGTTGAAGGTGACAGTGGGGGTACCCGAGATCTCCCCAGTCGTGTTGTTCAGGCTCAATCCCTCTGGCATGGGGGGGGAGGTCTCCCAGGAGCTAACATCTCCTCCAGAGGTGATTGGAAGCAGGGAGACTACTGAGACGTTCACTATTAGGTCAAGATTCGACACCTCGTAGGCCATTGCTATTGGACGGTCATCAGATTCGTCCAGGGCATCGCAGAGGCCGTCGCTGTCGACGTCAGATGGCGTGCTGGAGGCGTCAAGGGGATCAGTTCCGCAGCTCGCCTCGGTGGCATCCGGCCACCCGTCGTTGTCGTCATCCGAGTCATATATGTCTGCAATGCCGTCTCCGTCATAGTCCGCAAGCACTGTGATCGAGATCGTCGCCGAGCTGGTCTGGCCGCCCGATGCATTGGCCCAAATCGTGAAGTTGGTTTGGTTCAACACTTGGGTGGGGGTGCCCCAAATTGACCCGTTAGCGGTCCCGAAGACCATCCCGGTAGGCAGAGAGGGCGAGATCTCCCAGCTTTCCGGTGTGGATCCAGATGTCTGGCCCGAGATGGGTTGCATTGTTATTCCTTCAACAAGCTCGATGCTACTAGTCGGGAAGGACAACGTAATCCCATTCCCGACTATCCACAATGAGACCTCTGTGCTGGCCGATCCACCGGAGTTGTTCGCCCAGACCGTGTAGGTTGAGTTGTCCGTGATTAGGAGGGGGATGCCCTCGAACTTGCCGTTGGTGGTGTTGAAGCTGAGCCCTAGTGGCAGAGCTGTGGAGTTGATCTCGAAGGTCTCTACCACTCCCCCGCCTAGAGTAGGTTGGATGCTCACAATAGAGTCCCGGGGGATGACGTAGGAGCCGTTTCCGTACGCGATAGTCGCCAGTGGTTCGTTGATTGTTAAGTTGAACTCGACACCCAGAGTCGCCCCCTCGCTACTAATCCTAAGTTGGAATGTGGTTCCAGTTAGGTTGGCTGTAGGTGTACCGAAAATGGTCCCATTGCTGTCTCCTAGGATCAGTCCTTCCGGCAGACTCGGTACGAAGGTCCAGTTTACTATGCTCCCATTGATTTGAGTTGGGACAATGGGGGTGATTTCAGTACCCCTCTCCAATACGAATGTGGTGGTGTCGTATACCACTATGGGCTGTCCATGAAGAATCGAGAATGACACGTTGAATTGCTGGCTACCCAGCACAGTGTCATTCATCCAGATTGTGAAGTTTGTAATGGACATGTTGCTAGATGCACCTCCTGTAATCAGTCCGGTGGTACTATCCAGGACTAGTCCTGCGGGGAGGTTTGCAATTTCCCAGGAATCTAAGTTTTCGCCGCAGTAGGAAGTCCCTAGGCCACAAGTCGCCCCCATGGCACTCAGCCCCACGACCCCCAGTCTGGTGGTCGCTTCGTTGGCCACCAGTGTAGCCCCGTCGATAGTGTGTCTTGCCGTTTCCATGAAGAAGTGGCTCTGATAGTTGCAGTTGTAGTCCGACCTTCCAAGCGTGCTCCCCATCCAGGTCATGCTGCATGAGTTGGTGTAAATGCTGGTGAAGACGTTGCCCAGTGGGTCGA
>CAYFID010000025.1:0-18484 GCA_964343205.1 uncultured Candidatus Poseidoniales archaeon | reverse complement strand
GCGGGAACCCCACAAGACATAGTGGACTTTAGGAGGAAGATTGCCCCTGTTCTATGTCTTCACGCATGTCCCCATTGCGGAGAGGAAATGGATCCCCGAGGAAGCAACATCATGGAAGGGTTCTCAGACTTCTCATTCATTTGTTGGGACTGTGAAGAGGAATTCCATGCTCCTATGGCCCATGTTGTCGAAGGAAGGCTCGATAACGGTTCGAGAATCAAGATTGATCCGAAAATAAAGCCAAGGATGCCGGTGATTCGACCTCCTAGAAAAGACGAGTCAAGGTCCATTACCGATCTCATGAAGAGGGATCTCGAGTCCGCTGGAGCTTCGGCAGACGAATTAGAGGCCGCGCTCGAATCGAGCTCACTTACCGGGGTTCTAATGAGCATTGACGAATGGATCGACCAGACTATCGCGGCTAAGGGTTACATCCAGGCGCAAGAGGACAGGGAGGAGTTCATCATCGCTACCGGTGCAGGGGCTACCAAGTTCAACAAATGGATGAAGAAGGCAGGATTGAGATTCAATAAGCAGACAGGAAGATGGACAAGATGGGAGGACCGGTGAACTCCGGATGTCCGATTTTCAACCATTAGTCAGATTCTTTCGCGGGCCGGAAATAATAGGCTCCGTCAAGGCCCCTAAAACATCTCCACTGGTTGAAATTGCCGATCTAGCAGGCGTCCATATTCCCACCAACTGTACTTCTGGGAACTGCGGAACTTGCTTGGTCAGGCTCATTCGAGGCGAAGTAGAGATTCCGGACCCACTCCCCCCAGGCCTAGATGATTACCTAGTCGAAGAAGGCGGGATCCTGACTTGCTGTTTATTTCCCAGTGGAAATTGTGACATTGACATAGTTCCTCCTTTGTAGGTGATTGAGTGTCGTACTGGACAGATTCCGAGTTCCTGCTTTCACTAGCAATTTCCGTACTTGGAATTTCCGTGATGTCTTGGTGGCTAATCACTCGGATCTCCTTGAAACTAAAAGAGGTAGATGAGAGAAAAAACAGGTAATTTCTCTCGCTATTCGTTTACTGCCGCAGTCCACCTTTCTGATTGAGGAATGCCCACTACTTCGACATGACAGGCTAGGACACCCTTCTGGCCCTTCACAGCGTTTCTGAGGTCTATTAGATCGTCCAAACAGCACGGGCAATGTGGATGGCTCGGTCTAACCCACAGCTCCACTATCCCAGCATCATCAATTTCTACTCCCTTCAGAATTGAGGGATCAATTATCGGCTTTCCGTGGGGCTCAATCCGCCTTCTCAGGACCCTAGCTACACTCCTCTGAACGTTACTTGGGCCTCTGCTCATGTCACCACTCCACAATCCGGGGAAAGGACTCCCCAGCAGTCAAGCATTCCATTCCTTCCGATGTCCTCGCCCAAGTATCCTCGGTTCCAATGGCTCCATCATCGAAAACCACCTTTGGCTCTATTGCCATGGTAGCTCCAAGTGAAAGTGGCCTATCGAATCCCTTAGCTACCACTGGAGTCTCGTCTAACTCTAACCCAACTGAATGGCCAAGGAAACTGGCTTGATCGGGGGGAACCCCCATCAGATGACCCTCATATCCCATTTCATCTGCGGCGTTCTTACCAATCTCCCAGGACCTAGAGCAGTTTTCCCCACTGGATAGGCTATTTTTGACCAGCGTTTCAATCTCCTCCATGTCTTCAAGTCTACTCCCCCACTCACTCGGTAACGGGCCGGAACAGAACATTCTAGTGCAGTCAGAAACGTACCCCCTGTGAACGTGGACTATGTCTACAAGTACTGGCTGACTCTCTTTGACTCTTGAAAAACCAGCTCCAAGTGAGGAAATAGGGCTGCTACCAACCCCCCCTACCGCAGAGTCAAAGTATGACGGCACTCCACCTGCTCTTCCTGATGCAATTACCACTCTGTCACAGTCCATTGGCCACTTCCTCATTCTTATCCTGCCTCCGAAACCTGCGGATCTGCTAATCTTGTCAGCAGCTCCGGCCATCTCCAACTCACTCTTCCCCAGTCCACCTGAATTTCGAACCGCTTCAAACATTGAAAGATTGATTTCACCACTCTTTCGAATCATCTCTAGCTCCCATTCCGACTTAGTTTCCCTAATATCATAGAGAACACCAGTACAGTCAGAAGATAACCCTTCTAAATCACCAATTTTCGAGTTAATGAAACTCCATCGACTCTGAGGAACCTTTCCAGCTATCATCGCTGGAGCTCGAGAACATCCAGATTTGACCATCTTTCTACCTAATTCACCCATTCGGGGATGCTCCTCAGTCACATGTGGACAATCATTCCCGCCGCCCTCATAGATAGCTCTCCTTACGGATCTCCTAACCCAGTGAGTAGTTTGGATCCCTGAACCTTCAGACCCCAGAAGCATTGCCGAGTTCTGACGTCCCCCAGTGAGCCAGTACAATTCAACAGGGTCTTCGATGAACACAGACTCTATTTTCTCCTTTGCTAGCCTATTGGATAGTCTCGCTTGCCTATCTTGTAATTCGGATACCGGGACTCTCCAATCCTCTCCATCGGGTCCGACGATCATCGAGGTGTCCCATGCCACGTACCTCCTTGTTTTGCCATAACTGAAAGGTATTTTGGATGATATTTTTTTCTAAAGTCCATCCACAACGGCCAAAGGTGTCCTCTTGGTGGAGGAATTGTGGAAGGGGTCCTAACCCTCGACGACGTTGACCTCCAGGGCCGAACTGTTTTGTACAGAGTAGACGTTAACTCTCCCTTGGAGCCGTCTTCTGGAAGGCTACTAGATGACGGCAGACTAAACGCAATTGCCCCTACTCTTCTAAGATTGGCATCGTCCCGTGTTGTTCTACTGGCTCATCAATCTAGACCAGGGAGAGTAGATTTCACCGACATGTCCACACATTGTAAGCGATTATCTGAGATTCTTGGAAGAGCGATCAGATTCGTCCCTGACGTGGGTGGGGATGAAGCAATTGAAGAGATAGGCAAAATGTCCGAAGGTGACATAATTTTCCTAGACAATGTTCGGGGAAACCCCGAGGAGTATGGAAAAATGTACGACTCAAACGAGGAAACAGAATCCACAGAGCTTGTCACCCGGTTATCTGCCGTATCCGACGTCTATGTCACAGATGCATTTGCAGCTGCGCATCGTAGGTCCCCTACCCTTACGGGGTTCACTAACTCTATGCCCTGCGTCGCTGGTAATCTAATGGAGGGGGAGATTAGTAGCTTGAGAATTGCACTTAGGAACCCCCCTAAGCCTTACTTAGCAATCCTTGGAGGGGCAAAGTGCGATGACTCAGTTAGAGTGGCACAAAACCTGATTTCCAAAGGACAGGTGGACAAGATTGCGTTCGTCGGCGTCACAGGGAATCTAATGCTCTGGATTTCTGGAAATGACATAGGGGACAGGAACAAGGACTTCATCACGAATACACTTGCAAATGACTTCGAAAAAGCTTGGAAGATTGGTGAAGAGATAATTTCTACTAATCCAGAAATGCTTTTTCTTCCGATAGACATTGCCGTTGAATCTGAGGGAAAGAGAGAGCCACTCTCGTTGGAAGACCTCCCGACTGATGATCCGATATACGATGTGGGGATAGAGACACTCAAGAATCTGAGGCCCATTGTCCAGGAGGCCAGTTGCATCCTGTGGAACGGCCCGGCTTCGTACTTCGAACTTCCCGATTTCGCCTTTGGAACCATAGAGATCCTCAACATGTGCGTTGAAACGGATGCAATGACAATTATCGGCGGAGGACACACCAGTGCCCTAGTTAACAGTAGGGGGGTATCTTCGCAGATAACTCACAACAGTACCGGGGGCGGTTCTACCATGAGCTTCCTATCTGGCGATCCTATGCCAGTAATCGCCTCTCTGAAGGATTCGCATAGAAAGTTCTCCGATAGACTGACAGAACTAGGTTTTGCTAGATGATGGAGCCACTGGGGAGATTCGAACTCCCGGCCTTCTGATTACGAATCAGACGCTCTACCAGGCTAAGCTACAGTGGCGGTGATTCGGGGCAATAGTGAGTTGGAATAAGCGAATTGGTGAAAATTGTAGAGTTTTGAACATCAATCTCAGAGACTGTTAATTCAGGGAACTTAGATCCACAATGTCCCCTATTCGGGCGCTCACGTCAGATAGGATGGCCTCTAGAGCATCCTCGTTTCGTCCCTCGGCTCTCATCACAAGGATGGGCTCTGTGTTGCTCGGCCGGCAAAGGTACCAACCATCTTCATACCTAACTCTGATACCATCAACAGTCGAGAATTCCTTGTCCGAGAAAGCTTCCAATACTGAAGACATCACTTCTTCGCGTTCGCCAACTAGAGGGACCTTTCCTTCCTCCGTGGAGGGGTACTCGGGCATGAATGAGAACCATTCTGAGAACCTTGGTCCGCCCTGCTCGGGCGCAGGCTCCCTTCCGATGATTTCCAGAAGTCTGGCAGCGTTGTATATTGCATCATCGAATCCATCCCAGTGGTCGTTCATGAAGAAGTGACCTGACATCTCACCGGCCATCGGGGATTCTGGAAATTTCCTCAACTCCATCTTCATGAAAGTGTGACCCGTCCTGACCATCCGGGGGACTCCTCCGTATTTCCTTACAGCTTCTTCTAGTGCCATGCTACACTTGACATCGTAGAATATTGTTCTCTGCTCTTCAGTTGCATCTTCAGGAATGCTTGCAAGGATATCCTTGACGAAGACTCCCATCAGCCTATCTGGGTGGATAAATCTTCCATTTTCGTCAACAACTCCCAAGCGGTCTCCGTCTCCGTCCATACCTATCCCGAACTCCGCGCCATGCTCGACTACGGCCTTTCCAAGGTCAACCATGTTCTTCTGGCGAGTTGGATCAGGAGCGTGATTCGGGAATGTGTTATCCCAGTTGCAGTAAATTGGGACAACATCTACACCAAGACTCTTGAGAACTTTAACTGCTAAAGGACCAGGTACCGCATTTCCACAGTCTAGAACTACTCTGATGTCTCTTCTTGGTTTTCCAACAGAATTCACTATCGAATCAATGTACGACTCTTCATAGTCATTCTTCGTCTCTAGGGTTCCCTTACCAGATCTAAACTCTCCACTATCGAATGTTCTCTTAATATCCTGCAGAGCTTCACCTCCAAGAGGAACCTTCCCATGACAGATTTTGAATCCGTTGTATTCTGGTGGATTATGACTTGCTGTTATTGCTACTGCAACATCCACTGGAAGGTCTACTGTAGATCTGTAAAGCACACCGGTAGTAGATATGCCCAGGTCTAGAACGTCAGCTCCAGCGGATTTCAGGCCCCTCACAAAGGCCTCGTGATACTCAGGACTAGAATCTCTAATGTCCCTGACTACTGAAACGCATTTTGCATCCAAGTGAGTAGCTATGGCTAATCCTAGCCTTTCCGCGAACTCGGAACTCAACTCTTTTCCGGCAATACCCCTTATGTCATAGGCCTTGAATACACTCATTCCTGGCCTCTCCCGTTGATCTTCCTATTTCTCGGCTCAAACAAAACTCATCACTTGGCGTACCTTTCTGCCCCGTGAAAATGCAGAGAAACGTAGTCCTCATCTCCCACAACCCAACTGTCGTGTGGCTCTGGACTAACATAGAATAGATCCCCTGCACGCAACTCATGAACTTCCCCTTCTTTGAAAGCGCAAGTAGCAACTCCTGAAATGACCATGCCTAAATGCTCTACTTCACAGAAATCGGTTCCTGAGATGGGCGAAACGTCGACCGACCATTTCCAGCCTGGATAGTAAGTAGCTCTGCCTATTGTCATGCCTTCGAAATGTACGATCTCGAATTTCCCCTTCTCGAATACCCTTATTTCGTCTGGTTTCTCGAATCTCTTGATGATTATGTCTTCAACAATTGGCATCTAGACAAGCGCCTCCTCTAGTTCTGGAGGAAGATCGGTTCTGAATTCTCCCGAGTTTCTGAAGGCCTCGCACACTATCTCCACCAATGCTCCTCCTGGTAGATTAGATACTTCGTAAGCGGCTCTTGCTGGTGGAATAGTATCTCCTAGCCAATCTGAGTACACCTGGTTGATTATTGAATAGAAATCGATATTTGTCATAAGTATGGTGACTTTTACCAAGTCACTTTTGGAACTGTTTGCGGCTGCCAGGAGATCGTCTACCTTCGCCAGAGTCCCTATGGTTTGTGACTCAATGTCGTCCCCCGAATCTAAGTCTATTTGGCCCGAAAGCCAGATGTGGTCTTTGACGTTGATTCCTGGAGTATATGGCCCCAATTTCAGCTCGCCTGTGTCTATCTTCAGTTTCCTGCTCATGACTGGCGCCAAGGGTTGAGGTGTATAGGGTTAGTTGCGAAGTTGTTCAATTACAGAAATATGGTCACCCGCGACGTCTTCTGCTCTTAGGTCTGCTAGCTCGACCCACTCAGCGTCGGCGGCATCGTCACCAGCCTCTGGAACCGAACTCCCGTCAACCTTGACTATGTAGAAAATCGAGACAATGTGTTTTCTAGGGTCACGATCCGGACCTCCTCTCACAGCGAACAACTCCGGTTTGCTCCCAGAAACTCCAGTCTCTTCCAGCAATTCGCGCAAAACTGCCGCTTCCGGGTCTTCACCTATGTCAACGAATCCTCCGGGGAATGCTAACTTACCTTGCCAGGGCGGATTTCCTCTCCTGATTAGAAGGACCTCAAATGCTTCTGAATCACCTCGCAATGCTATCGCATCAACTGCCAGCGACGGGTTGCTGAAATCACCCTCAGCCCCCATATCTTCGTCTCCTCATCTGGTAGGTCTCTATAGCCTCATAGAGAACCCCCTTAGAGAAAGAGGGCCAGTGAACGTCAGTGAAATACAGCTCAGAGTATGCAATCTGCCAAAGAAGGAAATTGGAGACTCTTTCTTCTCCGCTGGTTCGAATTACAAGATCCGGGTCCGGAATTTCAGCGTCATACAGTCGTCTGGAAATCTCTCCAGTATCGATCTTCTCAATTGCTAGATTACCTGAAGCATGGTCCTTTGCCACTTCCTTTACTGCATCAACTATCTCCTCCCTACCTCCGTATGCAAGGCATACTGTGAATGTAAAATTGGAGTATCCGCTAGTCTTCTCCTCTGCATGAGCAATCGCCTCCCTAACTCGTTCTGGGAGCATCCCAATCCTTCCAGCGGCCCTTACTTTCACTTTACTGGCGTGAATCTTGGCGTCATCAGCGATTTCGTTTAGCCCATTCACATATAGGTCATACAATGAGTCCAACTCATCAGAATCCCTACTGGAGATGTTCTCTGTAGATAGCGCGTATACCGTTAGATAGGGGACTCCTAGGTCCAAAACCCAGTCCATAACTTCCCTTAACTTCTCCTTGCCATGCCTGTGACCGATCTCTGTACCTAGGCTCATGTTCCATGCGAATCTCCTATTTCCATCCATGATAATGGATATGTGTTGTGGTAGCTTACCTCGGACAATCCTTTCGCGTTGTCGTCTGGCCCTAATCCTGTCCAATCTTGAGACTAAGCTCCAAGCCAACCAAGAGTTGGATACAATGCTTGCAGGGACTGAGACTATTTTGAATCCGAGGAGCCACTTGGCCAAGCCATCGATTCTGCGGCCCGCCCTTCTCTTGCGCCTTCCCATGAAGCACCCGGGTGCGATCAAACGTTAAGACAACCGACTAGAACTGGTCTATTCGAATACTATGTCTGCGGAATCCCCGACCTTGTCCAACAGACCCCTCTCGGGGTTCACAACTATCACCTCTCCAGCCATATCCCAGACGGGCAAGTCGTGCTTGCTATTTCCGGCATATGCAAATCCTCCTTCACCAAATCTGGAGACTAGCGACTCGGCCTTCTTTCTTCCTCTGAGATTGAAGCTCCTGTCAGAAGCTAAAACGTCCGAGAACAGTCCGACATATCCTGCGATCTGCTCGGCGATTAGTCCGTCAGATGCCGTTGCGAGTACTAGCGTCCGACCCCTAGCGTGTTCCCCTGTCAACCAGTCTAGGAACTCCTCGTGGTAGGTAAGCTCTGCAGGATCGAAAACTAACCTCTTTGCTAAGTCACTCTTCCACTGCGCCCTTTTTCCAGTAAACTCATTGAGAAGCACTCCAGGTATCATCCAAGGACGCTTGAGAATGACTCTTCGGATGCTAATCCAACTCATGTCCGTTAGGATCAGGGTGCCATCCATGTCAACCGCAATTGGAAGGGCCGTCCCGCTCTGCTCCACGTTACTCGCTCGGGACGCTCTGATTCAAGCCTTTGCAGACCGATTCAATGAAGCCATGGACCCTTTCCTATGGACGAGTCAAAATGACGGGGTGGGAGAGGCTATGGAGGCCTGCGGCGATGTCCCTGCAGGAAATCAGTGCACCAGCTCCAGCGGGATTCGAGTCATTTTCATTCGCAGGAATAGGGATGACTTGCAAGATGATCGAGCCACTAAAATTGGAATCTCGCTACGACTGGGTCACGATAGTATCTGAATTGCGATCATGGGGGGAGGTTCCCGAACCTAGCACCTTAGAGGTGTCTTCACTTTCCGAGGATGACAGGGGGCCCATCGCGATTCTGAGAGGAGAATCCGAATGGGTCGCCCAGTTCCTTCCATGGGGTTCGGATGGTTTTCTCAGGAAAAGGGCAAAATTTGCCTCCTCAACCTGCGAAGTCCCGAGTGGGGGTTATAGTTGGGAGGGAAATGACCTAATCCTAATTTGGAACGAAATTAACCAAGAAAATACCTTGAAAATAGAAATCTCGGAGTCTTTGCAAAATGGTGACTTAGACAGATCTAGAAAGCTTCTCTTGGAATGCGGGAATTCTCTTGGAAGATATCATCAGATGGCTCATTCAGCTCGGATCACTCCTCCTGATCCGAGGAGATGGAACAAACGAATTGAAGGGTTGGAGGCGATTCTTCGTTCACAATCCATTTGGAGAGCCCCCCATTCCCGAGACTCAGATTGCATGCTTGGAATAGGAGATGTGAGGTTCGATGATTTCAGAGAAGGCACCGTCAGGATAGGGAGGCCAAGGCTCAGCGATGCCCTTTTCGCTCCTGACTGCTCATTCCCAGCAATTCGTGACCTGTCATCACTAGTACACGACCTGTCGCGACTACATTTCGAAAATTCAAGTGAGCTAGACATCGTGGAACTTCGATCTTCGCTGATACAAGGATGGAGGGATTCAGCGCCAGAAAAGTGGTGCTCTGATGACGTTTTTTACTCTCACCGTGGTGGTTTGGCCGTATGGGAGTATGAACAGTGCCTGCTAGACGTTATCGAGGCTGTCTCCCATCAGTCCGGTGCCCCACAGCCAGCTACCACGATCATAGGATATGTTGCCCCTTACCAGAAGAGGATGTTCAACAACAGAACCTTTGGGGCACTTTCCATGATGGCAGCATTCTTTGGGATTGCATCTCTGATCAACACATTCCCGCCTTCTATTTTTGAGATGCCTATACCAATTTCTTCACTAATTGCTAGCATGGTTCTTCTGAGGTACTATAGGGGTATTGCCCCTCCTCCCGAGATCCCATTCACTCGATTCGCGTGACTTCCCCTTGGTCGAAAATGTAGTACATTGGGGACCCGGTAGGAATCTCAAGGGATACGATTTCTTCGGGTCTAATTTCCTCAATGTGCATCACTATCGACCTTAACGAGTTTCCATGCGCAGAAACAAGGACATTCTTTCCTTCCAACAAGTCAGGAACGATTTCTTCATCGAAGTAGGGAATCGTTCTTTTTGCTGTCATCTCTAGACTCTCTCCTTCCGGAGGAGCAACGTCGAAAGATCTTCTCCAGACATGCACTTTCTCTGAACCGTACTTTTCTGCTGTCTCTGCCTTGTTGAGTCCCTGTAGAGAGCCGTAGTTTCTCTCGTTAAGCCTCCAGTCGCATCTAGTTTCAGCATCCTCTGAGGACTGATTCAGTCCCATGATTATCTCAGCAGTTCTTTGGGCCCTAACTAGATCACTGGTATGGACTACGTCAATCCTTTGAGAGCTGAGGTCGCGACCAGCTTGCTCAGCCTCCAAGACCCCCTTCTCGGATAGGTCAACATCAGTCCAACCCGTGAAGCGGTTGGCAGCGTTCCAAACTGACTGGCCGTGACGAATTAGGATGAGATTGGCCATTACTGGCCCCCCTAGAGCTGGCGCCTTTGCCGGGGCTCATGGAACCTCAAGTTGCACTCAACACCCCTAGCTCGTCCCATGAGGAGAATATCCTCTCTGAACTCCCTCTGAATCTTGCTACTGGACTCACAGTAGAAGTTGCAAGAGACTGTAATCTTCGATGGAAGGCTATCTGTGATCTTTACCCAGGAGTCTCCAGGCTTTGTTGCCCTCGGGTCAGCTAGCACCTGCTCACATAGAGATTCGCAGAATTTCTTCAGAGATCCCTCGTCACTGTCCTCCTCGAATTCGAAAGAAGGTTTGATCCTCCTGAACCTCCTCATAGTGAAGTTCTCCACAGCGGAGTTGGTGATGTTTGAGTTTGGGATCGTGACAATTGTGTCATTCCCAGTCCTGATCATCGTAGTCCTAAGACCAATGGTGATCACTTCTCCCTCTACGCCATCGACAATAATCCAGTCCCCAACATTGAATGGCTGATCAATGATTATCGAAATCGCACCGAAGATGTTTGCCACAGAGTCCTTCGCTGCCAGCGCAAGAGCAAGTCCTGTGATTCCTAATCCAGCTATTAATCCGTTAAGGTTCAAGCCAATCAGTCCGGCGATCACGAAGACCCCCAATACAACAACTGCGAGCCTTCCGATTGCTTCTGCAACACTAGCAAGGGATCTCCTAGCAGCCATGTCATCGCCCTCGACAACTATGAACGCATCCAAGTAATCGACCAATCTGTAGGCTGCGAGAAGCATCAGAATGACGAAAGCTGCTCTAGATAGCTCTGCAATGTCCCCCATCAACCCTACTCCCCAGATAACCTCTCCCTCTGATGCAATTACATTGTCGAGAACCCACCCTATGGATTGCCAAATCACAAGCAACCCAATCATCCATCCAAGGGACCTGGGGGCAAACAGAGTCTTGCCGTCTATTCTATCAGACTTAGAGAACAGGTCCATAATCCTCGGAAAGAGAACTTTACGAGAAATCAGGCCTGAGGCCACGCTAAGGCCTATTAGGAATGCTAGAAACATTACTCCATTTGTTGAGAAGCCGTATCCAACGTCCTCCCCAGCCAAGTATTCTCCTATCCCTGTCGCGGTCGCCATGGTTTTTCGGAAAAGGACCTATTCAAAAAGGAAACCCGGTCCTTTGGACCGTTCTCCGTGCTATTCAATACGTAGATGTGGCCCGGCAAAACGTTAGCATGCCTAGGCAAGACGTGTTCCGATCAGGGAGAAAACCTCTCACAAATCCAGGAGCCCCAGTCGCAGCAATGCTTCTTCCACTTCTACTGAGCTTCCTCTCTCCAGTCGCGATAGCGCCTATCACCAAAGCTCAGGAAGAAGAAATCGGGGCATCTCCAGAGGAGATTTGGTCGGTCGAGTATGCAAACCAGATTTTCCCATGGGGCCCGCATGGTGACTCCGACCAACTCCAGTTCAGGTCATACCATGATTACTTCTCATTGAAGCAGAGGATGCAGACACTAGCCGCTTACTATCCTGGCTTTCTCCAGTTCCACGAAGGACTCCTTGGAGGTGTAAACGCTCGAGGAGATGATATGACATCGGACGAGTACAAAGGCTGGTACTATAATCATGCCAGCCCCTGGATGAAGATCACAGGAAACGTTCAGGGTGGGGCATACAACGACTTCAATGGAGATGATGGGAACTATGTTGACCGTCCAGATGTAATGCTGGTAGGAAATCACCATGCCAGGGAGTGGATGTCATATGAGGTCCCGATGTTCTTCTTGGAGACAATTGCATTCTACTACGGTAAGGCAGGCGTGGACAATGACGGAGACGGATTGATTGACGAAGACGGGTGGGACGGCATAGACAACGATGGCGACTGCCTGATGCTGAACGCATCATTCCAAGACAGCAACGGTGACGGGAATGCTTGCGGTCCAGGAGACCTAGGAGTAGACGAGGACTTCAGCGAGCAGTTCATTACAGACATGGTAAATACCCGAGAGATCTACCTAATACCTCTGCTTAACGTAGATGGAAACAGGTACGACAGAGAGGAATTCTGTGGAGAAACTGCCTGGGAGAACTGCTACCAGAGTGGATGGAGAAAAAACCTCCGTGACAACACCCATACAGGCGTGACTCCAATCCCTGACATCGATGAGGAGGTCGACGAGGGCTGCGATGGGGTTGATCTGAACCGCAACTATCAGTTTGAATGGGGGGCTCCACTAGGCGCGACAGGACCTCTTTTCCCAGGCTTTTGCTATGCTGACGGTCCCAACAACGACGTCTATAACGGCCCAGTTAACTACGAGGACAACGATGGCGATGGGCTGGTGAATGAAGACCACGTAGACGGCAATGACGACGACGCGGACGGCCAGACAGATGAGGATTGGCTAGGGGGTAACACCGAACCAGAGACCAAGTTCATTCAAGATCTGACAGAGATGAATGACGACGACTTGGACGGGGCATCAGACTTCAAGTCCACACTTACTTGGCACTCATTCTCGGAGTTGGTACTCTGGCCTTGGGGGCATTGCACGAACTGCTACTCCCCCGACGATGAGTATCTGGTTTATCACGGGCAGGTGATGGGCCAGATGACCGATTACGCCCCAATGCAGTCTTCAGAGCTCTATCCAACCACTGGTGACTTCTGTGACTGGCACTACGGTGTTCACAACTCTTACTGCTATACAATTGAGATTGGAAATGCGTTCCACGAGAATCCGGAAGACATTGCCCACATCGCTGTTAGGAACCTGGGGGTGCCCTTCTACATGGTAGAGATGGCTGACGATCCCAGATACAGGGCCATAGTGGGAATTGAGAATACCACATCAACACAGTGGTTGGAGGCCCCAACCGATGTGGCCGTACCATCAGAGGGAGAGATTCCGATCGGACTCTGCTTGGATCCTATGTTTCCTTTCAGCCCAGACGAGGAAATGACACATCTTATGTGGCGGTTCGTAGAGCCTACAAGGCAACAGAACGACTTCGGGCCGACAGATTGGGTAGAAGTCCCATGGGAGAGGTCCGGGTTTAACGAGACCTTCGAAGATTGCCCTCTGTTGGACGGCTCCAACGGAACTCGGCTGGTCAGCCACGTTCCGTTACCAGACACTTCAGTGGGTAAGATCCAGTACAAGGCGATGCTCGGGACTACAAATGGCGCATTCCCATTCACATATCCCACGGTGGAAGATGGTGGCAATTACTACGAGTTGTCGATACCCTACAGAGCAGGATTTGGGGACGCAATTCTTAGCATTCTGATGTTCCTGGTAATTGCAAGCTTCGTGTGGGGCGGATTGGGATTATCACTCAGGGAGATGTTCTCTGACGAAGACAGGGTTCTAGGCATGCCAATGGAAGAAACAGATAGCCGGGTGTAATAGCATGGATTCTCAGTCAGAGACCTCTAGTGACCAGTTCAGCGGTAGGCTAGGACTCATCTTCGCAACGATAGGAGCAGCAATTGGCACCGGTAACATCTGGAGATTCCCCAGAATGGTCGGTGCGAATGGAGGCGGCTCGTTTCTGATACCCTGGCTCATCTTCCTCTTCCTATGGTCAGTACCACTGATTATCGCAGAATTCGCTCTTGGGAAGAGGAGCAGGGTTGGTACAGTTGGAACTTTCCGTATCTTCGCTGGTAGGAGGTTCGCGTGGATGGGCCTCTGGACAGCATGGATTAACGTGGCGATCGGGTTCTACTACGCAGTGGTAACTGGTTGGTGTCTGAACTATTTCCAGATAGCGATCCGAGGTGGGCTTTCGGAGGGAGTCGACACAATAGAGGTGTGGAACACTTTCCTGGAGAACCCAATGCAGGTCATCTTCTTCCAATGGATCACAGTCCTCATCACTCTGGCTGCCATATGGGGGGGAGCAAAGGCTATCGAGAAGGCGAACGTCACACTGATGACTTCACTTTTCGTCCTTCTGTTCACAGCCCTCTTCCTAGCCTTCGTTATGGACGTTAAGGATGGGTCACTTGACGGATTCATCTACATGTTCAGCATCCAACCGGAGTACCTTGTTCAGCCTGAGACCTGGATAAACGGCCTGTCGCAGTCTGCATGGTCATGCTCTGCAGGTATGGGCATGGCTATCACCTACTCAGTTTACATGAGGAAGGACGAGGACACCACACTTAACGCGGCCACAATGTGCCTTGCAAACAACAGTATCAGCATAATCGCCGGACTCACTGTAATGATGGCGGTTTTTTCCGTTTCTGCAGACCCTCTTGGGGCCGTAAGCGGAGGAAGCTCAGCTATCACTTTCCTAGTCCTGCCCGAGGTTTTCGCCCAAGCACCGGGAGGTCCAGTGGTACAGCTTGTGATGGTCGCGGTTTTCTTCCTGGCTCTATCGTTCGCGGCGCTCACCTCGATGATTTCCACCGTGGAGCTATGCGTCAGGAACTTCGTTGACCACGGATTCGATAGATCCAGGTCAGTAGCCCTTACCGGCCTGGCAATATTCCTCTTCGGTCTTCCTAGCGCGGCCCTCTGGATCAAGATGGACCCCACCACCGGGGTACGCTTCCCCCAGTTCCTGGAGGTCCAGGACCACATCTGGGGGTACGGGTTGATGTTCAGCGGGTTGTTCATGGCCTACACGATTTGGAACTACGGCTGGTCTAGGTACAAGTATTGGCAAGTAGATAGCGGTGTGGAAGGATTCGACTTCAGGGACTACCTCGACCACGGCGTTTCGGCATTCCGTGATGACTTCATCAACACCGGAGACAACGACTGGTGGATTGGAAGGTGGTGGGACATTGTGATGTACCTGGGTTTCCCAATAATGTTCGCCGTCCTGATGCTATCCTATTTCGTGGACCTGCTGGCAAACGTAGACGACCCATGGAATCCAGCTAACCCCCACGGGATATCCATTATCCTGCTTTTCTGGGGAGTCACTGCGTCACTATTCATCGGTTTCAACAGGTTACTGATCTCCCGACCAGTCTTCAGGAACGTCCCAGAGGGAGCCGATGTGCCGATAGACATGCTCCCAGGGGGGGAAGACCCGTTCGTTCTGATTGCTGGTGAGGAACCCCCTGAGATCCCCCATGCTACCGAGAAGACTAGGGGCGGGAAGAAAGCAATCGATGCGGAGATCGCCTAGGCTCGTTGGTGATCATGAAGGCGCGCTCTCGATGGGTCATGCACTGGGACGAGGTAGCCGTATTCGACAAGAACGCAACCAGCATGGGCATAGCAGAGCTTGATTTAATGCGGGGAGCAGGAGAGAACCTAGCAGAAGCAGCCTCTGCTATGGCCGGAAGCGGGGAGATCCTGTTCCTTTGCGGTCCAGGCAACAACGGGGGCGACGGCTTTGTAGCGTCTTGCTCTGACTCACTGCAGGGGAGGGCTGTAGTTTTAGCTAGCCACCCTTATTCCAAGTCCGAATCTTCTTCCTCTGCAAGGTTAATGGCAGACAAATCAGTAAGGATCCACCTATGGCCTTCGGCTCCAGAGGGGGATTGGGCCCTAGTCGTGGACTGCCTCCTCGGAGCCGGTGGATCAGGCCCTGGGACAGCTCTCAGGACCCCTATTTCCGACATCGCTGACTGGGCACGTACTCTGGCGGTCCCTGTGTTGGCATGCGACATACCCTCGGGACTCGGAGCCCCGGACTGCCTTGTAGCGGATCGGACTCTCACATTCCACTCCCTGAAGAAGGGGATGGAATCATCAGATTGTGGAGAGATCACCGTTTCAGAGCTCCCCTGGCCCGACGAGGTCCAGGATTGCGGTATAGGGGACTCTGCACGGTACCCTCCCTTGCAGAAGGGAGGGAGGAAGGGCGATCGCGGGAGACTCCTGGTCATAGGAGGAGGGCCCTACCACGGTGCTCCCATACTCTCAGGCCTCGCAGCCGCTAGGAGCGGTTGTGACCTCGTCCACGTAGCCATGCCAAGCGCCGCTGTCCATAGGTCAGATTGGCCTGCTAGTCTGATTCCAGAGAAGTTGCCAGACGACGACCACCTTACAATGCGCTCTGTAGGCAATCTCGATGAGCTCCTGGAGTCAGGAAGGGCCCCTGATGCAATTGTCGTCGGCCCCGGCCTAGGCAGAGAGGACGGAACCATGGAAGCTGTGAGGGCTATCCTCGATCTCGCATCCAGCAAGCAAGTCCCCGTCGTCGTAGACGCGGACGCCATCTCCGCACTTCCACATGGCTCCTGGCCAGAAGGGCTCGACGGAGTGTCAACCCCACACCAGGGTGAGGCTGATAGGTGGCTCGGAGAAGTGAGCCCATCAGAAGCCATATCGGGATGCTCCGGAGAGCACTCCGCAATTGTGATCACCGGACCAAGCGACCAACTGACAGGACCAGGGGGACGGCAATGCCTCGCAACGGGCGGACACCCCCGGATGGCAGTAGGGGGGACGGGAGACCTCCTAGCTGGCACCATCGGGGGCCTCATGGCACAGGGAATGCCCCCATGGCCGGCTGCAAGGCTGGGCTGCGCCCTGCTGAGGGAGGCCGGAAAAAGGGCCGCCAAGGAGAAGGGACCAGGACTGCTCGCAGAGGACGTGCCGGTTCATATCGCCCACACGCTCTCGGACTGGACGGGTGATGTGTGATGTTTGTAAGTGACGATTACCCCTGGGCCAAGCTGTTCAGGGAGTACGCCATGTACTGCGCAGTAGGGTGCTTCAACGTCGCAGTCTTCGCCGCTCTCTACCTGTTATTCAACAACTACAACAGCTGGACGCCATATGTAGAGACTGTTGCATGGGCCACGTCATTCCTGATCAGCTCAGTTCAGGCCTATGCCCTACACAGGTGGCTGACCTTCGAGTCAGACTCAGAGATCCGCACTAGCTTCACCAAGCTCATGACTGTTTATGGGGCCTTGTGGGCAATTTCCACAGTCACCTTCCACATCATGTTCGAGATTATTGGGATTGGAGAGTTGATCTCGTGGGCGATCAACACCTCGGCATTCGGATTCCTCACTTTCCTGGCTCTCCGATTCTATGCGTTTCCGCTCGCGGACGGTAGGGTCACACGCAAAGAAAGGCTAGATGCGTTCCGAGAACGCCGTAGGGCTTGAAGTGGCACCGTTCTTGCCACGCCCGTGACGCAGGGGGTACGAGGCACTCGCGACTTCTACCCTGAGGACATGCGACTCCGCAACTGGCTATTCGAGAGGTTCCACAATGCAGCCCTGTCCCACGGCTTCGAGGAGTACGACGCCCCAGCTCTTGAGACTGAGGACCTATACACCAGGAAGTCCGGTGAGGATATAACCAAGCAACTCTACAACTTCGAGGACAAGGGAGGTCGGAAGGTCGCCCTGAGGCCAGAGATGACCCCTTCTCTTGCTAGAATGGTCATGGCCAAGTCAGGTGCCCTGCCACTACCCATAAAGTGGTACTCGATACCACAGTGCTGGCGCTACGAGAGGACACAGAGGGGCCGCGGTCGGGAGCACTACCAGTGGAACGTGGATATATGGGGGGCAGCGGGCGTCGAGGCGGACGCTGAGCTCATCTCGGTCCTAGTCCATTTCTTCAGGAGCGTAGGGCTTTCATCGGAAGACATAGTGGTCAGAGTCAGCAGCCGCAAGGTCCTGGAGGAGGTTCTTGGCTCTCTGGGGATCAAGGGCGATGACTTCTCCAAGACCTGCATCGTTGTGGACAAGATGGACAAGCTACCTCCTGATGTGATCGAGGCACAGCTGGCAGACCTCGGGCTGGGCCCTGACTCGGTTTCTACTATCCAGTCCGTGCTTGGGATAGGGAAGCTAGCCGCTCTCGAGTCCGCACTTGGAACAGGCAGCGACTCAGTTGGAGAGCTTAGGACCCTTTTCTCCCTTGTTGAGTCATACGGAGCTGGGGACTGGGTCGAGTTCGATGCCTCGGTCGTCCGTGGGCTTGCCTACTACACAGGCCCAGTGTTCGAGGCGCACGACCGCTCAGGCGATTTGAGGGCCGTATGCGGCGGAGGTCGATACGACAGGCTGATCGGTACCCTTGGGGGCAAGGACCTACCTGCAACAGGGTTCGGGTTCGGGGACATGGTGATCATGGAGCTTCTGCAGGACAAGGGACTCGTACCAGAACTTCAGAATGGGGTATCTGACGTAGTTTACGGGATGGGTCCAGAGTTGAGAGGGGCTGCGATGAGCGTGGCTGCGGCCCTCAGATCGGGGGGAAGCACCGCGGACCTTGTCTTGGAGGACAAGAAAATGAAGTGGGTGTTCAAGCATGCAGAGAGGATCGGTGCCGACCGGCTCGTGATGGTGATGCCCGATGAGTGGTCCAAGGGCAACGTGAAGGTGAAGGACCTCTCTACTGGGGAGGAGACCGAGGTC
>CAYFID010000024.1:0-18541 GCA_964343205.1 uncultured Candidatus Poseidoniales archaeon | reverse complement strand
TGGTGGGCGATACAGGATTCGAACCCGTGTCACCGGCTTAGAAGGCCGGCATGATATCCAGACTACACCAATCGCCCGGCTCAGTCCGGAGGCCTCACTTAGATGAACCCTCACTAGTCTTCGAATCTGCTAGCGCACTTCGGACACCTGATCGGCCTTGTCACCCTCTTCCTTTCCCATGTGTGGCCGCACTTGCCGCAAATCCACTGTTCCTCTGGCAAACCCTCGAGAACCTTCTCCCGGAGCCTCCTTAGTACTGGCGAGTCTCTCAACTTTGGAGCAGGGGCAACCTTCCGTACTACCTCAGAGTGTGCCCCATCGTGATCCAGGAGACCCGCTGCATGCAGGAGTTCGTGTGCTAGAGTGTGGCGGTAAAGGGCTTCGTCATCTGCTAGGATGGGATTTAGTGCAATCGTAATCGGACCAGGTCGAGTCCCGAGCCTCCTCCTGCGGTAGATCTCATGATGGTCGCACTCGAACCTGGTGAACCCCAAGCGCGACTCCTCTTCAGGGAGCCACACGAGCCCCAAATCCCTCTCGAAGTGCTTTGCGAATGGCGCGTCCCTTCCTTCTAGCTCATTGACCAGCTTCTCCACCAGCCCGTCGGGAATCTTCGGGCCGCTTCCTCCACCATCCATAGGGCTCACCATGGTCCGGCTCCGCCCCGTCCCCTTAAATGACCGTCGTAGGTCGCCAGTAATCTGGGCGTGTGGCGCAGCTTGGAAGCGCGCTTCCTTGGCATGGAAGAGGCCCCGAGTTCAAATCTCGGCACGTCCACCACCTTACTCGGATATTAGCAGTATCCCGCAGAAAATACAAAACTCCTTCTTTCTACTATACGGATGCATTTTTGCACCAAAATCCACCCTAAATAGCCAAATTGCCCATTTTTCGAGTTCATACTAAATACCCAACATTGCCTCAATATCCCTATGAAGGCGAAAGCGAATGCTCTTCTACTATGCACACTGATGATTGCATCAACCCTAGCGGGATGCGCTGGGGATGATGTGGAAAGGACGCTGACTCAGGCTGACTGCGACGCAATCGGAAACGATTACACGCTAGACACTGACAACAACGCGTGCGTTCTGACCGTAACGGAGACCGTTACAGAGACCGTTACAGAGACTGTGACAGAGACTGTGATTGAGACCCTGGTTCCGGGATGTACCGACCCAGGCGCTAACAACCACGACACTGCAGCAGAGACTGACGACGGCTCTTGCGAATACGGTCGCGCTCAGGCAGATATTCTCGCCACCTACGAAGCGTCAATGGCCAGTGACCCGGTCAATGCGTCCACTCACCATGAGACCGCATGGTACGAGATGGAAGTTTCCAGGAAGTGCCGAGAGGTAGGCTCGAACAACCCCTGCGAGTTGGTCCACATGTCTATTGGTGACGCCGACACGCACGACCCAGCCGACGCATACGACAGCGCTTCTGGCGGCATCATAGAGAATGTCTACGACACGCTATACAGGTATGAGGGAAGGGGAGACGGAGGATCACACATCGTTCCCCGACTGGCGACCGGCTACACAACTTCAACCGACGGCCTAACCTACACCTTCACCTTGAGGGATGACGTTTACTTCAGCAACGGAGACAAGCTCCAGGCTAAGGACGTAGTTTACTCGTGGTGCAGGGTCCTAGGATTCGGGAGCCCAAGCTCCGGAGTCGAGTGGATCCTGTCTCAGTCGTTCAACTGCAATGATGAAAATGGCACCCACGATGACTGGGGTGGGGACAACCTGACTGTGATCGACAACACCTCGTTCTCAGTAAACATCTTCGATCCCTCGGCAGCATTCGTTGCTACAATTGCTTACACAGTCGCCGCAGTGATTAACTCGGACCTTTGTGAGGCAAACAGAGTTGTAGAAGCTGATGACCCCAATACTACCGCGGATGAGTCCAAGGACGACTATTGTAACGAGTTCATGGACGAGGCACCCTTTGGAGCCGGTTCAAACGCTTGGCTAGTAACTCAGTGGGCCAGGGAGACTAGGACTGTCTTGGAGCCAAACTGGATGTACTGGGAGTCTGGAGACTTCGCCATCAACAGGTACGTTTACGAGACTGTCGATGAGACGCAGACCAGAGTCCTCGCCCTACAGGACAAGGAAGTTGATCTGGCATACATTCCACCCGCTCAGAAGGGAGAGTTCTGCGAGAACTTGGATGACAAGCCTAACGCATACGGAAAGGATGGCTTCAGATGCACCTTCCGTTCCAGCTACGTTTACGTCCTAGTGCCCTACAACGTGCACCCCATGGTCGCTGACGCCAATGGGACCACTGATTACCTGCTCAACCACGACTGTGATGGTGACGGAACCATGGACTGCAACGTCCTAACAACCTCTGCTGTTCGAGAGGCCATAAGCTACACATTCGACTACGAGAAGATCCGAAGTGAGGCTTACGACAACGAGCTCAGTCCAGCATACGGTCCAATTCCTCAGGGATTCCCGTATGACGATACGGCACAGGAGACGTTCACTTACGACCTTGCGTATGCCGAGTCAGTCCTAGAGGCAGCGGGCTTCATCAGGCAGTACGACTGTGCTTCAATCAGCGTGTCTGACGCCCCCACAGTTGTGCCATTAGCTGACAGGGACGGAGACGAGTGCAGGCTTCCCAACACAATGCGAATTCTGTCTAACACCGGTAATGACCCTAGAATCGCATCCGCCGCGATACTGGGAACTGCTCTAGAGGCGGTTGGAATAGCAAACGACGCAGCCGACAAGCCATGGGCCCAGGTTCTTGACAACTATTTCACTGGAACATGGGACCTGTGGATTATCGGTTGGGGCCCAGATTATCTTGACCCAGACAACTACTGGTCTCCATTTGCTGGAAGTACCAACATTGGTGGGGATGCTTACCACACCCACTACAACAACAGTGCCTTGGATGCTATCCTTCTTGATGCCAGGAAGGAGCTAGACGAGGATTTGCGACGTCAGCTATACGTTGACGCGTTCGCTCTGTGGGTCCAGGATCCCAATATGGCATTCCTGGGACAGTCCGCTGGAGTTGGAGTAGGAGCAACCCATGTTTGTCCACCAGCATACGACCCGATTGGCGGTGACCACTGGTTCGACTGGGACAAACTCCCACTGGTTAACGGCCAGTACGTTGGCTCGTGCTCATAGGGCTCTAGCTAAGGGATGACGAAAATCCCCCGTCGGGCCATACTGGCTCGGCGGGGGGACATTAACCCCTGCGTGTGCGCGAGGGAAAAGAAGAGGCATTCCAGAGGACTCTTCGTGACGTGAAAAGACATAATCACGACAACTACTACATCGAGAGGTCCCTGCGATAAATGGAAAGGAGGCACAGAAGTGAAGACGCACGAGTTCATCGTCCGAAGAATTCTCCTTCTCGTCCCAGTCATGGTGATGGTGACGGTATTCACTTTCGTTATTTCTCAGATTATCCCAGCCGACCCAGCCGCAATCCTATGTGGTGAGAGATGCGGCCTAGTAGATCCAAAAACCGGAAAGACTCTGCTTGAGCTTCAGAGGGAAAGGCTCGGGCTAAACAAGCCAGTTACGGAGCAATTCTGGATATATCTTTCGAACCTAATGGAGGGGGATTGGGGGGAGTCAACAGCCTATCATCGCCCTACGTCCGAAGTTGTTAGGGACGCCGCACCAATAACCCTGGAAATGTCCTTCTTCGCGCTTTTAATTGGATACCCGATAGGCATCTCTCTTGGTATATTGAGTGCAGTATGGCAAGACAGCGTTTTCGATCACATCTCTCGTTTCATGGCAATCGCCTTTGTCTCCCTCCCGATATTCTGGCTTGCAATGATGTTGCAACTCCTTTTCTCCACGGGCCCAGATGTAGGGGGGATCTGCGACCCAATTTTCGGTACTGAAGGCGGTTGCCTCCCCATATACGGGAGGCACGACGTTGCTCTAACATTCCCTGACTATACTTCCCTAACATGCACACAGATTTCCTGCTATCCGTGGTACTACCCATCGGGGGGGACAGGATTCCATCTGGTAGACAGCTGGTTTGTTACAGACCAAGCACTATCTACCCTTCATCCAGAATACTCAACCAATGGTGCTCTGTTCAACGACAGCCTCACTCATCTCATCCTGCCCTCGTTCACTCTGGGCATTGCATCCGCTGGATCACTCCTACGTTACATGAGGGCTAGTCTACTAGAAGTACTGAACGAGGATTACGTCAGGACCGCGCGAGCTAAAGGGGTGTCCGAGAGAAGGGTCGTCCTGATTCACGCTTGTCGAAACGCGTTAGTCCCGATCTTGACAATCTTGGGCTTCTCAATTGGTGGGGCGATAGGCGGGGCCGTTCTTACGGAGTCAATCTTTTCCTTCAATGGAATGGGCAGGGTTGCAGTCCAGGCAATCACCGTTCTTGACTTCTCAGTCATTATGGGGGTGACACTAATCACCGCAGTAATCTTCCTTCTAGCAAATCTCATTGTCGACATAATGTACGCTGTAATCGATCCAAGGGTGAGGCTAGAATGACTTGGAAAGAAGGCGAAGAAGATCGAAAGGAGAGCCTCCGACGGATCAAGGAGAGCCTTGCCCAGATTAGATTAGACGCATCAAGGAGTTGGAAGGTCTTCAGAAGATCCATCCTAGCGGTTAGCGGACTCGCGATGGTGGTCTCTGTCTCCCTGATTTCGTTCTTCGCAGATGACATAGCAGTAGAGCATCCATCAAGGGATCTTCAGGATACCAGGGACACCTGGACAAATGACTACGAGCCCAAGAGGGCGGAACCTTTCTCGGAGGAGTGTGACTGGCACAAACAGTCGATTTCACTCACCACTCTACGTAGGTGGGATTACAACTGGACAGAGGCTCTTAGTCATGAGAAGGTCAATCCGTTTGACAGGACCCTCTATAGGGAAACCTTGGATGTAATCGAGCTCATTTCACTTGAGGACCGATTGGGGTACCCCATTCCACTCGATCTTGTTTCAGTGGACGAAGACAACGACTCACTAATTTGGATTTCAGATGAATTGATGGAAAATACATCATATACCACAGTAAAACTGACTTATGTCTTCGATAACCAAGAGATGCACCACTGGTGGCTTCCTGATGGATACGATGTCTGCATCTTCGGTACAAATAACGAAGGCCAGGATCTATTTAGCAAGGTCCTGTATGGGTCTAGGGTTTCGCTGAAGATTGGCTTCACTGTGGCATCTCTGACAGTAGTCATTGGAACCGTTGTAGGTAGCATCAGTGGATACTATGGGGGAAGAGTTGACGAGGTGGTGATGAGGATAACTGATGTATTCTTCGCGGTTCCAGGACTAATATTGGCAATGGCATTCGTTGCCGCATTGGAGGCAGTTGAGAGGTTCATAATGCCATTGTGGTTGGCCGTTCTAATACCCGTGGCTTTCCTCTCCATCGCCACTAGGTCAGTGGTCTCCGATTCGATCCTACCTTCCAGCGGTTTGAAACCAAAAGACACCCTACAGTCCCTTTACTCAATTCTGAAGAACCCTGCATTTGTCGCGTTTCTCGTTATTTTCGTAACATTAGCCGGACCTTGGAAAGGATTGTTCATTGTTACCGACTCTTGGATATGGAGGGTCTTCGCTTCTGTCTTTGCGATAATGATGGTTGCGGCTCTGGTGGTCGCTGACAGGGCAATGGTGGACCGGGCATCCTTCGATGGTTTTCGCCAGAGGACTCGGGAGGTCTTCGACTGGAAGAACCCCTATCGCTACCTTACTCTGAGGACGCTTGCGGTTTTCATTGCGGCAGTTATTATCCACAGGTGGTCTGGAGATACTGATGGAGAAATTACTGTGATTAGGGACTTCGACAGACTTTGGAAGATCCAGGTTGCTCTCGTCTTCACAGGATGGCCAGGCTACGCACGGCTAATCAGAGGCCAGGTCCTCTACGTCAAGGAGATGGCCTTCGTGGAGGCGGCCCGTAGCGTCGGCGCTCCATCGGGACGGATAATGTTCCGACACATACTCCCCAATGCCTGGGCCCCCTTGCTGGTAGCCTTCACATTGGACATCGGGGGGACGATCCTTTCTGCAAGTGGGCTTTCATTCATCGGTCTGGGGGCTGAGCCCTTTGCTGCCGAGTGGGGCAGGCTTGTCTCGGACGGTAGGACATATTTCCCACAGGACTGGTGGTTGATCCTATTCCCCGGCCTTGCAATCGCATTCACAACCCTAGGTTTCAACCTCCTGGGGGACGGAATCAGGGATGTTGTCGATCCAAAGAATAGGAGGTGAGGAATTGTCAAATCTACTCGAAATAGAAGGATTGAGGGTGCATTTCGATACTCTCGATGGACCGGTTGAGGCACTCAACTCCGTCTCGTTCTCAGTTAAGGAAGGGGAAATAATGGGCGTGGTGGGGGAGTCCGGTTGCGGTAAATCAGTAACCTCCCTGGTTACCATTGGATTGGCCTCCTGCGAGATTGACTCTGGTAGCGTGGTCTTCGAGGGCAAGCAACTGGTTCATCAAACCCCCAAATCAGTTCAGCGGAAGATCGAGGTATCGAAGAGAATTTCTTCCGCCTTACTGTTAGCAACAGTACTTGGTTTGATTTGGACTCTATTCGAGCCAATTCTAGGGATTCAGGCCGCTGTAGCCTCACTAACTTTGTTTGTACTGACAATAGTATTCATTTTGGTACAAGAAATCCCCAGGCTCTCTCACGAATCATTCCTTAGGTCCATTCGTGGAAACAGAATTAGCATGATCTTTCAAGAGCCAATGACAGCTCTAAATCCCCTATACACAGTTGAGAAGCAGATTTGTGAGGTGATGAAAGAACACGGCAAGGTAACCGAACCGGAGAAAAAGAGGGCAAAGAGATTCATAGAAGCCCTCATCTACCCGGTGAATTTGCTGTATACCTCAGCGAGGGAAAGGCCAATCGTCTTGGCTTTATTGACCTTAGTTACAGGTACAATTGTGGCCTTACACCTAAGAGGTCTGGCCTCTCAATACGATCTCTATGCGTTCCTTCTCCTCCCTTCCATCCCGTTTGCAACTTACGTATTTTCGAGCTATAATTTAGATAAGGCTGACATCACCAATCCTGCCAACCAGTCAAGCTTAATTCTACCTAAAGATGTGGCTTATTCGACCCTTCCTATAGCATTCGCAGTACCTCTAATCGTCTTCTTGCTACTCTGGTTGCCCTTTAGTGCGCTAATTAGCGCTGCACTAATTTGCGCCATTCTTGCAATCCCCCCCATACAAGCCTCGAACTACTTTCAACTCGACCCTGCCCATAGGCGGCAAGTGATTGAGATATTGGATGAAGTTAGAATTCCTAACCCGGAGACCGTTGCTAAGATGTATCCTCACGAACTCTCTGGGGGGATGCGCCAACGAGTCATGATAGCGATGATGATGGCATGCGAACCTAAGTTGTTGATTGCAGACGAGCCAACTACTGCGCTAGACGTCACTATCCAAGCACAGATTCTCCAGTTGATGAGAGATTTGAGGGACAGGGAGGGGACCTCGATAATGCTGATCACCCATGATCTGGGGGTAATTGCAGAGATGTGTGACTCTGTAACCGTCATGTACGCTGGACGGGTAGTAGAGAGGGCCCCCATTCTCGAGCTATTCTCCAACCCGAGGCATGCCTATACTAGAGGGCTTATTTCTTGTACTCCCAGCCTGTCGTCTTCAAGAAAATCAACTTTACCAGCAATTCCCGGACAAGTAGCAAACCCCTCGGATTTCGTTTCCGGCTGCAGGTTCTGTCAGAGGATGGGGAGAACCGGAGAAACACTTTCCGCCCCTCCGGACCTAAATGAGATCAGCCCTGGCCATTGGGTAGACATGTGTCCAATTTGTACGGATAAGGGACAGGACAGTTGGGAGTGATACTGTGGGTGGAAATATAGGGGCCACGGAAGAAATTCGCACCCCACCAAGTGATGCCCTGATACAGGTTCAGGATCTGAAGAAGTACTTCCCTGTCAAGTCAGGAATGTTCTCCAACGTGAAATCTCACGTCAAGGCAGTGGACGGAGTTGACTTCTCCATCCGCAAGGGGGAGGTTTTCGGCATCGTAGGGGAGTCTGGTTGTGGAAAAACCACTCTTGGCAGGGTTATTCTTGGCCTAATACCCATTACTTCTGGGTCCGTGAGTTACGGCGGAATTGACATCCGTGAAATAAACAACAGAGAGTTGAGGAGAAAAATGCAGATTGTTTTCCAAGATCCCGGGGGTTCGATGAATCCCCGTATGTCTGTTCGTTCGATTGTAGGTGAGCCACTGATCGTCAATGGACTGTCAGATGGGGCGGAACTCACTAAGAAAGTAGGAGAGTTGCTAACCTCAGTAGGTTTGAAGGAAGGACACATGAAACGATTTCCTCACGAGTTCTCAGGGGGGCAGAAGCAGAGAATCGCCCTAGCTAGGGCTTTGTCCCTCGGTCCAGAGTTTATTCTGCTGGACGAACCCACTAGTGCTCTGGACGTTTCTGTACAGGCACAAGTCCTGAATCTCCTGGTAGATATTCAAAAAATTAGAGACCTCACATTTGTCTTTATCGCTCACGATTTAGCAGTCGTTCGTCATATTTCTGACAGAGTTGCCGTGATGTATCTTGGAAAGATTGTTGAGATGGCCGACGCCGACGAAATATACCAAAACCCGGCCCATGCCTACACCAAGGCGCTGATTTCCGCAATCCCGAGCCCAGATCCAAATGTAGACAGGAACAAAGACCCATTAGAGGGGGATGTACCATCGCCTATCGATCCACCTCCAGGTTGCTCGTTCGGTCACAGATTGAGTCATCCGAACTGGGAACAGAGCACAAAGGTCGACCTTTCTCTTAAGGAGATTAGCCCCGGCCATTGGGTCCAGCCATGTCCGTGCTGCACCGAGGGTTTGTGATGGAAGAAGACCCTCCATCTAGATCGGAGTTTCTAGATAAAAGAGAGGAGTCCGAAGCATCATTCTGGAGGCTAAAGAAGGCTTTCGACAAGTGGAGGGATGGTAGGGTCAAGAGAGTAATGGCCCAAGAGGGGGAATCAATATGGCTAACTTTGGGACGTCCCCTGTACATTTCTGGGTGCATCCTTTTTGATGGCCCAGTAATGCTTGAGATTGTGCGTCTAGGGGACAGGGCACCATGGTCATGGATTGCATACTCCATGGCACTCTATGTGACAATCAAACTTCAGATGAGGGCATATGACCAAATTTTCTCTGTCGATATCAGCCAGGTTTCATTTGAAAGTCACTAAGTGGAAACCTCTCTGAATCGACCCTCTCGAATTTTCTAAAAGAGGGTACTATCAGGCCAGCCATAGTGGTCAGAACCATCAACGATACTGCTACAGAGTAGGTTGTCAGCACATTTGTCTTCTCAATCATCCAACCTCCCATCAAAGGAGAAAATGGTATGAATATCAATGATCCAATGGCATCTAGTGAATTCACCCTACCTCTTAGATATTGATCAACGCTATCCGACATGGTTGTCATCCAAATCACCCTAAGTTGCCCCCCTAATATTCCCTCCAGTAGTACGAAAACTAGGATTATCCAGAATGGAATAGGCATGGCCCACATCAGCATACACCACCCTATTCCGCCGATGAACATGTAGAATACCAAGCCTCGCCTCTCTTTTGAGACGGGCCTAAAGCCTCCTAGGGCCGCTCCAATCATCGCACCACCAGCTCCGACAGCCCCAAAAATCCCGAATTCCCTAGCCCCCAAACCCTTGTCTTCGATGATGAAGGGGATTCCGATTTCTATTGCAGAGTCCCCTATATGCCAAATCATGAACATCACAATGCCAGCAAATAACCATGGTTGGGTCTTGACGAATTCCCACGCCTCCAACACTTCCTCCCCGAGATTCCCCTCCTCTTCTCTTTCGACAGGGACTTCTGAAATAGTCCAGAGAATTACTCCGCTGAATACGAATGTAATTGCATCGATCACTAGGCATGCTTCGATTCCAAATTCCGCTACAGTGAATCCCCCGATTAGCGGACCCAACATCCAGGCCCCAGTCATCGCTACCCCCCTAATCGAATTCGCTTCAGTGAGGAGTTCTTCATCTACGATATCGGGAACAAGAGCACTTACCGCGGGTATCGAAAACGCTCCCGCACCACCTGTGAGGAATGTAACAACCATCAACGTCTCGAACTTTCCAAATCCCGCAACTAGGAAAAACACAGCTAATGTTACAATAATGGCTTGGGCAACGTCTGCTGCCAGAGCAACTGTTCTCCTCGGCATCCTATCTACAACCATCCCACCGTAAAGAAGGAGGGGAAGGTGACCGAGAAAATATGCTGTGAAAATCAAGCCATATGCCTTTGGACCCCCAGTCTGAGCCACGGTCCACCCCATGCCAATTATGAAGATCGCACCACCTAGCATGTTGACGAAATTTCCAATTAACAAACGTCGAAACTCTACTATTCCCCAGGCTTCCCTCATCCCCATGATTTTCGTTTGTGGGGACGTCTATTCAATATGATCCAATGAAATTTGACTCAACCTAGAAATGTAACGCTGATCGATTGAACCAGATTTTTATCAACATTGGAAAAATATTTATTCATTTGTATAATAATTTGTAGAATTATTAATTGAATGTATATTATTAATATTATATAATATGTATTCACCCAATCTAAACTAGATTATGTGTTCATACGTTCAAACTATAAACCACCTTTGTCAGGGTCCCAGATATGGCAATAAAGTCGAAACTAGAGTACATATGGCTGGACGGGTTTGAACCAACACAGAGTTTGAGAAGTAAGACAATGATAGAGACAGACTTCTCGGGAAAAATTGAGGACTGCAAGATGTGGTCTTTTGATGGCAGCTCCACTCTGCAAGCAGAGGGCGGAGCTTCAGATTGCCTTCTGAAGCCAGTGGCGATATACCCCGATCCAGATAGGGTGAATGGCTACTTGGTGATGTGTGGGGTGTACAACGCAGATGGTACAGCACATCCTTCGAATGGTAGAGCAACAATCGAAGAGGACGACGATGACTTCTGGTTTGGATATGAGCAAGAGTACTTCCTTTGGGACCCTGAGACGAATCTTCCGATGGGATTTCCTGCTGACGCAACAGGGCAAGGTCAGTTTTACTGCTCAGTGGGGGGGTCTAACGCATACGGCAGGGACGTAATTGAGACTCATCTGGACATGTGCCTAGATGCAGGCATAAACGTCGAGGGAATAAATGCAGAAGTTGCAGTTGGCCAGTGGGAATTCCAGATTTTCGCCAAGGGCGCAAAGAACGCAGGAGACGAGGTATGGGTTGCCAGATACCTAGCTGAGAGAAATGCAGAGAAATACGGTCTTTCAATCAATTGGCATCCCAAGCCACTTGGCGCGACAGACTGGAATGGATCCGGAATGCATGTCAATTTCTCCGACACAACTCTTCGGACATGCGGAGACGAAGCAGTCTTCAACCAGGTCTGCGAAGAGTTTGGAAGGCACATAGAAAAGCATATTGACGTATACGGTGCTGATAACGATCAGAGGCTAACTGGGCTACATGAGACTCAGTCAATCCACGAGTTTTCGTACGGTGTTTCAGATAGGGGCGCTTCAATCAGAATCCCCATTGGGACTGTGGAAGACGGTTGGTGTGGGAGACTTGAGGATAGACGCCCAGCCTCAAACGGTGATCCATACAAGATTGGAGCTGCGGTAATCACTACCACGAAGTTGGCCTACGCGGCAGAGAAAGTTGCAGGCCTTCGTCAGCGGATCCCAGCATAGCCCACCACATCATCTGGAGGCGTTCTCCGAGAAAACCCGCCAAATAAGTGTAAATGGGGGGGCGAAGCTCTCTGGGTCTCCCCTTAGAAGCGCTTCCACTTCATCCAAAGAGAACCACCTCCCATCCGAAATCTCCTCTTCGTTCAGTTGGAACGGCCCTTCGCAGACGAACCTGTAGACCCATGAAAACTCATGAGAGTTTTCCTCGCATGGATCAATTTTGAAAATCCTTTCTGGGACCCGATGAAGATCTAGGCCGATTTCTTCCTTTGCCTCTCGGATTACACACTCGTCGTAACCTTCTCCGCTATCCACATGCCCTGATACGGATGAACCCCATTTTCCTGGGAACTCATCTTTAGTCACAGATCTCTTTTGGATGAAAACCTCCTCCTTGGAATTGAAAATTAGCAGGTGTGTTGAGCGATGAGGTAACTTGCGAGCATGGATTTCATTTCGTCCCGCCCTTCCCACTACTCTATCCTTCTCATCCACTACATCTAAGATTTCATCGCCCACAATATTGGCAAGCTTGGAAAGATGAAAAAACCTTGTTCACCGTCTCATTTCGACCCATACTTGGACACTATCTCCACGACTTCTTCTGCACATCCCCAAGAAAGGGTGACTCCTGCTCCACCGTGCCCGTAATTGTGCACGACCCAATGATTGCCTATACGCTCCTCCTCAAGTCGAACTTCTGCCCTCGAGGGTCTAAGCCCGACCGCACCGCCGATGATTTTCGTCCTGTCCAGATCAGGCCAAATCGCCTCTACTTTTTTCAGAATTAAGTCGTTGTCTTCCTCCCTAATTGCCAACCCCCAATCGCCTACCTGTGCAGTCCCTCCAAGGACGGTAACATCGCTCCTCGGTATTGTATATGTCAACGATTCTGGCTGTTGGTCGAAGTGCCCTATCCCGGGGTCTTGTTTTACGAAAATTACCTGTCCCCTGACCGGCTTTACCTCCTCGTCGTTACAAAGGTCCCGCGCTCCAAGGCCGACGCAGTTCACAACAACATCGCATTCGAGCTCAGAAAAGTCTGAGACGAAGGAATGCCGAAATACACCGCCCATTTCCTCAACCCTCCCCCTAAGCCAAGGCATGTATAGGGGCATCTCTATGACTGGAGCCCTGAACTCCCATCCGAAAAAATAGCCTTGAGGAACCTCGTGGTCTTCGAGAACTCTGAACGCAGCAATGTCATCCTTCCAAGAAGGCAGCCTCACCACCTCCCTCAGATATTCCCTGCCGTCTCGCATTGTGACGCCTGCATTCGGGTTTTGACTGCATATCCTTTCTAGCTCTTCATAGGTCTCAATTCCCCACTTGTCAGCCCTGTCTGCTGGAGCAGTTAGGAACGGGTACCAAATAGCTGCTGCCACGTCAGAAACAGTCTCTGGACTGAATTTATCCGATACGATTTCTACCTCGTAACCGTGCTCTAGAAGACGGATTGAACACGATAGGCCTGAGACCCCGGCACCGACAACGATACAGCGCATGACCCCTGATAGGCTACCCCCTTATCACCTAGTAGACAACCTCTTGAGTGGGGCCCGACATGACGAAATGTGCCAAAGGTCAAGCGCCCCAAGAAAGGATGGGCCGTTCCCAAGAGGAGAAGGTCCAGACCCCCGAGAAGGACAAACCCCCAAGCCAGGAGATTGCCACGATGCCATTCTTGTGGACAGTTGAGCATGAAGAAGGATGAATCTAGGAGTGAGATGTTTTGCAGCTCTTGCGGCGTAATCGCCTGATGCCAAAGCCCAATATCGCTCACCCCGCCCACAGATTGCCACAGTGATGAGGAACCGCACCGGATGCATCTGGTATCTGAGTGATGGGCGATCTGAGTGGCACCGGGTGAACGTATGGGAAGCGGGAGAATTTTCATCGACGAACTAGGCAGGAAGTTCCGAATAAAATCGCCAGAGCCTATCATCGAGCCGCCAAATAATCTCAGAATCGCGAGGGCCAGAAAAACATGGGATGTATACTTGAGAATGCTCGGGACAGTCCTACCAGCATTCTTCTTGATGTACACTTCTCTTTTCCTGATTCTAGGAATTTCCACTCTAGAGCCTTCAATGGTTCTTGGCTCGAGTCTTTGCAGTGCCCCATTAGTGATTCTAATCGTAAGGCTCCACAGGCCAAAGTTAGTTCATGTCATCCTAGCAGTTCCGGATGATTCAGGGGCAGAGTCACACGCCTTGTCAGAGGGGCGTTCACTCCGAACTCCGGCTAAGACAAAACTTAGCAGATTTATCGTGAAAGACGACTCTATCCTAGATGTCCCTCCTAGCAGGCACCTTTGGGTAATCTTTGCCACCATAGTCTTGGCAGGTGTGGCAATCTGGGCACTGATTCTAACGGTTTCTGAGGACATTGGATTGATTCTTTTCATAATCCTTGCAATCCCCATATGGCTCGTCGGTTTCTCCCTTCCTGTTCTAGCTTGGTGGGGGACCTCAAACCAGCTTCTCGGACTATCCACTAGGAGGAGGGATGCGGAGGCATGGTTGATGGCTGGAATGGCCTCTGCGTTCCCCGCATTCATCTTCAATTCGCTGATTTTTCCCGAGCTCGTTCCTTTCAGTGAAGAATCCTGGGCTTTCGATTTCTCTCTTCTAGCGATAGGTGCCCCATTCTGCGAGGAGATTTTCAAGGCATTGGCTGTGGCACTTTTCCTTCCCGCAATAAAGGGTCCAAAGCACGGTTTTCAGATTGGTTTCACCGTGGGTCTAGGTTTCGCCCTAATTGAGAACTTCCAGTATATCGGGGCTTCGGTTTTTGGCGGCCCTATTGCTACTTCTTTCACCATATTAGTTCGAGGTATTGGCTCAATCCCCGGGCATGCGATTTGGACCGCTATGGCGGGTACTGCGATAGGTTGGATTGCTACAGATAAAGAATTCAAGACAAAGATGTCCTGGAGAGCCAGATCGATGGCAATTTCTGCGATAGATATGGCGGAGGGATTGGGTATTGACACCGATGGTGACGGAGATCTTTCTGGATTTGATGGCTCAAGGCCGACGCTAGAAGAAGCGATTCGCCAGGAATCTTCCGATAGTCCAGAGCACGACAATACATGGTCTATCCTGGGATCATCAGCAGAACCATCGGATATCAATCAGGACGAACATCCTATGGGAGTTTCTGACTTCTCTCTAACTTACGTCAAGTCCCCAAAAACCATGAAATCTTCTGGCATCCAGACTCCCAAGAGGATAATCCCTGCAATATCACTGTCCATAGCCGGGCACTCGTTCTGGAACGGGAGCTCCTTCCTATCTTTCTTCGCTCCAACTGAATGGTTTGGTTTCGATGATGGACAAGGAGTAGCATTTATGATATTGTGGACTGTATTTCTAATTTCTTCTGTGCTCCTTTTCTCCCGGAGTCTGATCAGAGGAATCAACTCCTTGGAATCGCGATAGGGAGAGGATATTGGCCCCAATAACAACCCCGATTCCGAATCGTTCTTGACCGCAGTAGTGAACGAGCGGTCGTAAATATGGTTGAATTCGGCGACGACCTCTCCATCTCGATCGCTCTCGTTTCTGTTTTGTTGCTGGTTTCGGTGGGAAAGGACCTTCTCGACAGGGGGGGCATAATGGCCGCTCTAGGGGTCGGTTTAGTGATTTCACTTCTTGGTCATTGGACATGGCTAGTGGTTCTGATGACATTCCTATTCGTCGGATCAATGGCAACCAAATGGCGATTCGAGGAGAAAGTCAGGATTTCTGCAGAGGAGGCAAACGATGGCGTCAGGGGTTGGAAGAATGTACTAGCCAACGGAGGCGTCGCTAGCATCGTAGCTATCGGCAATATCTCTGTTGGAGGCCACGAGTGGGCATACTTCATCCTCTGCTCGGCTGTCTCAGTGGCCGCGTCAGACACTCTTGCCTCTGAAATTGGTAGCTTGGACCCTAGGACTAGGATTATCACCACACTGGAGGCAGTTCCAGCAGGTACAAATGGAGGCATGTCCCCTACTGGTACACTTGCTGCATTCTATGGTGCACTTCTCATTGCCGTAGTCTCTACGGTACTCGGTGCGATTAACGGGGACCAAACACCCACTGCATTCTTCTTCTCCTTCGTAATCTTGTTTGGATGGCTGGGGTGCCAGGTTGACTCGATTTTAGGTGCATTACTGGAGAATCGTGGATTATTGGGCAAACACAGCGTTAACTTCCTCTCAACACTTTCCGGCTCACTAATGGCGCTATTTGTGGCTATGAGGTTTCTGTGACAGATGGGCGAAGGGTTCAACACGGCAGGTAAGGGAAAAGAAACGGGTGGATAGGTTGCAGATGAGAAAAACTCCCCTCATCCTCATTGCCAGTACTGTCCTGCTATTGATATGCGCGAGTCCAGGAGTTTCCCAGAATCAGGCTGCGTATGACGGTCCGGGGTTCGAAAATTACAATCCCGAAAGTCACATGTTATTCCTTAAGGGGGACGAGGAAAACCAGATATTGGACCGAAACTGGACGACTGTAACAGGATTGCCCCCGGGTAGCACTTCATTCTCAAAGACGAGCTCTTTCACCTTGCCCACAATTGTCGACGCTCTTGCACCACCGGCTGTGGAGCCCTTTAGGTTCGAGGGAAATATCACCGTCCGTCTTTTTGCTTCCCTGGAGACTACCAGTAACGCATGCTCTGTTTCGAACGTCCCTGTAGGCGGTCCTCTGGGGTCCGAGACCCAGTTTTCAGTTACACTATCAATGGGTGGTTTCGAAGCCATGTCCAGCGTTGAAACAGAGTCTATCGTGATGAGTAAAGACAGGACCGACCCCCACATTTTCGAAGCGATCGCGACCAACGTCAACGTTTCAATGAATTCTGGTGACGAAATTAGGATTTCAATACAAGTTAGCCACGAGTGTGCTGTCTCAGGAACTCTTTGGTGGGGGACATACGACTCTACGACAGGAATCATCTTTGATGGAGACATTATCGACTCTAATCTCAATGTCATAATAGATCAGAATAGAATGGCAAGAATAGAATTCACCCCGATTTCCCCATGGGGTGCTTCCGATTTCTCCGCCCAGGCAATTGAGCTGGTGGGTCCGATGCCTTGGAGGGAGATGTGGCACGGATATGTGAGCCATGACAAGTGGCTAGACCACTTTGAGGTACCAGATGGGATATCTAAGGGCGAGTCTAACAGGACTGTTCTCACTTGGTCTACGGATCGCCCCCTTCTTCCTGGAAACTACATGTTGGACGCCTGCTTCACACTTTCAGATCAGGATCCCGGGGAGGCATGCCACTCATGGGCCATGCTCAGGTTCAACGTACCAAATGATGAACCTCCAATGCTATCTTCTGGAGTGGCGGCTGTACTTGTTCCCTTGGGAATTATTGCCTGGTTGGGGGTCTCACTGAGGGGGCCAATATTCCCACTACCCGCATATGCCGTAATCATCCTACTCGCAATATCCTCGGCAGCCACTGCCTCCCACCTCCCCGACATCGATTCGAAGTCATACAGGGAGGGAGGGGCAGCACCCCCATTCATTCTCATCTCCCATGATACTGGCACAGGTTCTGTGTCTCTGACCGATCTGCTGGAAAACTCAGATGCTGTCGTAATAGGAATGTTCACTTCTGGATCACCCAACGCTGAGAGACAATTGAACGACTTCCTGGCCGCTGACAAGATTCTGTCCCAGGATGGCCTTAGCGTGTCTTTTGTGCAGATTGCTACAGGAGAAGGATTGCAAGCATTCAACCTCGATGACTATGCAAGGGAATTGAATGGATCTTGGCCACTTCTGCTAGACGACTCGACGGTGGGAAGATCATTACCCAGCGGGGCCTCTGACGCAGTCTTGATCATCGACTCGGCAGGTTTCATCGCATCATGGTCTCCGGGTGCGATGTCTCCTTCAGAAATCAAAGAGGCCACAGAGGCAGCATCCATGGGGTCAGAAAACAATCCCTTGAAACTTATCTCAATGGTTGCAGGTACAACTCTACTCCCCCTATTCGTACTTAGTTTGCCTAGCGAGAGGAGGTACGATGCCCCGGAAGAAGCCCTGATTCCTGCGGTTGGTGCATTCATGACAATCGCTGCTGCTTCACTGGGATTCCTGGTTTGGGCTACTCCAATTTCCCTCCTTTCTTCGTTCGGGTTGGGGAATTATTGGGTTTTTGTGGAAATCATGCTTTCGTCAATACTGATTTATCATGGAGGGTCAATGTTGCTTAAGGGGAGAATCGTAGAAGTTGAGGTCATTTCCACCTTCTCACACTCCAAGCTAAATCAGAATTATCAAGACTGGCGGAAAGTCAAACGGTTTTCTGAAGATGTTTACCTAGGCCTATGGCTAGCGTGGCTAGCGTGGCTCGTGGACCCCTCCCTAGTGGCCCAGGGTGTTGGAGCAATGGCCAGATCGAGCCTTCTTGGAGCCGTTCTTTCGCCTTTCATGCTGATAGGCTTCTCCCTTTCCGCAGGGGCTTCTGTCCTGGCTTTGCGCTCGATAGCCATTTTATTCGGCCAGTACTCCAGACTACTTGGCCTTCTAAGCGTCGGAGTCAGGCCAAGGGCTTGGGGAATGGCGATCTGCATAATGGGCACTTGGACTCTAGTTAGCATAATTGTGGGTCCTCTCACATCAGTAATTTGAACCAGCCAGTGACCGAGAGCATCATAAGAGGGAATCCGTTCTCTAGTCCACCCTTGGGGGTATAGTATAACCTGGTAGTACCGCGGGCTCCAGTTGCACGGG
>CAYFID010000023.1:0-18808 GCA_964343205.1 uncultured Candidatus Poseidoniales archaeon | reverse complement strand
ACTAATGTGAGGCCTCTGGTGTCCAGGCATATCAATTCTGGTTTCTCAGGCCACTTCGTCTCCCCGCAGGGCGGAGCAGCCTCAACCACTTACCCTGATAGCCAATCTACCAGAGCGCACAAAGCAGGCTTGCGACCAACCTATGGTATTTGAACAAGACGGGGGATAAGCCCCCCTTAGGGGGGGCTGAAATGGCATCTAGAAGAAAATTAGTCATCCAAAATTGGAGCATATGAGATACCGTATGGGATTGGCTTGCTCGCAATAGTGACGGGTGCCTCTTCAAAACCGAACGGGATTTTTCTAGGCTCAGTTGGATGGTCTCCGAATTTCTCGTCAGGGAGGTCGGCTTCTGCAAAGTTCCGTAGTGAGGTGACTTCCATGTCGGGTATTTCTTCATCGCTGGAAGGGGTTAACTCTAGAATTTCGGGTTTCACCTCTGAACCGCATGCGGGGCATTTTTTCTCATCTTCGAAGGAGAAACCACAGACTATGCATTCCATGCAATCCACTTCAAGGTGAGTATAATGTTCCGTGGAAGATGAACATGAAAACGGTAGCAACGATGCATGTGATAATCATCACTGGAAAGCCCGCCCGCACCCACTCCCTGGTCGTGATTGGGTATGGGCCCCTCTCGCTAATGGCAACCGTCATTACGTTAGCGCTGGATCCAATCGGCGTGGCATTTCCACCGAATCCTGCTCCCATCGCGAGTGCCCAAAGGAGGGGTTCGGGGCTCAAAGTACCCTCGCTTGCCTCTGTGATGCTGAAAATTACTGGGATCATTGCTGCGGTGAAGGGTATGTTGTCAATTATTGCGCTTGCTATGGCTGAAACCCAAATAATTGCCACGGCGAGTATAACCTCGTCCTGTCCGAAGTTGTCGAAAATCCAGTTCGCAACCTTGTCTAGGTAGCCTACGTCTCCTACTGCACCGACCAAGAGGAACAGCCCTGCGAAGAAAAGCAGGGCCTGCCACTCGACCTTCTCGACAACGTCATTGATGAAGCCATGTCCTAACTCTTCCTCCTTTGGCCTAGCTGCAATCAGAGCAAATCCAGCACCCGCAAGAGCGATGCCGTCAATCTCAATTTCCAGATCCAACAATGACTTGGCCGAGAACATGACAACGGTGAGTCCTAGGATGACGAGGGTGGAGTACATCAGGTTCTTGTCATTGATAGCATCCCACTCGTCTTCCTCCATTAGCAGATCAACGTGAGGGGGCTTTTGTTCTGACCAGTCCCTGTAATACCACCTGAAGTAACTTAGAGTTGCAATCCAAGCGAAGAAGGTTAGAATTCCGAGGCGGAAGAGAAAACCGTTGAATGAGAATGCTGACAGCCCCTCGTCTGCAGCAGCAGCTGCAATCATGACGTTTGGAGGGTCCCCAACCATGGAGGCAACTCCACCGGTATCCGAGAGGATTGCCTCGGCGAGAAGAGGGGGGACTGGGTTAATCTCCAACTTGTTGCAAATCCTCAGTGTGACTGGGGCGATGATGATGATTGCAGTAACGTTATCGATTACCAAGGAAAGAAGGGTGGTGAATGTACCTAGGAGTACAATAAGCCTCCATGGATCACCCTTGCTCATCTTTGCTGCCTTGATGGCTACAAACTCGAAGAATCCGCATATCTCAAGTATTGAAGCGAAGATCATCATTCCCAGCAATAGCCCTATGACCTCCCACTCAATCCATCCGATCATAGTGTGCTCCAGGGTGTAAGTGTCCAGCAGCATTCCTGTGGAATCGAACTCCTTGTGGAGGTGGAAGACTCCAGAATAATGGCCGTAAATAAGCATCAGAACAGATCCGAACCAGGCCGCAATAGTCCGGTGTACAACCTCTAAGAGGATTAAGGCGAAAGAGAGGACAAAAATTCCCAGAACTACCTGTGCTTCGGATACCATTAGCGTTGCGAGAAATAGTGCCTCTAAATATGTGACTGTATGGAGCAATCAATCGCGAGGGTAAATAGGGTTATTTTCCTGACCACAAAACTGCTACGTTTCCCCTTTGAAAAACTACGGTCGAATTTGATTGCTCTGCAATCTTCGAGAAAATCTCTTTTCTGTGTTCTCTGTCTGATGTAGTTCCCTTGTTGGCTTTGACCTTGATGAGGCTCCTGCGGCTGAGCTGCTCTGAGAGCTCAGAAAGAAGTGCATCGGTAACACCACCCTTGCCTATTCTGATTGAGACATCTATGGCCTCGCTCTTGGCCAATTTTGACACTGAGGGGGGGATTTCCTTTCTCATTTTTCCTCATCCCCAATATTTGCTACTTCTCGACTAACCCTTCCGCACCTCAGGCATGTGGTTATTATTTTCTTCGAAGATACTCTGACCCGAGAAGTGAGTCCTGGAACCAGGGATTGCCGGCATGTCCTACAGATCATCCGTCTAACTTTGGAGTCTGGCCTCGAACCATGTTTTTTTCCGATAGAAAGAATCTGTCTTGCAGCGCTATCTGAAATTTCCGAGTTGCTATTTAGCCCTGACTCAAGAGCTCTGGAAAGATATTCAACGGCCGTTTCAGCCTCTTCTCTTCTGTCATTTTTTCTCTTTCTTGATTTTCTTCTAGGTGCCACCATCTTTCGACCTCAAAGACTTCTGACTGCTGCTTTCACGGACTCCCCGACTTCTTGGATAGTGCCCGTACCATCAATAATAGTTAGCAGGCCGAGATCATCATACCAATCCCCCAGAGGCTTTGTCTGCCCATGGTATGCTTGGAGCCGATTCCTTACAGTCTCCTCTGTGTCGTCCTTCCTCTGAATTAGCCTGCTTTGGATTTCTGGCGGAGCTGGCTTGTACGAGATGTGGTAAATTTCCCCAGTTTCAGGATCCATCCTCCTGCCAACAATACGACTTACGATTTCATCATCAGGAACCTCGATGGAGATGACTGCGATAACTTCCGTGATGCTTGCTAGAGCTTCAGCTTGAGGGATTGTCCTAGGGAACCCATCGAAAAGAACCCCGTCGGAAGCGTCTGGCTCTCGCAGTCTCTGATCAATCAGTCCGATTATGACCTGGTCGGGGACTAGTTTTCCAGCGTCCATGTAAGCCTTTGCCTCAATCCCTAGTTCGGTTCCAAGGGACACGGCTGAGCGTAGCATATCTCCCGTGGAAACCTGTGGCTTTCCTGTTAGATCAACAATTATTGACGCTTGGGTTCCCTTGCCTGCCCCGGGAGGGCCAAACAGCACAATGGATCCGACCATGCCCTACCGCTAGGGGTAACGCGGAAAAATTAACCGCTCTTTGGACCGTTCTGCTCCCACCAAATGTGGCCGTAGGCCACCCATTGGTCCATAGACCAACCCTCTGGAAGACCGGTTAAGGGGAGTGGTGGTGCCCCATCAGGAACCTGATGCGTGGGAAGCGTGGGTACGGTCGACTGAATCATGTCCTCGATTTCTGACTCTGAGACATCCCCTGTCACGACTTCACCCGAGGTCGAGGTCTCTAGAGCAGCTGCCTTCCTCTCCTCCTTTGAACCGGCCAGAAGTGCCGAACCCCTGGGAATCAGCTCTTCCTCCCTTCCGATGGGGGCGAATTCGTTTCTGGCTCTTATGCCTATACCTACAAGTCCAAACAGAGAGATAACTAAGATCAAAGCCAATGACCAACCAGGAAGTCCTAATGAGTCAAAAAATCCAGAAATTCCCCCTTGGTTAGCGGACTTGGTCTTGCTAATATCAATAGTGATTGCAGATGTTGTTGACTCTACTCCTCCTTGGCCAAGCGTTGAGCTGGCATTGATAGTGAGTTGCTTTAGGCCATCCTCTGAAGATTGCATGGGCATGACAACTACAGAAATCTCTGTGGATTCACCTGCGCCGAGCTCGTCCAAGACACTAGGGCCAATTTCCACGGACCATCCTTCTGGTACTTCCGAATGCAAACTGACTCCGGAAGCTGTGTTCCCTAGGTTGGTGACATTCAAAGTGAATGTCGTGTCTTCGTTCTCCGGAATTCCTTGCAACTTTGAGACTGAGGAGTCTAAGGCTATCCAAACAGATGGGAGCACGGTCACTTCTAGTTCCACAGTGATGATTTCGGTTGTCAGACTTGGGGAGGTTGATTCTATTATCACCGGAACCTTGGTTGATTGTAGGCCTGCAGGAATTCCGCTCGGAAGTTCTAGGCCCACGGTGATAATGGAATCGCGGTTCATCTCCATCGTGAACGTCTTTCCCGTTAGGAAACCGCCCGACCAACCTTGAGGTAGCGTCCCCAAGGTCAGATCTATGGCCAATGGAACGTTCCCGGAGTTGTGAAGTTGGATGTTGGAGTTGGCAGAGCGCCCCAATGCTAGGGAAAATCCAGAGTCACTTTCCACTTCCAAGGTCGTAATTTCCTTTACTTCCAGCAAGGTCCCGTTAGTAACGGTGTTTCCGTCCAAAGTGGTCTTCACAGAAATTGTGTTTTTGTCGCCCTTCTCAGCGGCAAGAGGAACAATGGTCAAGATTGAGATGCTAGCAACATCCCCTCGAGAGATTGTAGTTTCAATGCTAGTGACTTCGCCCACCGGAGGTGTTTCTCCGGACATGAAAATCTGTATTGGCCATGTATTGCTTGATGAAAGAGCTCGAATTTCAAAGTCTAGAGGAACATTTCCCAGATTCGACAAAGAAAGAGTAGTAGTGATTGTTTCCCCGTTGAGGACCGCACGAGAGTCAGAAATCGCCAGAGGGCCTATTTTCCCACCTCCGGAGTCCAATATCTGAGTGGAGAAAGCCCGACTCTCAAGTACCTCTACCACGGCGGTTTCTGTAGTCTCCAGAGAAGGGTCATTGACCGAGGAGGTCAAGCAGGTGACTAGGTTTGTTGAACCAGCGGAAAGGCCTGATGATGCAGGGGGGACCTTGACGCGAATTGGGACAGGGACGAATTGGAGCCTACTAAGTGGGCCAATTGTTGCCTCGGAAGATTGACTGCTGCCGACGCGGATTATCCACCTATCCTCACTCTCGCAAGAGATACTGTATTCCGTTGGACCGTTGCCAATGTTCCTCACTGAAATTGTGAATAAAGCAATATTGTCAGGCTTTGCCCCTAGACCTTGAGTTCCAGCGGCCACTGTGTAGAGCCCCTCTACCCTATCCACATTCACCGAAAGTCGGACGGAGTGAGAAACTGTCGGGGCTAACTTGTCGTATAGGGTTATGTCAGTTACGAAAAAGCCAGGTAGAGCATATCTACTATCGGTGTCTGCGTCTTCGTCTGTAAGATTCAAGGTCACTATCACTCGGTCTCCGGATTCACCGCTGGGGGAAAGAACCCATGGTGAGGTCTCGTTGAGTTCCTTCGACCATTCGTCCTGAGGGTTTTCGAGAACGCCTGACTCGCTGACAATCTGTACTGCAGTAATGATCAGATCAACGGTAATCTCCGAAGTTCCCTCATTAAGCAATTCGAGTTGGAAGTTTGCCGAGCTTTCCATGCTTGGATCCAAGGTCCTAGATTTAGCGGATTCTGCTTCTTGGAAATCGGTGGGATGAGTTCCGTCCTCCATCAGAGGGGTGAGCCTCACGCCAATCTCTGTTACGTCAAATAAAAGATCGAAGACGTTGTTGTTAGACCCGGAAATTTCATCATTGAGCTCGTCAACTTCTGAGAGATAGTCAAGAGTAAGTCTGACAAGATGTTGTCCAGTTGATTGGAACGAGTGAAAAATAGAGAACGTTTCAATTGAGCCCCCGGGTAATGACTGCATGGAGTAGTTTCCTATCTCTGTGCCGTCAGAGGTATCTTGGACCTGGATCGAGTAATCCCCTGTCGGGGCCGCGGCTTGGTTAATCCAAGATAGTTGAATGGAAATGGTATCGCCCTTTAGGGGGCTAGTATCGGATGAGAAAATTGAGTCGGGCACTATAGATAAATCCGCTTCTTGCCGTTCTTGAGCTTCTGCTGAAAGAACAACTGAGAATTCCTGGGAGAACCCACCTGAGTGCCCAATTTGAACTGTCCAGGTTCCAATAGAAGTTGATGGGATTCTGACTCTCTCGAGATTATTCAATTGGTCTCTCTCACCTCCTGATTGGCTGATTCCATTTGCGAAATTGTTACCAAAAAACACAGTTCCGTCCGGAGAAGTTACTATCAAGTCGAGGTCATTGACGAGTCGGCTAGCGTTTTGATCTGAAGTTGTGGAGCCTTCTTTGTCGTTCCAAGCAAGGGTTGCTTCAATCCCATAATCGCCTGATACATCGAATGTGTAGGTAAAGCTGTGACCGGGAATTAACTGTCGTTCTTGATCGTAGAATACCGAGAGTGCCTCTCCTTCTTTCTGAGGGAAGAGGCTGTTGGATATGTTGAGTTGCCCCCAACCTTCCATATTGTTTGGGACGTCCGCATCCCCCAAATCATCTGCGCCATTGACCAGTAGAGCCCTAATGAGGTCCGATCTGGGAAATTGGATTCCGGCTACTTCCCTCAAGTACTGTCTCGCCATAGCAGAGGCGCCAGCTACAACGGGCGTTGCCATAGAGCTCCCGCTCATTGTCATGTACATCGGGGTAGACGAACCATCATGTGTCGAGTCGGAGCATGCCCCCCCAGTGGCAAGGTTTGCTTCCTCGGCTCTAGCTGAACATATCATAATCCCCGGTGCTACTAAATCCGGCTTGATCCGACCATCTGAGGTGGGGCCCAAAGATGAGTTATCAGATACTGAACCAATGGGGTCCGATCCGAAAGCGGAAGTAGTGGATACTCCGACAGAGAGTACGTTTTTCGCTGTGCTGGGTGAGGTGACTCCTGATTGGTCCATGTCTCCTGCGGAGAAAATTATCAGGAACTCAGGATAGTCATTTGAGAACCAATCTGCCGATCTGGCATCTGATGTATAATCGCCCAGATTACTGCTGCTGCCCCAACTGTTAGTATGGATGTATGCGTCGTTATCATAGGAGTGTTCGAACATATCATACAGCGACCCCCACCTCGCGAGAAGTCCAGAGCTATCAACCTCAAGCTGATAGAAGTGGAATGTGGCCTCTGGAACCATTCCAGTGGCATTCTGATCTCCTGATCCGTCCCCTAAGAGTGTAGCAGCGACGTGTGTTCCATGGCCACTGTTGGTGTCTGCACCAGAGTTGTCCGGGCCGAACAAGTTGTAAACTGGACTCCTAAGCCTTCCATCGAAGTCCCCATGATCAGTATCTAGTCCTGTATCGGTGATGCCCAATACCTCCCCAGTCCCGGAAAGGTTGTAACCAGAAATTGACCTGGCAAAATCAATTCCGCTAATCATACTGGCATTGGTGTTTTGGATGGACAGCACGGGGCCAGCCTCGATCTTCAAAACCCTGTGATTCAATGCCAAGTCTGAGATAATTGAAGAGTCTGATAATTGTATTTGGCAAAGGTAAGCATCACAATTTGAGGAGTGGTGATTTATTCCGTCGTTTTCAGCTATTTCCGTTTCCAGTCTTGAGTGGTCATCTGCAGAGTTAATCGGTGAAGGGACGACGTGCAGGTCCAATATGACGTTCTTTGAGAATAGAATTGGCAATAGGGCCGGTGAGATTTTCCACATTGCTGGCATTGGGCCAATCCAACGGACCTGAGAGAGATTTTGGATCTGAGTCATGGCTTCTTCCGAATAATGAATAGGGAGTGCTATTACTACAGAATCATCAGGGATGAAATCAATAATTTCTATCCCCAGGCGCGAAAGGGTGTCTTCCAGCGATTGTAGGTCAGAATTAGTTGATTGGACTATGTGGAGTCTTTGATCGAGAGGATTAGGCAGTCCTGACTTTTGCCATGGACCCAAAGGCAAATCCTCCGATTGTGGATCAAAGCTCCCGAATGGTGAATGGATTAGTCCGGAAGACTCAGTGATTTGATATTGGCTAGCTACTGGGTTTTGAAGCTCTTGCCAAATAAATTCGTCTGATTTTGAGGTTGGTGATGAATGGAGGCCCTCTTCAGAGGGAAAATGAGATGAAAAAGAATGAGTGAACGGAGAAATTATCACGATTGCAATGACGGCGCATAGCGATTTAGACGCAGTCATACGTAATTCGGAGACTAGAGTCTCTTTTGACTATTGACACTATGCGAGTCCGAATGATATCTAATGTATGGAGTAATATCTTCCTATGGATTCGTCAGTCTTGGTGGCTGATTTGACCCAATCATCTTCAGTCCCCATCAATGCCCTAATACAATCAATATTTTCTGGTATTACATCGCTTTCCTGATGAATTGCCTGGAAATAATAAAGCCTGTCCCCTACTATCTTGACTCCGTCCTCCCAAACGAAAATCTCGTGCAAGTCCCCCCACTTCCTTCCGATATCCCGGGCCATCTCCATTACTTCTGCGGTAGTGGTAATCCCGTTCTCCGCCCCGTTCATGACTATCACCCTAGGAGTATTGGACCACATTTCGATTACAGATTCGGTGGTAAGTCCGTGACCCTCTGGTAGATCGGCTATAATCGAGTGGACGTGCATAATAGTTGTAGGCACGGCAACAGCCAGACTGTTAATCTCAATTTCTGGCTTAACAGTCATTACGTCTGGACCATGGTGGCTGGGTACCTTTAGAACCGGTTTTATTGCATTTATCGGTCCCTTCCTCGAGTCTCCGGGGTCCGCAGCTCTCCTGATCATAGTGCACTCTACCTTTAGAGATCCGCAGTGTTCATACAAGGGAACTAGTGTTCGAGAGAGTCCAGTAGTATTACAAGAAACTACCCTAGTTCCTTGGGCGTTTAGATTCTCCTTGTGGTTTGCTGATGAGGTGTAAGAGAGTCCAGTTAGCTCGTGCCTTTCACCGCCTTGGAAAATGTACTTTACACCTGCGGATTGGTATTTTTCGAGGTTGTCGGCACCAGTCTTTCCTGGGGCGCAATCTATTACTATGTCCGATGCGCTAAGTAAGTCTGAAATCCCCCCCATACATTGGTACCCATTCTTTCCAAAGAGCTCTATTCTCTTCGGATCATCGAACGAGCAATATAGGGGAAAACCCTTCTTTACGGCCAAATCGCAACCAAAACTTGGACCGGTCTTTGTGACTCCGACGATTTGCATGTCATCCTGAGCATCTACCGCATCTGCTACCCGCTTTCCTATGGTGCCAAATCCGTTAATTGCCACCTTTATGCTTCCCATAAGCCATACCCCAAGTGCTTGCCTTTGAACAGGCGTCGTCTGAAGGTCGCCTATGAACCTAGCGAAGTCGGTAAGAGTCAATAACAAGTCACCCTTTTCTGAGTGCGTAGAGGGTCCTCAGATAGGTGAAGCATATGAGAGAAGCTGCCTCCAAGAGTATCAAGCTCAACAGGGATCTAGATAGGTATGTGCAGAAAGCACTGGAGCAAGGAAGGCCAGTAAAAATTGGATGGGGGAGGGCAGGTGACGAGAGGCCCAAGAATGGAGAATTCGGAGTACTTACCCATCTCCCAGAAGGTTCTAGAGTATTATGCCTAGGAAATTTTGGCGATTGTGTTGGCTCAGTTAATCGCGGGGGAAACTTGACCATAAGAGGTGGTGCGGGCTCAATGTTGGGGTCATTTCACGTTTCAGGTAAGACTGTTGTTGAGAAAGATGTTGGGTCCAAGGCCGGATTCAAAATGAGTGGGGGCGAGATATCCATTCAGGGTTCAGTTGGAGATGCTGCTGGAGCAGGGATGTCGGCTGGAACGATACTGGTACGAGGGCATTCAGGAGGTAGTTTGGGTGCAAGAATGTCGGGCGGGTCTATCCTAGTAATGGGCTCAGTAGGTTCAGATCCTGGTGTCGGAATGACGGGTGGCAGGATAATCATTGCAGGCAGTTGCCCGCCACCACCAAGTGGGGTTGAAATGAGATCGGTCAAAAAGAGCGAAATTTCAGAATTCGAAGAATTACTGGGGCCATTGGGTCTTTCGCTAAATGAGGATGCGTTGGTGTTGGAGGCAGCATCAGATCTCCCCAGTCCTGATGAGTATGCTGAAAATTCCATCACAGAGGGATTCGAGAATATCTCACTATGCCAGAATGAAGACACGCTAGCAGAGTATTCCCAGTTGGATCACTTGACGCTGCTTTCACCAAGTGGTTCGGATTCTAAGGGGGTGCTCCTTCAAATTCCATGGCTAATTTGTTGCGAAACTGCTGCTGAATCGGAAGATTGGAAGGGTTTAGAGGTGCCAGCAATCGTTAGAAGGGAGCCGAGGGAATTCGATTTGTTGCAAGTCGGAGAAAAGGAACTTCACGATTCGATAGATTACCTAGGAAATTGTGCAGGACTGGTGTTCGATATCTCCCAATTCCCCGGACTAAATGATTCGGAGATTGAGGCAATATTGGTTTCATTGCGAAGCCGAATGGCTGATCTTTCGATGGTGATGCTACGGGGAAATATTGGAAGAGTGGAGAGATTATTCCGTTTGGTGATGGATTTGGAACTAGATGGCGCAATAGTCGACTGCGCTTCTGCAAGCGGGACTAGACTTGCTTCTTCTCTACCGAAAATCGGATTGGCATCGAAGGCAATGGGCATCAGTGCGGCAGGGAAATTCGTAATTATCGAGATTGATTACGAACCCAATGCAAAGGACATTCTGATTGCTGTAGCTTCCGGATGCACCGCAGTTTTAGCTCCTATTTCTGGAGGTAAAATTTCAACAAAAATTGACCTGGTTGAGAGTGAACTCAGAGGATGGATGAAGGAGATTGGGATCGATAGGATCGAGCGCATTGGCAGGAGGAATCTGAGAGCTAATGATTTCGACACAGCTGCAATATCTGGGCTTCGACTAATTGGTTATGATCGGCCCTTGAAGATGTGGTTAGAATTGAGGTGACTGAATGCCTACTCTTGAGTTAAAGCATTCTACAATCGACTATATCCAGAGTCTGAACGGGATTGAACACAAGCCCGAGTTATGGTCAGAATGGCTTCCAGATATCGGATGCCCCGTAGACAGTAATAACGATTTGACCATTGAGGTTGAAGTATTTCCTGACAGGCCGGATCTACTTAGCCACGAGACAATAGCTAGGGCTTCCAGATCATTCCTGTTGACTGGGAAAAACCCAGTGGGTTTTAATGTCGTTCCAGGGCAAATTAAGATGTCAGTCGATCAGTCATTGGGAGGAGTGAGGCCAGTGATAATGGGGGCGGTTGTGAGGGATGTCGATACTGGGTCAAGTCAAGAGCAACGCGACGAATTCATCCAGTCACTAATGGACCATCAGGAAAAACTGCACATGACACTGGGTAGGAAGAGGAAATTCTCGTCAATTGGCGTGCATGATCTTGCTTCTCTTAGCCCTCCCTTCAGAGTGATTACGGCCCCTCAATCATTCTCATTCATTCCACTTGCTTGTTCAGAAGAAATGAGCATAGAAGAAATCCTCACTAACCATCCAAAAGGAGCGGAATATGCACATCTCATGGAAGATCTGGATGAGTTTCCAGTTATTCTTGATTCTAATGACGATGTACTCTCCTTCCCACCCATAATCAATGGGAGCCACACAACCGTAAACGAAGAGACTCGTGACTTCTTTATCGACGTGACTGGGTGGGATGAGAGAGCATGCGAGGCGTGTCTACTATTGGTCTGCTTGTCTATGGCAGAAAGAGGAGGGGTAGTGGAAAGCGTCGAAATTTCTGGATTTAACGGCGATAAAACTGTAATTCCCAGAGGCGATTCTAGAAAGTTTCGTGTCCCTAATCGTTTGATTGAGAAGATACTTGGGCTAGAATTGAGCTCAGATGAGCTATCCGGAGCAATTGAAAGGATGGGGGGGCGACTCGAGGAAAGCCGGACGGTCACAGATGGCCCCAATGAACATGGGAGATGGGCTGATTGTGTTGTCGGAGAAGTGGAGCACGTAATTTCGATGCCAAGATGGAGGAGTGACATCATGCATCCTATAGACATCGTAGAAGACATAGCAATCGGATTCGGATTTCACAATCTCCCCAATATCATGTCAACTACGCACATTGATGCAGTTCCACTCAAATCAACACACCTAAAGAGGAGATTCGGAGAAAGCATGAGGGCTAGTGGCCTTCAAGAAGTGCAAAGTCTGACGCTCTCGAACGAGAGAGATCAATTCGAACTGATTAGGTGGTCTCAGCAGGGTGGATTGGCAAAGATTGCGAATCCAATAACGTCTGACCATACGGTGCTCCGCCAATACATATTGCCGTCTCTGTTGAGATTGCTTTCGGCAAATCGGCATCATGAGTTGCCTCAGCGCGTTTACGAGATGGGTGTTGTGGTTAGGGATTCCAAAAATAGGGATAGGGGGGCATGGGCATGCGCGGAGGTGGGAAGTGGTTTCACTTCTGCAAAGGGAATTGCTCAGGCCATGTTGAGAGATTTGGGGGCGATTACCGAGAACATAGAATTCAAGCCCACAATAGCAGGACATGGACCTTGGATCTCTGGACGAGGAAGTAGTATAATGGTCAGAGGAGAGAAGGTTGGAGAGTTTGGCGAAATTGCGCCGGAAGTTAGCGGTTCCTTCGGCCTGAAATCTCCAATCCATGCCGGAGAGATAAATCTGGAAGTGGTTGGGGAGATGATTCCGGACCCTGTGACCTAGTCATTTTCATCTTTTTTCGAAAGTAGCTTCATTGCATCCAAGAACTTCCTGTCCTTTAGGTGAGTTTCCTCCCCTTTCTCGTCTTTCTTCTTGCCAGACTTCCTCTCATATTCTACAACATTTTTCATGTAACTAGACCTGGAAATATTCGGTTTGGCGGGTTTCTTCTTCTTGAACGGCCATGCAGGTCCCATGGCACTCGAGTGACGAGGTCAAACATCAGTATTTCCCTAATTTGAGTCAATTTGCAGTAGTTTTCATGTGTTAAACTATACTTTCATGAATTATGCCGGAGTATGAGGTTGGGGTGGATGAAGCTGGGAGGGGTCCAGCAATAGGGCCTCTTGTTGTGTGTGCTCTTTCTGTTCCGAAGGATGACAGAGAATTGTTATCAGAACTGGGGGTTGACGACTCAAAGAGGCTCAGCAAGAAGCTTAGGAGGTCGGTTTTTGAGAGAGTCAGCCATCATTCCCAGTTAAGGGGCTGGGGCGTGGGGCTAGAAATCTGTGATGCTAAAAAAATTGACGAATGGATGGCCTCGGGAACCTTAAACTCACTGGAGGTCAAGTTGTTTTGTGATGCCATCAAAGTTGCTGCCAATCCATCGGACTTGGGTTCGATAATAGTTGATTCTTGCGACGTAAATTCGGAGAGGTTCGGGAAAGGCATCTTGTCTACTCTTGGTAGTGGTTGGGAGGGGTGCCGAATTGTTTCAGGGCACAAAATGGATTCTAATGATGTTGTGGTGGGGGCAGCAAGCATTATTGCTAAAGTCACAAGAGATGAAGAGATTGAAAAGTTATCAAAACTGGCAGGATTAGAACTGGGGTCCGGATACCCGTCTGATCCTGTAACTAAGAAGGCAATCGATATCCTATGCAGTTCTGGTGGGCCCCATGAATCACTAAGATGGGGTTGGGCAAATGTACAGAGGTCATGGATTAGGCATAACAGCCGGCCCATGCCGAGTAGATCAGCGGATAGTCACACCCATACCCAATCGACCCTAGAAGATTGGAATTAGCAAGAACGGTGAAATGCAACCCTTGTTAGGTCGAATCGAGAGACATGGCGGATGAGACTGGTTGGGATTCGGAAGTATCCCTTACGGTTCGAAAGTATGCATTGCAGAACGCATTGGAGTACGACGGTATGGGACAGGCCGGCAGCGTATTGGGAAGAGTTCTATCTGAGAGGGAAGACCTGCGAAACCGTGCAAGAGATCTGATGGACTTGGTAAGTGCAGAGGTAAATCTGGCAAACTTATTGGCTAAAGAAAGAGGTCTCCAAGAGGTTCGTAACAAACTAGAAAGAATTGACCCCAACGCACTCGAAAGAGAGAAGCAACGAAAGTTGGAAGGACTCAAAGAACTACCTGGCGATACTTCAAACGTTGTTCTTAGGTTTGCTCCGAATCCGAATGGTCCGTTGTCGATTGGGCACTCACGAGGGATAGTGATCAACTCGGAATATGCAGACTTGTATGGGGGGAGGGTTGTACTCAGGTTTGACGATACCGACACAAGGGTGAAGCCTCCACTCGTAGATGCTTATGATTGGATTAGAGAGGAATTCGAGTGGTTGGCAGGAAGGCCGGCGGACGTCGAAATTAGGGCTAGTGAAAGGATGCCGATATACCTAAAGTACGCAAAAAAGATGATTGAGGGGGGTCATGGGTATGTCTGTCGCTGTAAAGCAGAAGAGTTCAGAAAATTCAGAGAGGCTAAGAAGGAGTGTCCCTGCAGGGGTCGGGAGATTCCGGAAAATATTGATGACTGGTCACATATGGTTTCTGGGATTCTTGTAGAAGGAGAAGCGGTTGTGAGGGTTAAGACGGACATGTCCATTCCAAACCCGGCACTGAGAGATTGGCCGGCACTCAGGATTCAGCACACCCCTCACCCATTAGTTGGAGAGAAGTACAAAGTTTGGCCGTTGCTAGATTTTCAGAGCGCTATTGAGGACCATGAGCAGGGAGTGACGCACATAATTAGGGGCAAGGATCTGATGGACAGTACCAGAAAACAAACTCTACTTTACGACCACTTCGAATGGGATTATCCAGAGTCCCTATATTGGGGAAGGGTGAAGGTCCATGAGTTCGGGGGTTTCTCTACTTCTGGAATTCTTTCTTCGATCGAATCTGGAGACTATGGTGGATGGGACGATCCTCGTCTACCAACGCTAAAGGCGTTGAGGAGACGAGGTATTGAAGCTCAATCGTTGAGAGATCTGTGGGGGGATATTGGCCTCACACAGAAGGACATTGCAATTTCTATGCAAACAGTTGAAACTTTCAATTCGGCTATAATTGACTCAAAATGTGAAAGGAGGACTTTTGTGGCAGATCCCATTGAAGTCAGAATTCAGTCGAATTTACCAAGCAAAGAGACCCTGATTCCTAAGCATCCCGAGGGGAGTATTCAAGGTAGCAGAATATGGAAAAACGATAGTATTGTATTCATCCAATCATCTGATCTCACTTCTGGGAAGCTTAGATTCAAGGATTTTGCAGATATTGAGATTTCTGGATTAGATGCTGAAATAGAATGTGAAGACAGGTCAGACGATCGCAAAATAGTCCATTGGTTACCTAAGAAGATGTCTCGCCGAGCGATATTAACTGTACCCGAAGAAGAGTTGTTGAAGGAGGTTTACGGACTTGTGGAAGACTTCGAACTTGAGGTTGGTGCCATTTACCAGTTTGAGAGAGTCGGTTTTGCTAAGATTGAGAGTATAAACAAGGAGGGAGTCAGACTTCTTTGGCTTCACAAGTAGCTGGAATAGGCCATATTGTGGGTAAGTCAACAAAAAATGTTGGTTAATGGCGTCGCATTGAAGGGTATGGGGCGAATCAGAGTAGTGTGGATGGAGTACGTGCAAGAGTAGTAATGATCTTCTCGGCTCTTTGGATAATGGTATTGTTTTCCCCGATCCCAATTCAAGCTGATGAGTCTAACGCATGTTGTGAGTCGACTAGTTTTGACCTTTTTTTGGTTGGAGAGCCAGACAATGGCGAGCTTACTCCATTTGATTCTGAACTGGAGGAAGAGAAGTCTGTAGAGGTTACTTCATCTGTATTCGGCGAAGTACAAGTTGGTACTTGGACTATTGAATGGGGAGAGGCAGGGGAATACTCTGCTGGAACTTGGACATTCAGTATTCCTTACGAAGTGGTTGATTCTACAGGAGTTTCGGCAAACGCAACTGTCTTGTTGAAGATAGGGGGCAATACCTACGAAAGCTCTTCAGAGATTCCTGCTGTTTACCTGTCGGGGTCGGGGGAACTGCAAGTGCCAGTAGAGGTACAAGACGGCCAATTCTCAAAAAATGATAAGATAGAGGTCTCGTTTTCGGTTAGAAGTCTGATTTTTTCAAATCCGGGAAGTGATTCCGGGATCAAATTCTTCTGGGGTACCGATGAAATGGATGCTGCAATTTCGATTAATTTCCCCCTATTACATGTTGAAATTAGAGAGGCTAGTGTGAAAGGGAACCTAGTTTTCTTCCCTGTGAGGGTGACCTCAGGATTTGGAGACAGGATGTGGACAGCCTCTACCGGAAGTCTCATGGTACAGAACGTGCTAATCTCCGAGAGCCCTATTGTAAATTCAAACGAAGATTGGGTGGATGTTACCTTTGTCTGGGATCCAAGTAATTCTGGGGGCGGGTCGGTAAGAACAGACTTCCGAATTTCACCGCAAGAATCGCTGAATATTGAAGCCGATAAAATACATGATGTTACACTGGGCCAAGATACTGGAGACAACAGCTGGTACCCTGATGAAGAGCCACCGAGGACAGGGGGTTCGAATCTAGAGGTTATTGTCGACTGCGAGTACGATGGGAATTCGATTGATCGCGATACTACAATCAGATTTGAGGGTGCAATGTCACAATGGATGAGGTGGGGGTTGGACAACATTGGCAACAAGAGCCTTGGTTCTAACAGTTGGTGGAGGAATTTGAACACCTACTCCGACGAAGTGAGTAACTCTGAAAAGCAAAATGGAAGAGTGGATAACTCGGAGCAATTAGTACTCGAACGTCATCTAAGAGGTTCCAAATCTGACCTCAAGTCGTTCCTTTCAAACGGACTGATGGTTAACCCCGAATCGGTATTTGGGATTAATCCAGTAGATTTCGGTCCGATGGAAGTCACCATTGACCTCGGCATCTCTAGGGCATTCAATTCTGAGAAGATCTCTATCAGAATCAGTTCCTCTTACTATGTCGAAGAAGACAGTAGGCAGACATTAATCGAAGACTTCGTCAGACCAGGTGGGTATGATTATTGGGACCAGGTGGATTTATCTTTCGAGATTCGGACTGGCATGCTTTCAGGATTCGGGGGCGTAAACTCAGATAATGATGAGATTGACTATACTCACAGAAGGTGGATTGTGATGGAGGAGCTCACGATAGAAGAGTCCGACATCGAATCAGATGTCGATTATAGGATTGAGTTCGTTGCTAGCAATTCGCTTCTATTCAGTCCTCTGATTTCTGCTGTTATTTCCGTCTTTGCACTTGTTCTGGCGATAGGAATTGGGATGGCACTAACGAAGAAAAGATCTAGGGCTCCAAGCATGATTATGGTTGGGGTATTGGGCGTGCTATCACTATCTATTTACTGGTTCGGACTTCCTATGCCAATTGTACTAGGAGTTGTGGCATCAAGTATTCTTCTCGTTTTCCCCGCGGCAATCATCTCCCCGCCCACTGGTTCGGACGAAAATCAAAATGGTTATGGGAGGGCGGGTAAGGTAAGGTGTCCTTCGTGTGGAAAGAGAAATCGTGTCGAATCAGAAGTTAGGCCTTTGAGAATTGAGTGTTCTGGTTGTAACAGCACCCTGAGAATAGAGTAATCAAATCGTCCCTTTAGAAAGCAACAAATCGGCAAGTTCTGAAGCTGCGTCTATCGGAGGCATATTATCCCAGAATTCTGAAGCCCTCGTTATCTGGGACGCTAGATCCGAACGCCAGTCGGGCCCAAGTATGCAATGCCAAAGAAGCTCTTCGAGTCTCGCAGTGGATGGTTGATTTCTAGTCAAAGCGGATCGCGCTAAGGAATCCATCGATTTTTCTCTTCGGCCCGGGTCAAATGACTGCCAATTATTGGATGCTGCTTCAAGGTCAACTGATTCAAGCCACTTATAATTCGTGATGTATGGGGACTCAACTTCGGTAACAGGGACGATTCGGATTGAACCCTCAGTGGAAAGAAAGTCCCGCAACGCAGTGAACACGGGATCATAAGTCGTGTCTAGAGCATCAGAAATCCAGTTTCCTGACAAAATCCAAGGCCTAATCCTTCTTAATCTAGAGCTATTTTGTGAAATGGCTTGAGCTAAGGCGTGGGATTGTGCAACGGTGCTGAGGAGGCCCTTTCTAGAATCCCCCAATCTACCCCTCAACCCTTCGACAGTGGTTGCTGAAATAGAAACCTGAGAAGATGGAGAGTTTGTCTGTGGATTGGAATCATGATCGTCAATAATCCTGATGAAAGTGTCAGTATTTGGGTCAGAAATAGAAAATCTCCGCCTGTATGGGATTCCCTCGTCCAGTAAGGCTGCTTCAATTGGGGCCACGGAGAGGGAGCCATTTAGTGAGGGTTTAGATACAATCAAAACCGGCCTTGGTGATCGTGTGATTTCTGTCGCTGAATGTTCAATGAAATCCCGGACAGAGGAGAACAGTGGATGCTCGATAAGCAGGCGCACCTGCCTACGACATAAGTGCAGTACAAATCACTAGTGATTACTCGACCATCAGTCGTAGCTGATCCCTCTTGTAGGTCCAGTCCGACTCAAGTTGTTTGTTTTCCTTGTAGTACTTGGAGAGACGTCTGATCTTTGACTCGCAAAGTTCCAATTGCCTCCTATTGTGGACGTCCTTGGAATTCTGAGACAGGTGGTCAATCAGCCTTAGAGCCCGCCTCATGAGACTCATGAGATCCTCGGGGTACTGAGAGTTTTTTCCAAGGCGGCTTAGAGTCTGGGAAATTCTCTCACCCGTAACTAGGCGAACATCGGGTACACCGTGCATATCCCTCAAAATTGATCCAATGGATGAGTTTGTGTGTCCCTCTCCGGATAGTTGTAAGATTAGTTCCTCGACTTCCTTCTTGTCCGAATTTGACCACTCGGGGAGGTCTCCCAAGAGAGGCTTGTTCGAGCCGCTCTTTCCCTTTCCTTTGCTGTGCATCCTTGCCATTTACATACCTCGGGCAG
>CAYFID010000022.1:0-18841 GCA_964343205.1 uncultured Candidatus Poseidoniales archaeon | reverse complement strand
TTAGGTGTTTCTTCGGATCATCTTGGAGAGGTCGAAGTTAGCAGAAACACATGGGAAGTAGTATGGACTGAACCTTTATCCTCCGCGATAGGGATGCACGAGTTGGTAGTTACCGGATGCGATAAGTCAGGAAAATGCACTTCTGAGACCTTTGTCATTAGCAACGCAGGGTATCAAGTCGAAAACGCAGGCGAGGGCGACAACGAGGTTGTAGGTACCGAGGATTCCTCGCTATCAGCACCAGGAGTTGCCTCTGCCTCTGCCTCTATACTAGTAGCAGTCATGTTTGGAAGACGTAGGGGCTGATACCATGAGCTTCTCTGGAAGAGTGAAGGAAGCTTCTCACGAAGGTGGTTTACTAGTCACCTTCGAAGGAAAGGCACCGAGGCTAGGGGCTAGAATTAGGATTTCAGGCGGGAAGATAATCGGAAAGGTCGACACGGTACTAGGTCCGGTTGATTCTCCGATAATCCACGTCCACCCATTATCTGATGGAGTCGATCTGAGAGCTACCTTGGGATCCCCGGTGGAGATAGCTCCACGTGTCAAGACCGGGCGAGGTATCGCAAGGCGTAAACCGTCGAGTTACCAAAGAAAAAGTGGTAGGAGAGATGGCAAGAGGAGGGGCGGGAACCCGAAAAGAAGCCCTAGGGGGGGTGGACGGGGGTCCGGCAAGCGAGGTGGCCGACCGGGAGGATCAGGCGGGAGAAAGGACCACAAGAACGCTGGAAGGGGGCCCGGCAAGCGAGGTGGTAGACAGGGCGGCTCAGGAAGGAGGAAGGACTCCAGAAGGAAGGGGAATTCCAGAAATAGACGTTGATTCGCCGACCCGAGCATTCTTCATCGGTCCTAGACTGCAGGAAACGTGTCGAAGAGCTCCGAGATGCTCTGGCTAGATGCTATCGAGACCTATGAAGGGGGAGACAAGGAGGCTGCTCTTACTTTGGCCCGGGAAGTGGTTTTCCTGGACCAGTCGCACGCAGATGCTTGGATGGCTGTCGCTCAGTGGACCTTACCGGCTGACTCCAGGGGTAGGCAATTGATGCCCGACCTTGCTCAGGCATCGAAATCGATGTCAGCCCTAAGGAGAGTAGTGGAACTGGATCCTGACAATGAACAAGCCTGGAGGCTTGGGGGAGAGATAATGATTGGCCACCTAGGAATGCTTGAGCACGGTCTGGAGTGGTGGGAACAGAGGAAAAAAGTTGCGCCCAATGACGTAATCCCCCATTTCGAGCAGGTCTCAATACTAATTCGTCTGGGTTATTTCGAGGAAGCGGCGGAGTGCCTAGACTCTCTTGAGACAGCCGTTGCCTCCCAGCCAAACAAATCCCTGGAAGCTCGGGTCCGTAGGCTCAGGGAGATCTTCGAGGAGGAGGAGGGGATGGAGAAAGAGGTTGGCTTCTCACCTCAAAACAGCAAGGATGACTCCTGGGGGTTGATTAGCAGGATGAGCAAGAAGAAGCCCATCACTGAGGCATACTTCCTGATTATGTTCGTAATGCCCATTGTCTTCTTGCTAGGATCACTAGCGATGTACCTGTTCTCTGGTATGAAGTTCGGCACGGCCATAGTGATGCTGTTGATTATCGTGATGTACTTCTGGATATCCAGGGTTTCTAGAAGGCTCTTGCTGAAGGTGAATAGGCCAGAAAACTTCCTGAACAGAGCTCTTGACTTCGAGGCGTCGTCGGGCAAGGTTTGCATTCCAGAAGAAGTCAGATCCTCCAAGCTTTACGCTCACGTAATGAAGACCAGGATGCCGGCATTCAAGGAGAGGCTGGGTCTAATAGAAGATTCGGGGGAGACGCTAACTGGAAAGTGGGACCTCACTGTCCCCTTCTGAGTCAACCGCCTCCGCCTTTCTGCTGAGAGTAGTACTGGGAGTAGTATTGGTTCGCGTACTGCCTAGCCATCTGCTCGTCGTATCCTTGAGCTACCAGCTGCTGGACGTATGCCTCTACCGGATCCATCTGCTCAACTCCTCCGAACGTCTCAACTGAGTCCTTACCGGAGTCGCCTCGGCGGCCCCTCATGAACATCATAGTTGCACCCAAGATAGCTATCAAGAGAATGGCTCCTATGCCGGCGTAAATTACGGTAGTCGAGTCACCACTGTCGGTCTCACAGGATGCTGGGTCAACCTCGCAAGGGTCCGTGGGCCGGGGAACGGTGTACAGCTGGATCTGCTCCTCTACTACATAGGCTCCTTCGGTCACCCTGATGTGGATTATTCCAGCATTCCCATCGAGCTCTAGGTACAGATGAGAAATGTTCAGTGAGAGCTCGTAGGTATCTCCGTCGCAGAGGTTCTCCTGCCAGTCGAACCTACCAAGCGCCTTCTGGGCGGTCTTTATCCCATCTCCTTTGTCAAAAATCGAGGTGTCGTCCAACGAGGCCTCGACCTTCACGTCGCACTCACTGCCAACATCGTTGTCGACGACGGTGCCGGTTATGTTCACAATGTCGGATTCAAGAGCTGCGAACGAGTCCCCGTCTGCTGTGGAAATGCTGTCGAAGTCAACGTCCGGCTCGTCGTCCCCGAACATCTCGCCGACAACTTCGAAGAATACTCGGATTGGGTCCTTATTCTCCTGGTTTCTTCCATCATAGACGGTTAGCTCCACCATTATTGTGTTCTGCCCGGAGGTCAGGTTTCTGAAGGTGTATGACCAATCGGTCTCGCTTCCAGGGAGTTCGTACAGGTGCACATCATCGCCATCCCCGTTGACGGTCCAAGCGAACGTCGAAATTCCAGTCCCAATGTCGCTGCTATTGGCAGAGGAGAAGCTAATGGTGGTATCTCCAGTTTCAGAGAGCCTAACCCTATACTTCGGAGAGTCGATCATGATGAAGTTCCCGTCATCGTCTCTATCTCCTGTCGGGCTCGGTTGATATCCTATGAACTCTGCATAGCTCAGGAAAGACTCATCTTCCTGAATTGCAATGTGAGCAATAGGGGGGCTGTCATCAGCACCGGTATCGTTAGTGTAGAGAGATACGTTGGTAATCCTTGTATTACCATAAGAGTCGTGCAGGTAAAGCCAGATCCTCCATTCTGCGTCGAGCTTGCAATTTCGTTCTGCATTCTCGTCTGGGACGCAGAATGTAGCGCTTACCGACCCGGAAGAGTTTGCCTGGTGAACGTGACGGTTGTCTTCATTCAGAGTTTCATTATCCCACCCGGTGACATCCTCTCCGTTCGCCGACTCGATCACCCAATCGGCATGTATCCCCGGGACAGTAGTGTGGAATCCTAGCTCCAGATCCGCACTGCTCTTGATCGCCTTCCTCGCATAGGCCCCGGTAAGTACGTCCATGGACTGAGCCACGCCGTCGATGGTGAGCTCGAAGCCCTCACCGGCGATCTCGAAGCCCTCGGGGTAGGGCGAGATATGGAAGTCTAGCATGTTAGATAGAAGGGGGAAGTTCTTGTCACCAAATGGCTTTGATACCCCTGGGTTCTCTACATCCATGGTTGTTACTATCATACCACCCTGGTGATAGTTGCAAGTAGACATTAGCGATTGGCTCGGGTTTTCCTTGTCCTGGATCAGGACGTGGAATGTTCCGCCGTCGCTAATCCTTCCCCCCTCAGTGTCACCACCGTCTGCACAAACTAGAGGAATGTTGTAATTATTCACCTGACTGGTATCCAGACCAGAAAGCGCTACGTGAGTCCCACCGTTAATTCCCGCCAGTGATGATGCGTTAATGCCGGACATCATTGGGTGGAATTCGTCTACGATGCTAATGTTCTCGGATCTTATCCTGTGGTCGACGGTGTCGTTGAAGTGGTCCCTCATCACTATGTCCATTCCAAAGGGCAGCCTGTCGAGCTCGTTGGCTGTAGTCAGGTAGTCGCTTCGATAGGGGCCAAGGTGGACTTGTAACGTCCCTCCGTCCCTCATGAACTCGATCAGTGTCTCTGTCAGTGTAATGTCTGAATTCTCCGTGTTTGGCGTGCCCAGAAGATCGTAGTAGTCTCCGTACTCGACGTTGTAGTCTGTCTGCCAAGGAAGAAGCACCTTAGAATAGTGCTCCAGCCAGTCCTCCTTTCCGTAGAAGTCCCATTCGCTAACCTCTATCTGGGTGTAAGTCTTGTTCATTGCTTCCAGATCCTGTTTTACTCTCTGGAGACGGTTCTGGTCGGTTGGGTTTGACAGGATTGCGATATCTATCTTATCCATAAAATGAATTGAGAAGAATCTCTCGTTCCCCGATGGCTCACCGCTCTCGGTAAGTCTTGAGAAGAAACTGATGTTGTACATGTGCGTGTCAAACCACTGATCGTATGGGGCCGTCCAGTTGGCCTGGGACCGCTGATGTGGGTCGAGAACGAAGGGGCCGTTGTCGGAGTCTTGCTCGTAGACTGTCTGTCCCGTGTCCTCGTCTACAACCTTCATAGTGACTTCGTAGACGCCCTCTATGACTCCATTAAGCATCGGAACTGAGAAGTCGTGGGCATTCTGGCCCTGAGAGTTGGTGGAGTATACGCATGAGTAGACGGCGTCTGACACGCAATCTAGGACGTCTGGTTGGAGGAGTGTGATGTCCGCGTTGGCTATCTCGAAAAGTATGGTCGAGACATTGTTCGCCTGGCTAATCTCTGGCTTGTCGAACCACTTCGAGGTGTTGTCTGTATTGTTGTAGAGGGTCATCAAATCGATTCTGTAAAGTCCACTAGTGAAATCGTGAACCCCCATCTCTACGACCCTCTTCTGGGCAGCGTCCATCCCAGTTACTGTCTCGGTGTAGTTTCCATCATCTGTGAAGGTGTAGTCGTCTACCCTGATGTTGTCGATAGCAAAGCCTGCGTACCCGGCATTACCATTCACGCCGTCATCGTTTGAGTAGAATCTCCAAGTGAATGTGACATCCGATCCGGCCAGAGTAGTACACTCTTCCCTCCAAGCCAGCGAGTCGTCGCTAGTCTGGTTCAGCAAGTGGACATGGGTTAGGTCAATTCTTGTCGTTGCCACAAGGTTGTCAGAGTCGAACCAGGTTACGAACCCGTCCTCACCTATTCCCCCTGAGTGGTCTCCTGCGTACTCTACCTCCTCGTAGAGTCCGTTCTGGTCGAAGTCCTCGCAGTAGTGGTATCGGGTGCCGTCAGCTCCATTGATGCCCGGGCGTAGCCCATTCTCGTTCAGATCAGTCCAGCTTCCGTAGATTATCCCCTCGTAGACCTGAGTCTGGTTTTCTACCTCCTTAACCCAAGTGATTTCTAGATAGGAGAAGTCGCGTACTGACTGAACGTTCCCATTCCTGTCAGCGATATGATCCCCCTCGGCGAAATAGTCGAAGGTCAGGAACGTGAAATCGGCACCGCTGTCGGAAATCTCGATAGGCTCCAGAGTTAGGGTCTCGTTCCAATTGTCACCGTAACCCTCTGATGGGTGGCCAAGCCAGTATGCTTGGTTCTTGAACACGCCCTGGTTCTGTGGGAGCATTTCGTTGGAGCTGCTGGAGTCGTCTAGCCTGGTCCCGTTTTCGTTACCGTCGTCATCCCAAACAGACAGACCTGCCCCTGAGGCTGATGCGAAGTCTTCAACGGCGATCAATTGTGGTAGGGCGTTTCTGACCTCGGCCTCTACTTCGAAATCAACGAATGTGTTTCCCCAGTTCTGAACGCCTATGGTTATCGGCCTCTCACCTGAAGCGTATCGCTCACCATTGAGCAGGTCCAGCCAAGGCTCCTCGAATAGCCCGGGATCATACAGGTTCCTCACAGTCAACTGGAATCTCGTCTGGTCGTTGGTGTCGTCTTGATCTACCTGGCCGCCTCCGAGGTTTGCGTTTGACAGCTCAGTCGAAACGTAGTAGGTGGTGTTGTCTACGAAATCAGCAGTGAGCTGAACTTGTATCGACTCTCCTGCCACCAGATTGAGATTAGTTAGTTGCTGGCTCACGACGGTAGATTCGCCGAAGTTTACGTCTCTCTTCCTTACAGTGACGTTGTCGATAGCGAAGCCGTCGAGTCCAGAGTCGTCCGCCGAGCCATCGGGTCCGACGGATCCCTCGAGCCCGCTTCGGAAGCGGAATCTGATATCAATGGTCTGACCAGCGTATGGGGTGAGGTCGATCGTGTCTCCCCTCTGGTCAAGGCCCCCATCATCATAGCACTCTCCAAAGGCAAAACCAAATCCGAGGTAAGGCATGTAGCAGGAGTCCCTGATTCCCCCGTTCTCCGTGTAGTTGTTCCACAAGGTGCTGTGCCAGTCCCCGTAGAAGTCCCCATTGTAGTCGTTGTACTCTGGGTCTGGAGCGCTCGAAACTCGATCCTCGATCCTGTACTTCCTCTCATTGTCCCATCCTCCGAATCTCCAAACTGTCTCCCATCCACTGCCGTCGCTCCACACCTCGACGCTGCAGGAGTCCTCGTACAGCCACCTCTCTATCACGTCGTACGGCTCCGATAGGAACAGCTGGAAGAAGCCGGCACTGCATATGGCGTCCATATCCAAGAAAGCTGCATCCGCACCTTGAAGGTCCACGTTCTCCAAAATCAAGGCCTCGTCCATGTGGTTGAAGTATCCTGTTCCCTCAGAGGAATTGCCGTCGTCGAATTGGTACGTGTGAGTAACTCCGGCCCACATGTAGTCTGTGGGGTTTGCATCGGCTTCCCATGGGTAGTATGCCACCTCTTCCCAGGAGGTGTTGTCCTGCTCCGGGTTTGAGTTGCAAGAAGTGGTGTTTTCGTTTCCGCACATGTAGTCCGAGTTGTTGTAATGTACGACATCGTCCTGCTGGTAGGTCGTTCCGTTGACCCAGTACCTGTCCTCGTCTACGTGCCAAGAAGAGTTTCCGGCGTCGTATTCTCCTGTGTAGGAGAACTTGCTGAATTGTGCTCCGCCAATGTTTACGTTTGCAGATGAAGACTCGAAGTCGTTGAAGTAGACCACTGTGTCAGTTCCACCTAGGACCTCCTTAACCTCTAGGTCTACGTCGAGGTTGCCTCCAGATATGGGCATCAGGCCCGTGTTCTTCACGGTGACGTTGACCCAACGGTTTCCCTCTCCTACTATGCTCTGGAAGGTAGCAGGATCCATTACCGAGGGCTCTATTTCGACCCGAGTAATGCCCAAGTCGAAGTTGTCCAATACGAGTACAGATAGGTAGTCTCCCTGGCCAGCGTAACCCTGTGTGTCTAGCCACATTGCATTGTTGGAGAACCGGTATGTGTAGTCCTCCTGCCCGATTACTACCTCTAATGCGCTTCCCTCTCCACCTTGAAGCTGTCCTGGCATTGCCATTGTAGGTCTTCGCCCTACGTCGAAAGACAGAGGGGGGAGGTATCCGTTTCCATCTGGGTCAGCGAGTAGAATCTGAACGGTGTTCAGAGCCCTAAGGTTAGGTCTAAGGAGGAATGTCTGGTTCTGTACCGTTGACTCCTGGGTGTCAAGCAGTGTTACCTCAGTTGGGACAAAGAAGTCTAGCTCGCCGTCCTGATTGACGTCGGCTATGGTGACTGAGGCGCCCAGGAAATCACCGAAGTCGACGTAGTTCTGGGTGTCCCATGTGTTGCCGTTCTTGGTAGCGTAGGAGATGTTGCCCGTGATTCCGTCTACTGCTGCGATGATGTCGATCTCGTTTACATCATCATCTGGGGTAGAGTCGGCGATATCAATGCCGTATAGTGGGTAATCGTGCTCCGCGTCCAGCTTGAACTCGTGAATCGTTCCCGAGCCGGTGGGATCCATCGGATTCGGGTACTGCCCGGTGACGCAGTCATACTCCAGGACTGTCATGTTGTCGTAGGTTCCGGCAGAGTAGCCCACTCCTGCGTTGTACGGGGGAGTCCTGAGGAGCCAGATGTCTAGATCATCGCACTCCCCTGGCACGGGGTCCCCGGTTAGCGGGTTGGTAAGGAGGTCCTCGTTCCAGTTCCCTAGTTTCAGGAACTGGTAGTATCCAGTAGTGAGCGGCACGGAAATCGGTGCGTGCTGGTTTGCCGGAATGCTGTAGTCGGGCCCCTTGTATACTTGGATGAACTGGTTTGCGAAGGTGGCGTCAGTAGACGAGAAAGCAACATCGACGTATCCGTCATCATTTATGTCGCCTACATCGAAATCTGCTAGGTAGGGGTTGATGACCGTAATGGTCTCGAACATTTCCTCCCACTCGTTGACTCTCAGGTCACAATCTCCTTTGAGGACGGTGAGGTTGGCTGGTCTAACGAAGGACTCCCCGACGAACCTAACGTTCTGCTGGTAGTAGATTATGTCGTTGACTTCGTCCCCATCGACGTCTGCGATCTCTACTCTGTTTCCATCGGCGACATCTCGGAACCCTGCCCTAAAGGAGTCATTGTTTGAGATCTGAACGTCTTGCCTGTCCCCGAAGCCCCCGGAGCCGTCATTGTACAGGAAGCTAAGGAAGTGCCCGAATCCACTTCCGGACGCGATATCGTTGTCGCCATCGCAGTCAAGGTCTCCGATTGAGATGTACAATGGGTCTCTCTGAACTCCGTATTGCGTGGTGTGTGAAGCAGAAGCGTAAGGCACTGCAGAAACGAACAGAGAGGCCATCATCAGGAAAGCCAGTAAGACTGCCCTCCTACTCTTCCCTAAACCATCATTTCCGGCCTTACTGTCGTTCATCATGTGTGTTCGGACTTTCCGGCCACTCTTATGCATTACCGAAGTGTGTGTTTTTGTTGCATTGCGGTATTGTGCCCCAATACTACTTCATCTCGAGCCAACTGGGATTTGGAGAGTAGCTAATCTCGGCGCCTCCATACACTTTCTCCAGACGCCCCATCATCCACAGCCTATCGAGGAAAAGTTCCAAATCTATTCCTTCTCGATTCATTTTCTCCCCCACAAGGTACTCTATTGTCCCAACGGGCAGGGAGGACCTCCCATGTTCCCTTACCACCAAGGTGAGCAGGATCTGAAGCCATGACTCTGCCATCGGATCGCCAGAGAGGTTGTTGCTCAGGGGCTCTAGGTCCTCGACCTCTGCCAAAAACTCTCCAATTGCCGCGATATCTGGGTCCGACTCAATGGAGATCCCGTGCTCTTCTGCTCTAGCCTGGACGTCAAGGCCTCCCACTGACCTCACTATGGATGGTATCCTAGAGGGGTCAGGAGGTGGTCCGGGAAGTCCTTCTTCCTCCTCATTCTCTGTTTCTTCCAAACTTTCTCCTCCATGCAATATCTCGTATCGTGATTCAACCTTTTGCCAGGTTTCGCAGAACCGTCTGCAAGATTCCTCCGTTTCTGTAGTAATCCACCTCTACAGGCGTCTCAAGCCTCACTATCGCAGGGAATACGATATCAGTTCCGTCTTCCCTCCTAGCAGTGACTTGGATTTCTGAGAACGGCTCTAGGTCGCCTGAAGCAGGGATGTTGAATGACTCGGTTCCGTCTAGTCCAAGTGAGTCTGAGTCTTGGCCCTCGATGAATGCAAGAGGAAGTACGCCCATGCCGACTAGGTTGGACCTGTGGATTCTCTCGTAGGACTTCGCTATCACCGCCCTAACGCCCAGCAGGAGAGTTCCCTTGGCAGCCCAATCTCTGCTGCTTCCAGTTCCATACTGTGATCCGGCAAGGACAACGAGTTGGGAGGAGTCTGACATATATCTCAGGCTGGCTTCGTGTATGCTCGTAACTTCTCCGGTAGGGAAGTGTGTTGTGAAGCCACCCTCTGTCCCAGGAGCAATTTGGTTTCTCATCCTGATGTTCGCGAAGGTACCCCTTACCATTACCTCATGGTTGCCCCTGCGGCTTCCGAAGGAATTGAAGTCCTTGGGAGAGACACCCTTGCCCAGCAGGTACTGGCCGGCTGGACCGCTACTGGGGAATGCACCGGCGGGACTGATGTGGTCTGTGGTCACCGAATCTCCCACCTTTACTAGCACCCTTGCATCTACAATCGGCTCAATGGGTGATGGCTCGGGGGAAATTCCCTGTAAGAAAGATGGCAGTCGGACGTAGGTTGATTCTAAGTCCCATGGGTAAAGTTCGCTCGCCACACTGGGAATAGCATCCCAACGGGGCTCGCTAAGGATGTCCGAGTACCTTCTGACAAACATCTCCGGCCCTATCGCCCCCTCTACTGTGCTGCGGATCTCTTCGTCACTAGGCCAAATGTCAGCAAGCATTACTGGTTCTCCCGACTGGTCCACCCCGAGTGGTTCCTCAGAGAGGTCGATGTCCAAAGTTCCTGCAATCGCGTATGCGACCACCAGAGGGGGACTTGCCAGATAGTTTGCCTTGATCTTCTGGTGTATCCTACCCTCGAAGTTTCTATTTCCTGAAAGGACACTGCAAACTACTAGATCTGAGCTATCAATGGCCCCCTCTATCTCTGGATCCAGTGGACCCGAGTTCCCGATGCACGTAGTGCATCCGTAACCCACTACGCTGAATCCTAGTGAGTCGAGCTCATCTGTTAGCCCTGCTGCATCGTAGTACTCCGTCACCACCCGGCTTCCAGGGGCTAAGCTAGGCTTCACCCAGGGCTTGATTGAGAGACCTTTTGATCTGGCATTCCTAGCTAGTAGCCCTGCAGCAATCATCACACTAGGATTGCTAGTGTTCGTGCAGCTGGTGATAGCCGCAATCACAACGTCTCCATGACTAAGTTCAGTATCGCGTCCTTCTATTTCCGAGCTGGCATCATTCCTTGACGGATCGATCCCATGCCCTATGTGCCCTATTGGGGCATTCAGGCTTTCTCTCCAGTGGGACCTCATGCCCGAAAGAGGGACTCTGTCCTGTGGCCTCTTTGGGCCCGAAAGTGAAGGTTCTACCGTGGACAAGTCGAGCTCTAGGTTCGAAGTGAATCTCGGCGAAGGAGTATTCTCCGAATACAGTAGCCCCTGAGCAGAGAGGAACCTCTTTACATTCTCAACGTGCGAGGGGTCTCTCCCAGAGAGTAGCATGTAGTCGAGTGTGGTTTGATCCACCGGGAAGAATCCGCAAGTTGCCCCGTACTCCGGGGCCATGTTAGCGATAGTCGCTCTGTCTGGTAGGCTAAGATTTGAGAGCCCTGGTCCGTGGAACTCTACGAACTTCCCGACGCACCCATGCTCCCTCAGCATCTGTACCACACACAGTGTCATGTCTGTGGCAGTTACCCCAGGCTTGAGAGCACCGTTCAGTTCGAAACCGACGACTTCAGGCAGGAGCATGTAGATGGGCTGACCCAGCATTACTGCTTCGGCCTCAATCCCTCCGACCCCCCAACCAAGGACCCCAAGTCCGTTGATCATGGTGGTGTGTGAGTCGGTTCCAACTAGTGAGTCTGGAACCCAAACGCCGTCCTCCTCTCTTGCTACGCTGGCTATCCATTCGAGGTTGACTTGGTGAACGATGCCCCTTCCCGGAGGAACGGCACGAAAGTTATCCAAACTCAACTGCCCCCACTTCAGGAACTTGTATCTCTCCATGTTTCTCTCGTACTCAATCTCCAGATTTCTCTCTCTGGCATCGGGAAATAGCCCGGACACGTCTACCTGCACTGAGTGATCGATCACCAGGTCCACCGGGACTTGCGGGTTCACCTTCCCTGGGTCACCACCCAGTTCAGTCATTGCGTCTCTAAGGGCGGCTATATCCACTAGTGCAGGTACTCCAGTGAAATCCTGAAGAATCACCCTGCTCGGGCTGAAAGGAATCTCTTCGGGGCTCATTGTTGGAGACCATGTTGCTATTCGCTTTACGTCGTCCTCTTTAACAAGGAAGCCGTCGCATTTCCTCAATGCTGATTCCAATAGGATTCTTATCGAAAAGGGGATGTCATCCAATTTATGCAGACAATGTCCCTCTAGGGAATTAAGGTCCATAAATGAGGTTTCACTTCCGTCGGATTTCTCGAACTTGGAAAGCGCACCGAATGGATCGATTTCAACCATCAACTCACCTGAGATAATCCCTAAAGGAGGAGTAAATGAAGTTCACCTAGAGCTAGGAGTGCTAGTTGCTTACTCTAGCGGTCAAGACGGTGACCTCGTCAACTGGCGAATCCCTATTGTCGGTCTGGACATCACTAATCGCATCCACGTGCTCCATCCCTGAAATCACATAGCCAAACACGGTGTGGCAAGACTTTCCAGCAGCAGTACAGTCCTTGTTTGGTTCATCGATGCAATTGCCTGCTGAGTCTCTATCGCGATCGGCATCTAGCCAACATGGTTCTGCATCTCCAGGAACGATGTAGAACTGGCTCCCATCTGTGTTCAGTCCTGCATGAGCAGCGGCAACTGCACCAGGAGTATGCCTCAGGCCGTTATCATGCTCATAGGGGATTGTCCAGTGCTCTTTCTGAGCGCACTCAGATTGGGGGACCTGCTCGCCGTTGCACCAGCCGTAATAATGCGCTGCATAACCACCGGAGCCAGCCATGTTTTCGATGTCCCCTCCTTGAATCATGAATCCGTTTATGACCCTGTGGAACACTTTGTCATCGTACTGGAAGTTCTCAGCATGGGTCAGGAAGCTCTCAACGTGCATGGGTGCATCCGCACGGTACATCTCTATCTCAATCTGCCCGGTAACCGGTTGGCCGTTGAGCACGTACTGCACATCTAAAACGACGATGGGGTTGTCATCGTCATCGAACAGATCGGATATTAGTTTAATCGAAGATAGCAATAGTGCGACCGAGGCCAACATCACCAATAAGCCAAGGGGAGTAGGATTACCCTGGTCGAACATCTGGAACCCCAGGCCGAGAGAGATCGCCTTCTCGTCCATCAGTGAGGCGAGCTTGTTCATTTTCCTTCGTGTTTCCTTGTTCTTAGGGTCTATTTCCATTGACTTCGCGTAGTTCTTGTACGCCTTCTGCCAGTGAGACTTCTGGTTACTTTGGTCCACCAAGCCCAATTCTGTCCCTGCGTCTGCTGCTAGGGCTAGGGTCTTCGCCTTCTGGGCCTCGTTCTCGATACTGCCCCATGCCGACCTAAGTGCGTCTAGAGCAGCTTCTGGGTCATCCTTTACCTCGGTGTTTTCGATAGCCTCATCCCAGGCTTTCTGCAGTTCCTCGGGAATTGGCACGGGCGGGCGAACCCACCATCATTGAAAACTTCAACGGAAGGACTTGTTCTCCCGTAGAGGGGATTTTGGCATGGTAACGCATAAGACCCAGCGTCATCGCCGGCACACTGCGAGCGGCAGTTGAAGTGACTCAGGCTGGGGAAAAGAGAGCAATGGGAAATATCGCAAACGATTTCGTAATCAACGTCGCTACTGCGAACGGCACTGGTTCTCAGTCGTCCAATCTAGTAATCCTTCACTCGATGTTCGAGATGGGAGTCCCTGTGAGTGGGAAGAACCTCTTCCCCAGCAACATCTCAGGGCTCCCTACTTGGTTCATAATAAGAGCAAGCGACAAGGGTTACCAGGCCCCTGGCGACGTGACGAACATCCAGGTTCTTATGAACAAGGACACATGGATCGGGGACCTCGAGAAGCTCGAACCAGGGACCATTGTGGTGTTCAACGAAAACGTCAGGCTCCCTGTTGAAAGGGAGGATTGTGTAATCCTCGGGATGCCGATGACCAAGATGGCAAGGAAGCTAAACCCCAAGCTCGGAAGACTCATGGCAAACATGTACTATGTCGGTGCAATTGCCCACCTCCTAGGGATAGAAGAAGAGGCAATAGAGAAGGCGGTTAAGGGCCAGTTCAAGGGCAAGGAGAAGGCGATTGAGCTCAACATAGAAGCCATAGCAGAGGGCAGGTCATACGCTAAGGAAAATTGGGATTTCGACTGCGAATTTTGTGTTGAACCCAGAGAAAAGAGCCAGGATTCGTTCCTAATTGAGGGTAATGAAGCAACCGCACTTGGGGCAATATACGGGGGCATCAACATGCTTTCTTGGTACCCAATAACCCCTTCTTCCTCATTGGCCGAGTCCGTCATAGGATGGCTACCGGAGCTAAGGAGCGATGGTAACGGGGGGAGCACTTGCGCAGTAATCCAAGCCGAGGATGAGCTAGCAGCAGCTGGGATGGTTATCGGAGCTGGATGGGCCGGAGGCAGGGGGATGACTTGCACAAGCGGGCCAGGGATTTCACTGATGTCCGAATTCATTGGCCTGTCATACTTCGCTGAGGTCCCAGGCGTAATTTGGGACATTAATAGAGTGGGGCCATCCACTGGGCTGCCAACTAGGACTCAACAGGGGGATCTGACGATGCTCTACGAAGCTAGTCACGGAGATACCCAGCACATCGTACTAATTCCTGGCACTGTAGACGAGTGCTTCGAATTCGGCTGGAGGGCCTTCGACTATGCTGAAAGATTCCAGACCATGGTTTTCGGTTTCAGCGACCTGGATCTGGGTATGAATAGGTGGTTGACCAATGGGTTCCACTACCCCGATGGCCCAATGGACAGGGGCAAGGTGATTCGTTCCCAGGAGGAGATGGATGCAATGCCCAATTATGGAAGGTACAGAGACGTTGATGGAGACGGGATACCCTACAGAACCCTGCCAGGAAGTGGGCTTGATCCTATACTATACAGAGGAACCGGGCATGACGAGGACGGGGTCTATTCCGAGGACCCACAGGTCTACCACGATGCCATGGCTAGGCTTAGGAAGAAGATTGACGGATCTAGAACACTCCTGCCGGCTCCCATGGTCAGGGAGGAGGATGAGAAGCAGGTCGGAGTGGTGTTCTACGGTTCTATGGAGAACACGATTGTCGAGATTGACGACATGCTAGAGGAGACAGGGCTCTCTGTCAGCACATGCAGAGTCAGGGCCCTACCTCTGCACCCGGAGGTCGAGGATTTCGTAGATAGGCATGACAGGACTATAGTGTTGGAAATCAATCGCGATGGACAGCTTTACGGCATAATGCGCAAGGAGCTACCCGTAGAACTGGTGCCTAAACTAAACAGCGTCGCCTACAGCGACGGAATGCCCCCGAGGGCGCGTGTCTATGCGGACAAGATTCTGGAAGTACTGAGTGAGGTTATCGAATGACAGTTCTGAAGCTAAACGTGCTAGAACTTGAGAAGTCAGAGTACACTGGAGGGAAGTCTTCACTCTGCCCTGGATGCGGACACGATCAGATATCCAACGTGATCATTCAGGCGGCATGGGAAAACGGGATAGAGCCAGAGAAGATTGCCAAGATGAGCGGCATTGGCTGCTCTTCCAAGACCCCTGCATACTTCCTTGGCAAGAGTCACGGATTCAACACGGTTCACGGACGGATGCCATCGGTAACCACCGGGGCCAACGTCGTAAACAAGGGCCTTTCATTCTTGGCCGTATCAGGAGACGGAGACACGGCCAGCATAGGAATAGGCCAGTTCATTCACTCCATTCGTAGGAACCTGGATATGGTCTACATCATAGAGAACAACGGGGTTTACGGCCTCACCAAGGGACAGTACAGTGCCACCGTGGAAAAGGGGTCCAAGAAGAAGAAGGGCACTACAAATCAGCAAGCCCCAATAGACCTCTGTGCAATGGCGATAAACCTGGGCTGTAGCTTCGTAGCACGTTCTTTCTCTGGTAGCAAAAAGCAGTTGACTGCATTGGTTAGGGCAGCTATGAGCCACAGAGGCATGGCAGTGATCGACGTCATCTCCCCCTGCGTTACCTTCGCCAACAACGACGAGTCATACAAATCCTACAACTACGTTAAGGAGAACGACGAGGTGCTTCACATCCTGGACTACATACCTCACTTCTCCCCGATAGAGGAGGTCGATGTCCCAGAGGGTGAGTTCAGGGAAGTCAGCCTGTTTGACGGCTCCACTCTGAGGCTGGAGGCGATTGGATCGGACCATGACTACACTGATGCGGTCTCGGCGTTGAGCGCCATCCATGAAGCCGAGAAATCGGATAGGCACGTTACCGGACTGCTGTACTACGATCCGGAAGTTCCTACTGCGACCGACACCCTTGGCCTCTGCGAGTCTCCGCTAGTGGACCTCCCAGAGGACATGCAGCGACCGAGCGAGGAGAGCCTGGATAGGGTTAACGCCGGTTTCAGATCGTGAGCCTTAACCGAATTTCCACTCGGTCTTCTTGAAATATCCAGCCCCAGTCCGTCGGACGCCAGTCCCTTAGTGTAGCGGTCCATCATATGGCACTCTGGATGCCATGACCCTGGTTCGAATCCGGGAGGGACTACCAATTCAGATCGATTAGGTCATTCGACGTATTGGAAGAGGAACTGAGAGACCCAACTCACCATCATCACGATCATGAACCAGCCCAATGCGGTCTTCACCATTCTGGATGGTGGCTTCTTAGGGGGGAAAGGATCGATGCCAGCGTCAAGGGCCTCGGCGATTATCTCCAACTCCTCCTCGATCGTCTCAGGAGGCCTCATCTGCTCACGGCTCCGAAGTCGGATCCCATCCAGAGACGTAAGACCCCTCGAGGGAGGCGAAGTCCTGTTCGGTCCCCGAAAGGTCCACCTTCAACGAGCCCAGGTTCTCCTCTATCCTAGCTGGATTGCTGGACTTGGGGATTGTGATGGCTCCAGCATCCACGCACCATTTTATCGCGGCCTGTGCTGGCGTGCACCCTAGGCTCCCAGCGATTCTGCCTAAGGATGGGTCCTCCATCTTGTGACCCCTAGCCAACGGGGAGTATGCCATGGGAACCGCACCAATGCCTGCGATTGCAGCCCTGAGAGCTGGCCGCTGGAGCCATGGGCTGATTTCGATCTGGTTCACTGATGGCATTATGGTGGCATATGATACCATTGAGTCCAAGTGGTGAGCTCCGTAGTTGCTAACCCCGACTGAGCGGGTCCAGCCGCTAGATAGGCACTCCTCCATCCCCTGCCAGACCGGGGCCCTAGCTGACATGTCCTTCGGAGGGGCGTGAACAAGGTACAGGTCCATGTAATCGAGCCCTAGGTTCTCAAGGCTCTGCTGGCACCTCTCTAGGGTCTCTTCGTGGCTGTTTGCGTGTGGCTGCCTTAGTTTGGTGACAACGAACAACTCTTCTCGAGCTATTCCCGACTCACTGATGGCCTCTCCAACCTCGTGCTCGTTACCGTACGCCATTGCAGTATCGATTAGCCTGTACCCCTTTTCGAGGGCATGCAAAACCGAAGACTTGCACTCCCCGGGCTCTTTCATCAGGTACACTCCGAGGCCAAATACTGGTATCTCGACCTCGTGAGTTCGTTCCCCAGTCGTCAGGTTGGTGTTCGCGATGGATACGGTGCCCATGTCATCGAAGCATCGCATACGTATTCAATCATTATCGTAGGGAGGTTGAAGCCGAGAATCCCCTCGAGGAGTCGTGGACGAGTTGCCCGAGGGAATCTCCCTCCCTGCCTCCGAGGAATATGCCCCTAGGCCCTCGGCATCGGTGATGCTAAGCAGAGAATCCGAGTCATGCCATGAGGTCCTCATGGGTCACAGGATCTCGGAGCTACCAGCATTCCCTGATCTCTGGTCATTCCCAGGAGGGGGAATTAGCAGGGTGGACAGGATAGCCGCAGAGACCCGCCTGGAGTGGCTATCTGAAAGAGGGGAGGACAGGTTGGCGACATTCACACTCCTAAGGGAGATGGTTGAGGAAGTTGGAATCTCCCCAGACGGAGATGGCGGCTTCATCGAGGTGGGACAGACGGTCAGGGACAAGGTATGCAGTGACAAGTCCGCATGGATGGAGGAGGTCGGGTCCGGGAGGATCTCGATCGAAGGCTTCGATTGCCATGTGATCACTGAGAGGACAACCCCCCCGCAGTCCCCCATTAGGTTCCACAACCTGTTCTTCCACGTGGCCCTGGGGGGATCGGGAGCAGAGCCCTCATTCCCCCCTGGGAGGAGCGAGTTCGACGAATTCCGGTGGTGGACCCCTCACGACCTGATATTTGCGTGGGAGGGAAACGAGATCCACCTCCCCCCACCCATAGTCACGATCATGAGGGACCTCATCGAGAAAATGGAGGATGGCTCAGACCTGCCCTCTGCTTGCGACTCTCTAGCCGAGGACCCTCCTTCGGGCCCGCACCGATTCGAGTACGGGCCCGGGGTTGAGTGCGTGCTTATCCCTACCGCCACATTGCCCCCAGCGACCCATACAAACTGCTTCGTGCTCGGGGAGAGGGGAGGGCAGAGGATCGTAGTTGACCCTGCTATCAGGGACCAGGAGGGTTTCGAGGAGCTAAAGGCCAAGGTGGAGGAGATAAGGGGGGACGGGAGCGAAATACTGTGCACCGTCTTCACCCACAGGCACCAAGATCACCTTGGGGATCTGGACCTAATCTCCCAGATCTACCAAGCGCCAGTCTGGGCTAGCGAGGAGACTCTCCGTGCCCTCCCAGGTTTATCGGTGTCTAGGACCCTGAGTGAAGGAGACTTGGTTTCGGTCGAGGGTCCTAGCGGGGGCTCGGAATGGGAGGTCCTTGAGACGCCCGGTCACTGCCCGGGGCAGATCTGCCTGGTGGGGGATCCGGGCATAGTGTCCGCGGACAACTGCACCATGGTGGGCACCATACTGGTGCCATCCAGCGATGGGGACATGGGGGCCTACATATCTGGGCTTGAGAGGCTCAGGGGCCTGAGTCCTCACACCCTCTTCGCGGGACACGGTCCCTTAATTCCGAATCCAGAGAGGATGCTGACCGAGTACATAGAGCATAGAAAGGCCAGGCACGCAAAGGTCCTGCAAGCGGTTAAATCCGGATTCTCTGCCCTGTCGGATATTGCAATATCGGCATACTCTGACACTCCTGGTGCCAATCCAGCTCTAGCGGAGGATCAGGCTCTTTCGCACCTGAATGAACTAGTCCGTACGGGAGAAGTCAGGAAGACGGGCGAACGCTTCCATTCTGAAAATCCTCCCCCTCAGGTTGATGGCAGTTCTGAAGGATCTAATGGATTAGTTTGAATCGCTTTTTTC
>CAYFID010000021.1:0-20219 GCA_964343205.1 uncultured Candidatus Poseidoniales archaeon | reverse complement strand
AGATGGACCCCTACATGCAGAACTACTACGACGACAGGAGCCACATCGACAAGGCGTTCGAGAACTGGAACGGCTCCGTCTACTGGATACAGGGGATGCAGGACTGGAACGTGGACCCGCACCAGGTCTTCGGTGGCCCTGCGGGGGTCAACTGGTACCAGCACTACGTCGACGCGGGCTTCGACGTCCGCGGGATGATCGGGCAGTGGGGCCACCACTACCCAGACCAGGTCTCCAGCCACGACGGGGTCAGCAGCGGAAACGGCCTGGAGGCCCGGGACAACATGACCCGGTGGGACTGGGCGCAGGACCTCTTCGAGTGGTTCGAGTACTACCTCAAGGGCAAGGGGCCCAAGCCGGACCTGACAGCGCAGATCCAGCGCTCGGACGGCGAGTGGAGGATAGAGGAGACGTGGCCTCCCACGGACGTGCAGTGGCTCGACGTCTCGATGGGGGACTGCACCAACCTGGGCAACAACTGGGTGGGCGGCGCTCCCGTGATCGGGGGCATCACCGAGGTCGTGGTCGAGTGCCCGCCGTTCGACGAGGACGTCCACATCGCGGGGCTGGTCAGGCTCCACCTTCTGGCGTCGGCCGTCTTCGACGGGGGCCAGGTGTTCGTCGAGATGCAGGACTCTGCCACCGGCACCAGGATCGGGCACGCCACCATGGACATCCGCTACCACGAGGGCGGGAACGAGCCCACGGGGGTCTTCCCCGGCGAGACCGTGACCATGATGATGGAGTTCCAGGGGATAGACCACCTGCTCCTCGCCGGCTCGGGGATCAAGCTGGTGATGACCACTTCCGGCAAGGACTACCTAGCACCGGCCTGCGGGGCTGCGTGCCCTGTCCACGTGCACATCATCGACGACAGCGTGATGTCGCTCCCCGTCATCGACAGGGACGGGTCCAACGTGCTGATCACGCACCAGCGGGAGTAGGTTGATTGCATGGGCCAAGGTGAACGGTGACATGTCCGAGGCGCTCTTGCCCTCAGTGCCCCCCCTCAGCCCCTTCGAGGCCTACACGATCATCCTCGCGTTCCCCTTCCTGATGAGGCTCATCTTCGTCGCCCCCCCTCTTCTGGACCTATCCCACAAGCTCCTGCCCAAGGACGACAGGACCAAGCACGCGAGGTGGGCCTTGGACAAGATCAGGAGGCTCAACGCCGAGAGGTTCTGGCTCATCGTCCTCAACGAGCTCCTGGCAGTGGTCCTCCCCGGCGTCATAGCCGTAGCCGCGCGCCTCTACATGGGCCCGATAGGCTGGGAGAGCTGGGAGATACCCTTCCTGGGCCTAGCGCTCCTCACGATGGCCGGGATGTTGTGGATCGGCTACGACTTCGGCAGGGTCGCTCGCACCAGGAGCGACATCCGCAAGCTCGCACGGGTCGACATCGACACCGCGAAGCAGGCCGTCGACACCGCGGTGGTCGGTCGTGACATCCTGACGGCCGTCAGGGGCTTCTCGATCCCCCGCCCGTGGCAGAGCGAGCCCGAGCCGGGCATCGAGCAGCAGGGCTCCAACCCCGTCTTCGGGGCGGTCTCCTCCGTGCTGAATCTGGGCGCGGACGTACTCGACATGGCACTGGACCAGGTCAGGGTTCCCGCCGGCGACGCCGTCGACAGGATGGACTCCGAGATCCAGGAGAGGATCCGCACCCGGGTCCAGGCCTCGAAGCGCTCCCTGGTGACGGGTACGCTGTTCGCGGTGTTCCCGCTCGTAGTGCTGCTGGGCCTGCCTAAGCTGCTGTAGGGAACATGAACTCCCTCTCCCTGGGGGTGGCCAGCCCCAGCCACAGGAGGCCCACGGTGATCTGGATCCCCGCCGTGATCAGCAGCATCTCCCTCAGCTCGAACATCTCGTTCTCCATCGCAAGCCCGGCCAGGATGGTGGATATCCCCATGGTCAGCGTGATGATCAGGTTGTCAGTGCCGGCGACCCGGCCCATCCACTCGTCGTCGGTCCTCCGCTGCAGCAGAGTGGTGCTGAACACCCACGACACGCCGCTGCACCCGTGAGCGATGAATATGCAGACCAGGGTGAGCATGCCCCACTCGAAGGTGGACACCCCCAGGTAGAAAACCCCCGCGCCGCACAGCGCGACCCCAATCAGGTAGGGCATGAACCTGGGATCCGACATCAGCGGGCGGGAGACGAGCGGCCCGAAGCCGGAGCCGAATCCCCTGCAAAGGTAGACCACGCCTATCCCGGCGGCCACCTCGCCGAACCCGGCCTCCATGCCGATCAGGATCAGGAGGAAGATCTGCGCGCCGCCGCCGGTAGCCCAGGCCCCCTTGGCGAGGACGACCCTCCTGATCTGCGGCCTGGCCAGGATGTGGCCCCACCCCGCCACGATCTCCCTGATCATTTCGAAGGGGTTGGCCGACTTCCTCTCCGACGGGTCCGGGCCGCCCTGCGGGAGCGTGGTGATGATCAGGGCGGCGAACAGGAAGGTCGCAGAGTCGATGATCAGCCCGGTCTCCACCCCGTACTGGGAGATCACCAGACCGCCAATCCCTGCGCCGATCCCCATCGAAGCAGACCAACCCCCCGAGACAAGCGCGTTGGCGGTGAGCAGCTCCTCGTCGGTGCAAATGTTGGGCAGGTATGCCGTCTGGGCGGGGTCGTATACCGCCCGCCCCACCACTAGGAGCATCGCGAGGAGGTACACCGACAGCAGCTCGTCCAGGACGTCGAACAAAATGAAAGATCCGAGGATGACGAACGAGAGCACGTTCGACACCAGCATCAGGGTCTTCCTCGAGTACCGGTCCGCGAGCATGCCAGTGAATGGCTCCATGGGAGCGAAGGTGAAGCTGCGGACGGCCAGGACCCCAGCGATGGCGAGGGGGGAGTCGTCGGTCGCCTCGGCGGCCAGCAGGAACATGGCGATGACGGAGAACCAGTCCCCGGTGAACATCACCATCTCGCTGGTGAACAGCCTTCGGAAGTTCCGGTTCCCCCTCAGTAGCTCGACGTAACCCGGGGATGCCACGACCCTCGCACGACACGGGCTCTATCACTGTCTCCGTCCTGCCAACATGAATAAGTGCGGGTTTCCGATGCCGAGCCCGTGAAGGCCTCCCGGATCTGCATGCTGGACCTCGAGATGAGCGGGCTCGACCCGGAGACCGAGAGGATCATCGAGGTCGCCTGCTTCGTGGTGGAGGCGGACCTGACACCCGTGGAGGGTGCGGAGATTTGCCTGGCCGTCATGCCCGACGACCCCGAGGTACTCGCCTCAATGGACTCCTGGAACTCGAAGACCCATGGGGACTCCGGCCTCGTCAGGAGGATCCACGAGGAGGGGGTCTCGATCAGGGAGGCCGAGGAGAGCGTGATGGCCATCCTCAGGGAGCACATGTCCGAGGGCGCCATAATCGCTGGGAACAGCGTCCACCACGACATGCGCTTCATCAGGAGGGAGATGCCCGTCGTGGCCGACTTCTGCACATTCAGGATCATCGACGTGAGCTCGTTCAAGGAGCTGTTCAGGAGAATGGCCCCGGACGGGCCCCGGTTCTACAAGAAGAGCGACCACACTGCCCTCTCGGACGCCAAGGGCAGCCTGGAGGAGCTCCGCTTCTACATCGAGAACTACATGCGGATGGACCTTGAATAGCCTAGAGGTCTAGGCCTATCGGCTCCCCCTCTTCGGTAGTGACCAGCAGGTTGACCCCCTCGCCGTTGCGCATGTAGCCGATCAGCTCGAAACCGTGGATCTTCCTTCCGGCCACCTGGGACAGGACCGGAAGGCCGCCTGCCGAGTCGGGGTTCAGGTCCCTCCTGTGCCCGTCCTCCTCGTCGAACCACTCCAGCCCCAGGGGGGCAGGGCTGAACCTGATACCCAGGATCATCTCCACCCCGTCGGTCCACTGGGCGGCCTCGGCATCAGCCTGGCTGGGGTGCGCGTACGCGTTCGGGTGGCTGTGGAGGAATGAGGAGAACCTGGAGCCCCTGGCGCCCCTCTCCTCCGAGAAGACCCCGTCGGTCCACTCCTCCGGGACGTGGTGCACGCTGAACGAGTCGCCCACGTTGACAATGTGAGGGGGGCCCAAGAGGTACCCGTGCCCGGAGAAGACGGACTGCGAGTGCCCGAAGGCATCGTCGACGTGCTCCGGGTTGGGCCTTTCCGCATCGGGGTCGAACCCGATCAGCACCTCGTCCGGTATCGACTCCATGCTCCACTTGATCACCGTCCTCAGGGTCTCGACGGGTATCAGCAGGTGCGTGGAGTACCTGTCCCTCTGGTCGTAGGAGTCCCGGTTGTAGGACGAAGCTGCGTCGAGGAGCCAGTCGCGCATGAATTCCCGCTCGCGTGGCCGCGTTTGAGCCTACGCCAACTCGACGTCTAGCACCACGTGGTCCCAGTGGGGCGCGTACGACTTCACCCTGGTCAGGCTGCTATCGATATCCGAACCCGGCCAGATCTCGGAGATCGCGCCCTCCACCTCGCCGGACCACTTCCCGTGGCCCTTCGATGGCGCGAGCCCGTGCAGGTGCAGGGTCCCGCCCTCAGGCTTCAGGACCCTGATCGCAGGCTCGTAGCCGCCCTCGGAGCTCGGGAGCAGGCCCATTACTACCCTGTCCGCGACGCCCTCCAGGGACCGGGTAGTGACCCTGTTGTCCCCGAAGTGGACCACGCACCTCTCCTCTACGGCGTTCGCCTCTAGCCCCCACCCAAGGGCCATTGCAGCCTCGGGGTTCCACTCGCAGGCGTGCACCAGCGAGGCACCGCTGTGGACGAGGATCGGCAGCGTGTAGTAGCCTATTCCCGCGTACAGGTCTACGACGACCTCGCCGTCCGCTGGGACCTCCCCCATCCTCCTCCTCTCGTTCACGTTGCCCGACGAGAACATGCAGCGGGTCATGCGGTACCCGTACTGGACCCCGCTCTCCCTGCGCACCGCCCAGTCGTCGTCCCCTAGCAGCATCTCCACGCCGCTCTCGCGGAGCTCCCCGCTGACCTCGCCCATCCTGGCCAGGCGATCGGCCCCGAGCGCTCCTGCTACTGCCTCCCAGAGCCCATCCCCCGGTCCCCATGCCCGGTCGGCGAACGAGCCAGGCGGCAGGATCGCGACGTCGGCGAACCGCTCCCACCTGCTTGGCGGGTCCTCCGGGAGGGGGCCGCCGACCCAGTCCCTTAGTGCGCTCTCCAGGAGTTCGTGCGGGTCCGACCTAGCCATGCCTCACCCCTGGAGGTGGGCCCGGATCCTCTCAGCCATCTCCTTGCCTATCCCGGGGACCTCCCGCAGGTCCCTCACGCTTGCGTGCTCCATTCCCTTCCTGCCCCCGAAGTGCCTCAGAAGGGCCTGGATCTTCTTGGCTCCGAGCCCCTCGACCTCCTCCAGAGGGTCCGCTAGGGCGCCCTTGCCACGGCGCTTCTTGTGGTAGCTGTTGGAGAACCTGTGGGCCTCGTCCCGTGCGTGGACGAGGACGCGGCCCCTCCTGTCCAGGACCAGAGGCTCGGACCCGCTCATGTACAGTGTCTCCTCCCTCTTAGCGAGCGCGGCTATCGGGAACAGCCCGGCGAGGCCAAGCCCCCCCAGGCTCCTCTGTATGGTGGAGAGGTGAGTCTGACCGCCGTCAAGGAGCACCAGGTCAGGCCACTCATCCTGCCTCTTCGCCCATCGGCCCACTACCTCGGACATCATTCTGAGGTCATCGGGGGCGTCCGACCTAACCCTGTAGGTCCTGTACTCCTCCTTGGCGGGCCTGCCCTTCCTCATGACCACCGATGCCCCCACCCTCTCCTTTCCCAGGCTCTGGGACATGTCGAAGCATACGATGTGGTCTAGTGAGTCTAGCCCCAGCAGCCTCGCCCCGTCGTCCGCTGCGGCCTTCTCCAGGTCCCCCGAGCGCGACCTGGAGCTCCTGATCACCTGGATCTCGGCGTTCCTGTCGGCCATCGCCCTCAGCTTAGCAAGCTCGCCCCGCAGGGGGACCCTCACCCTCACGGAGCCAGAGCGCCTCTCGGACAGCCAGTCGGTCATCGACTCGCCCAGGGGGGATGGGACCAGGAGCGTCCGGGGCGGGCGCCTCTTCGCGTAGTGCTCCGAGAGCACGAGGGAGACCGAGTCCGAAACGTCCCCTCTGTGGACCAGGGGGTAGTCCACGTTGCCCTGTATTATCCCGTCCTTCGCGTGGAGTATGACGATGCACCCGCTGTCCCCCTGTGACGCGAATCCGACAGCGTCGCAGTCCTGGTAGAAACGGCTCGAGACTATGTTCTCGGATATCGCGCTCTGGACCGACCCGATCATGTCCCTGATCCTGGCGGCCCCCTCGTAGTGCAGCTCTCCAGAGGCCCGGTCCATCTGCCCCTGCAGCCTCTTGATCAGGACCCCAGCATCCCCGTCCAGAACGCTCTCCACCGCACTGACCCTCTCGGCGTAGTCATCCTCCCCCTCCGGCTCGATGTACCCGAACGGTACCTTGTCGCCTTTGTCTCGGATGCCGAAGTACCGCCGCACCAGCTTTACCACCAGCTTTGCGGATCCTGCGTCCGGGAACGGCCCCCAGATCTTCGCTCCCTCCGGGGGGTGCCGGGTGTAGAGGATCCGGGGCTTGTCGTGGGACGTTAGCGCGATGAACGGGAACGACTTCCCGTCCTTGAGCATGGAGTTGTACCTGGGCTGGTGTGCCCTGATCAGCTGCCTCTCGAGGACCAGAGCCTCAGAGGGCGTCTGGGTGACGATGAAGTCCAACCGCTCGGACTCGCCCAGAAGTCGCGGGATCATGTCCCTGTCCGGACTCTTGGAGAAGTACGACCTGACTCTGGACCTTAGGTCGGTGGCCTTGCCAACGTACGTTACCCGGTCGTCTCCCCTCCGGAAAATGTACACCCCTGGCTTCGCCGGGAGGTCCAACTTGCTGTGATCTATGGCCATGGTTCGTTGAAGCGGTGGGCGCCGGGTTTGATTTACACTTTGCAAGCCGACGTACCGTGATCAGCCAGCGCCAGCTCGACATCCTCGCCTACCTTTCGGGTTTCGCAAGGGACCTGGAGGATTCGTGGGACGTGCCTCGTGGGCTGTCTCTTGTTGGCCTCGCTGAGCATCTGGGAGTAGTTAGATCCGCTCTCAACGTCCCACTAAAGTCACTGCAGGACGAGGGCCTCGTCTCGTCCAGGACTGCACATGTGATCGGAGCATCACGGAGGAGGAAGGTGTTCCACGTAACCCAGAAGGGAAGGGAGGCGTCTGAGTCTGAGGGTGTCAGGCCCCAAAGAGGCAGATCGGTGGGCCCGATTCCCGACCCCATGTCCATCCAAGGAAGGGATGGGATCGTTGAGAGGGTCTCAGCTGGACTCTCCGATGGGACAAACCTCCTTCTCGAGGGATTGCCGGGAATCGGGAAGACGAGCGTGGCCTGTGCAGTTAGCCATTCGATGCTGAAGGGGGGATGGCAGGTCAGGTGGGCCACTTGCAACACGGACTCCGACGCCTCAGCGGTAGCCGGGATGTGGATCGGGGACAGGGCTCCCGCCTCCAGCGAGGCCATAGCGGCAAAGGTAGACTCGAAGAGAACCCTTCTCGTCCTGGACGAGGCGCAGCAGGTAAGCTCCAGGCACGTCGCGGCCATCCAGCGGCTTATCGAGGATTGCTCTGAGACGTCGGCATCCGTACTAGCTGTCACGAGGGCACCCAACCCCTTCTCGGGGCTCTCGGGGTTCGACTCCGTAAGGCTGGAGGGATTGGAACCGTCTCTGGCTCGGGGTCTCCTGCCCGCTGAGATGGACGAGGAGGAAGCAATGGATGTCTGCAGAGCGATGGACGGTCACCCACTGGGAATCAAGCTGTGGTCCCCCGAAGACGACCTACCCGGGGCAGGTGCAGTTCAGGAGTACGTGGAGTCTACAGTGATCAGGCGACTCAGCGAAGATGGCACTTCGTCACTTGACGAGCTCTCGATCTCCCCACTGGCCCTCCGGATAGAGGAGATCCTAGATCCTAGTGGGGTCGAGGAGTTGGACGATTCCGCTATACTCAGGTGGTCGGGTCTGGAAGTAGAGCCACATCACCTGGTCAGAAACGTAAGGAGGGCCTCGATCCCAGATGAAAGGGCCTCGGAACTGCACTCCAAGATGGTGGAGGCCTGGTCTTCGAGGGAGGGCACTAGGGCCAGGAGGATGGAGGCGCATCACAGATTGGAATCAGGAACCGAGGACTCTGGATGGCTGACGGAATACGTACCGGAGATTGCGAGCGAGGACACCTCGGCGGCTGCTGTGGTTCTGGAGCAGGCGATCTCCATGATGCCCGAAGAGGCACTCGTCGAGATGGCCGCCGACATCGCCCTTGAGAGGGGGGAGGCCGAAATCGCTTCCTCTCACATCGAATCTCTTAGCGAGGGCCCCAGTCGGGACCTTAGGTCAGCTAGGCTGGCTAGGGTAAAGGGCGATTGGAAGCTAGCAGAGGCCCTAGAGTCCTCTGCCGTTTCGGACCTAGAGCCCGGACAAAGAGCAAGAGCCCAGATTTCCTCCCTAGTCAGGAGGTACGACGACAGGCTTCCCGGAAACATCAGCGAGAAACTGGCCGAGGAGCTGATGGCAGGGACCGATTCTGTGGACCTCTCCCAATTGGAAGCCGATGACCGTGCTCTGGGCTCGCTAGCACTGGATCTTCTCCGCCACTCCCTTGCTCTGGAGCTCGGTGACCTCGAAGCAGCCTCGAGGACGAGAGCCTCACTCGAAGACAGGATGGGGCCAGACGACCCGAGACTCTACTCACTAGACTTGAGGGCCAGGCTATCGGCTGGCTCAGAGGGAGATGCATTCCTGGAAGCCCTGGAATCGGCAAGATCCCATATCGACTCTTCGGACGATCCCATGGACGCCCTGAGAACCATCCACCTCTCCCTGGAGTCATGTACAGAACCGCCGGATTGGCTCATAGAGCGCCACTCGTCGTTCGACCCAGGATCCCTCAGGGACGACCTCGCATCCCACAGGAGGGCCGCTTCCCACTGGTGGTACTGGAGGGGTGTGCTTGAGAGGGACGATAGGCTGTCCAGCTGGAAGGAGGCAATACAACGCCTACGAACTGCTGAGTGCACACAGGCATCGAAGGAGCTGATCGGCAAGCTAAGCAAGGAGCTCTAGATCTCCGCCCCAATCAGGGTCCTGGTGTCGACGATTCCGGGCACGGACCTGATTCCCTGGACGATGGCCTCGGTTAGCTCCGCCTCGTCGTCGGCCTCGACCTTGACGAAGCAGTCGAAGTTCCCGAAGACGACCCAGATGCCCTTGACGCAGTCGATCTCGGAGACCTTCTCCCTGACGCTGACCTCCTCTCCAGGCTCGGTGGTTATCAGTACGAATCCCACAGCCAAAGTCACACCTCCACCGCAATCAGGGTCTCGGTCTTCTTGATCCCCTCGACATGCCTCATCTCCCCGATCAGGGTCTTGGACATCTCGAGCTCGCTCTCGAAGTCTATTCTGGCTACCAAGTCCAGCTCACCGTATACGACGGACACCTCGGACACAGAGCCCATTCCAAGTAGGTGCCTGTACACGTCCCTCTCGCGCCCTGGCTCGCATGATATCAGAATCCAAGCCAGTGCCATCGCGCCAACGCGCCGACTGGCCGCTTATCACTCCTACTGTGGGCTAGTTTGGCCTCGCTCAACTCCCGGAATAGATTAACGTGGAATGCGGGCGGCATGGCCCATGCGACCAGACTCTAGCAGGAGGGTTACGGCAGCGACGTTGGTCCTGATGTTCCTGTTGTCCCCCATGCTGGCAGGCACGTCAGCAGGCCTCTCTAGGTCTACCACGGTCTGGTCGGGCACAGTCAGCCTTCCAGACGGGTACCTGGTGGAGTCCAACCAGGTTCTGGTGATCCAGGCTGGGTCTACCGTGCTACTAGGGGACGGCGAGAGGCTGGGTGTTGATGGGAGGCTAACTGTCGAGGGAACGGCTGGGTCCCCAGTCACCATAGGCTCAATTTCAGGGGACCACCACGGGATCCAGTTCAACTCTAGCTCCAACAACCTAGGGTCGACACTGGAAAACGTCACTATCGTTGATTCGGAGTACGGGATAACGATATACTCCAGCAACCCAGCCATAAACAACCTGACAGTTCTAAACTCCGATATGGTGGCAATCGACATTTTCAGCGGTGCTTCCCCCACGATCAGGGACCTGGTGATCGACGGAGGGGGGCAGGACGTCCACGGCTCATTGGAGACTTGGAGGTACGGCATCGGCATCTCGGCCGGAGACTATTCCTCCCCCATAGTGGAGGGGGCCCAAATTGGCAACCTAGTCACCAGGGGGGTCAACTTGTGGTTCAACTCAGGAGGGCTCTGGACTGACATTTCCGTCTACAACGTAACGGGGGCCACCCTTGCTGCCAGCTGCGCCTTCTGGATCGAGGACTCCATCCCGTTATTCACCGATTCCAACGCTACCAGGTCTGATAACGGCATCATAGTAAGGCACATTTCGCAGGACTCAACAACCCGCCCCACTTTCCACAACACCGGGGTAGAGGACAGCCAGTACAGGGGGGTTCTGGTTGAGAGGTACGACCACACAAACTACTCCGATCTGCAGACGAATGCAGTGTTCGAGGGACTTGAGGTGAGGGGAACTGGCGGACCGGGGGCAAAGACCCCTGGCCTGGGGATCGGTGCGGCCTTCGACGTGAACACTTCTGGGGTAAAGGTAACCAACGCTCTGATCGAGGACAACGCCATAGTAGGATTCAGGGCGTTCACCACCGACTCATCTACCTCCCTGTCAGGCATCACGATCAGGAACAACGGACCCGATTCCCCAACCCAGCCTCACCAGGGTGCAGGATTGCTGTTCAGGAGCGCTAGCTGGTCTAGCAAGGGTCCCGCAGAGGTATCGGACCTGGTAGTCGAGAACTCAACTGGCTCCGGAGTGGTAATGGGGAAGGGCGGGGCCATAGGGAGCAATTGGACAATCAGAGACAACGCAGCCAACGGCGTCTCTTTTTCGGAGTTCCATCCAAGGGTGGACCACATAGTCAGCGAGGGGAACGCAGGGCATGGGGTATCCGTGATCGACTCCGGGAACGTAGAGCTGTCCTTCGTGCACACCTCCGGGAACGGCATCGGCTCATCTGAAGGTGCAGGGATTTACTTCCGCGACTCGAACTACGTAATGAGCGGGGGGAAGAACGTCACTTGCCACAGTTGTACTTCAATCGGTGACCAGCGTGGCATTGTCGTCATTGACAGCATTGACCTGCAATTGATTTCCACCAGCGTCCAGGGATCCCTCAGCGAGCCTGCAATTGGGATAGACAACAGCGGCAGCCTCTTTGCAGGAACGGTGATTATTGACGACATGTCCGTCAACTCTCAATCCTCGAACTTCTCGGTAATACTGGACAACGTAGATGCGGAAATCCGAGGTCTTGACGTCAGCGGCGATGGAGGTGGGATGTTCTGGAGAGCAAAGGGTGCCACTACATCCTACCTTTCTAACAGCGTGATTTGGGACAGCGACTCCCATTGCCTCGATCTAATCTCCCACACTGAGTTGGTTGCACACGGAGTATCGCTGATGTGCGATGACTCCATGCCATCCCTAGACCAGAGCATGGTAAACTTCACCGATTCCTCCCTCGTTCAGGGAGCAGGTGCCTCGAACTCCTTCATGCTTAACTCCAGCTCCCACTTGAGGTGGATCTCTTCGGATTCCATACTCACACCTCAGAACTCACAGGATGACAACATCCTAGACGTAATGTGGAACATAGACGTACACACGATAAACCAGAATCTGCTAAACATTCCGTTCGCCTCGGTAAACATTTCATTCGACCAGTTCGAAGACGAGGTTTTCGCAACGCAGCCTTACGGGGGGCTATACGATTACGGTCCGTTCGTGGGAAAAAGATGGACCCCAATTCAGGGCTGGTCGCAGACTAACTTAGCCTACGTCGGCTGTGACTACGACGGGGTCCACAATGACTCCGCCTCAATCCTAGTAGACGATGACAAGAGGGTGTACTGCAGGATTGAGCTAAGCAACCAGCCGCCGTTCCTCCAGTGGGCTACTCCCCTAGACGAGGAGGAATTCTCCAGCGGGAGCGTTATCCACTTCGATGCCAGCGAAAGCTGGGACCTAGACTTCGACGATCTGACTTACAACTGGACCAGCAGCATAGACGGGGATCTAATTTCCGCGTGCCCCCAGCCCGCAAGCGGGAACTCCTCCTCCTTCCTAGCCAATCAGAACGGATCAGACTGTTTGTCCGACGGAAACCATCTGATAACACTGGAGATATGTGATTCCGAAGGAAATTGCGCAAACGAGACCAGGGGGATAGAGCTGGTCAATCTTCCACCCGTGCTCAGCGTGGGGACCACGCCTTCAATCTCCTCCTGGGGGATACTCTACCTGGGCAAAACGGCGAACGTCACTATACACCTAGAAGGAACTTATGACCCGGAGGGCGGAAACCTGTGGTGCTGGGCCGAAGCCTCTTTCGAGGTGGTAGATCCGGATCCAGAGAACCCAAATTGCCCCCAGCAGATAGTTAGGTCGTTCACAGGGGCTCCTGAGGATGATTTCACCGTTTCAGTCATAGCATTCGATGGGGTCAACCCATCGGTCTCCTGGACTTTCAGCGTGGAGCTGTATAACGAGATCCCGGATCCCGAGATGGAGATAACGAGGAACGGGGAGACATCTGCCGATTGGGTTCGCCTAGATGGGTCCGACACCGAGGACCCCGAGGGTGACGACGTCAAGTTCGAGTTCCACAGTGACATTGACGGGCTTCTGGCAGCCGGCTCGGCTCCATCGGACTCAGTTGAGTGGGTCGGAACACTAAGCAAGGGCAGTCATACGATCACGATGAAGTCCAGTGACACAAGGGCTGAGCACGCTAGCCAGTGGAAAACGGTGTCTGAGACGGTAATAGTTTCCAACTCTCAGCCATTTGCTAGGATCTCTGGACCTCTATCGGGCTCCCACATCGACTCTTCACAGCTTGTACAACTAGACTCGACGGGGTCAGGGGACTGGGATCTATCTTGTTCTGATCTCCCTGAAAACGGAAGCGGGCTGTTGTGCGATCCGGGAGCCGGATCAAGCAAAGACCTCGTCGGAGTCCTCTGGGAGTCCGACCAGATGGAGAGCCCACTCGGGGGCAGTTGGAAGTTGAGCACCAGGCTTCCAGCTGGAGATCACGCGATTACACTCACTCTGGACGATGGAAGCGGACCGGTTTCCGATCAAATCGAACTTTCAGTATCCGAGTCGGCTCCCGTTCTCGTGCTGGACTCTCCGATTCCCGACGTTCAAGTATACTCCAATCTGCCTGTTCTCTTCGACTTCAGGGAATCTAGAGACTACGACGGAGATGAATTCACAGTTTCAGTTAGCTCTAACGTGACGGGACCGATTCTTCAGGACAAGTCCACTGATTACTGGTACAATGACTATCTCTTGGCCGGTACACATACTCTCACTTTCGAACTCACCGACGAGAATGGGATGATCAGGACTCACAATCAGACAATCACAGTCCTGGAAACAGGTCCGGTGGCGATAATTTCGGGCATGGATGACGGGCAGTACCTTCCCCCCGGTGAGATCGCTCGACTTTCCGCGTCCGAGTCGTTCGACTACGACAACGACATCGTACTTTTCGAATGGAGCATTGATGGGCAGGTAGTCAGTGATAGGCAGACCCTCAACATCTCATTCCAGCCCGGACCCGTCAGGATCGACCTCTTAGTCAAGGACTCGAGGGGAGCCACCTCGACTTCCTCGGTCAACTTGACAATAGGATCAAGCGCGCCTCAGCTGTATGATCTGACGGTTTCTGTACTCAGGGTGGAAGAGGGGGTTCCAACAGAGGTTGTCACTACTATCAGGCTAGATGACCCAGACGGAACCACAAACACAGTCCGTGGGGAACTAACCTCTGGAGGGGTATCCGAGGCCATGTACTTCCGAGATGACGGCACAAACGGGGATGTAGCGGAAGGAGATGGAATCTGGACATCCAGGTTCGCTTGGGTGGTATCTGGTGGGTCTTGGGCTCGGGTCGAGGTCTGGGCAATAGACGGAGACTTGGTGAGCCCGGGACAGGTACACACAGTTCCAATCGTAGAACCCGAAAATGAGGGTCTGGAGGAGTGGGTAGCATATCTGGCAATACCGATACTCTTGACGGCAATGGCCGGACTATCGATTGCTGGATTGGCATACATGAGGAGGGTCAACTCTGAGATGGCAAAGGACATGGAGGTCATCGAATCGTGGTCTTCATTCGATCCCAGGGAGATGGACGAGGAGTTCGAATCGGAATCTAGTCCTCAGGACCCCATGGAGTAGATTCCCTATTGACGCCTAACCTCTTGGCGAAGAGGAACTTGAAGTTCTTCCAACCATCCCCCCACGTGTTGATCTCGGCCTGCCCAACTCTTGCCCTGTAAGGGACGGACACCTCAATGGCCTTCTTCCTGCCCAGACATCTCCTGGCGTTGATCTTCATCTCCTCTGAGAGTGGCATTCCGTCATTCGTCGGACGCATTTTTGAATCGTCCAAGATACTCTTTCTGAAGACCCACATCCCGGACTGGGAGTCGTGTACTCCATACCAGAAGAGCATCCTAGCAGTGAATGATAGCGCCCAATTCCCAAATCCGTGAAGTCCGGACATCGAGCCTTCTTCAGCCCTCCTTAGACGATCGCAAGTGATGAACTCCAGATCCTCTTCTACCAGTTTCCTGACTAGTCCAGGAACTTCCTCTCCCGGGTAAGTGCAGTCTGCATCCATGGTGACAATGATGTCCCCAGGGGCCATTGCGAAACCAGTTCTGTAGGCTCTTCCATATCCCTTTCTTGGCTCGAGGTAGACACTAGCTCCCTCTTGCTCGGCCAACTCCCTCGTTCTGTCGGTTGAGTTTCCATCGACAATTAGGAAGTCTAGTTTGTCGCACCACCCTTCGCTAGGGACGCTTCTGATGGTGTCAATGATAGCCTCCTCCTCGTTTCTGGTCGGAATTACCACTGTAACGTGCACGGGCAGAGAATCTTCCATGGGAATTTTCCCAAGGAGGCCGTATTTTTGAACCATTGTAACCTCTAATTATTGCCCGTTCTCTTCAATAACGCAACCCGGGACCGGTTTCTGGGGGAACTCATGCACATCGCGATGATCTCAGGAGAGTACCCCCCTAGGTGGGGGGGGATGGGGTCTACGGTATACCACCTGTCATCCCAACTCGCAGAGATGGGGCACAGGGTTTCCGTGATCACTAGAAAATCAAGGGGGCAAGCTCCAACGGTGGATGGAGTCAGAATCATCCAAGTCCCATGGTTGAAGATCCCTATGGCATTCACGAGATCCTATGGCAGGCATGCAATGAGGGCATTGCTGAAAGCTCACGAAGAAGAAAAGGTAGATGTCGTTCACCTTCACTGCCCGATGGTTTCCTGGGACGACAACCAGTTTGACTTGTGCCAGAGTCAGGTTGCTCCAGTAGTATCGTCTATGCACGGGACCTGGTTGGGCGAGAGAGACGGCCTGATGCTAGCTGCCAGATTCGATGAACCTGCGGTTTGGGCCAATCCGAACGACATCGCGATCAGGTTCCTAGCTGAGAGGTACTCCCGCTTTGAGAAATCGGCAATCAGGAAATCTGCCGTCATAGTACCAAATTCCAGGGCAACTATGGGGGACTTGGAATCCAGGTACGATGCCCCGGCTGACTGGGATTGTCAGGTCATCCACTGGGGGGTTGACACGCAGATGTTCGTACCTCTACACAGAGACAGCGAGGATGAGGCTCATAGGAACAGCGAGATACGAAAGAAGTACTCAATTTCTGACGACACCCTTCTGGTCCTAGCAGTCGGCAGGCTCGCGGCAAGGAAGGGCCACGGGATGCTTCTGAAATCATTCTCAATGGTCCTTGAATCTACAAACGCCCACTTGGTAATCATAGGAAGGGGGCATCTCAAGAGGAAGCTTACTCGTTTGGCGTCTAATCTAGGAATCGGAGGAAACGTTTCGATAGAATCTGGGATGGCTTTCGAGAAAATTGCTGAGATGTATAGGACTGCTGATCTTGTTGTGTATCCCAGTTACTATGAGGGACAGGGTCTAATCCCTCTGGAGGCCATGGCAAGTGGAACCCCCGTAGTTACAGTTGACCACGGCCCCCTTCCTGAGATGGTGGACCAGGGCGTAGGAGCGCTCTTTGAGATGGGTTCAGCTTCATCACTATCCAAGGCAATCCTAGCAGAGTCCTCTTCCACTTCTGATTTGCTGGAAAAGGGATCCGAGGGAAGACGAAGGGTGATGGACCAGTTCAATCTCCAAGACAACGCAAATGACTTCCTGGAAGTTTACAATCGTGCTATCTCTAGCTCAAAGTTACGGGGAAACTCTTGATTGCTCAGCCTACTTCGGGTAGTTGATGTCGCACGCTGTTGAATCCCCCAGGAGGTCCAAGAGCTCTCTTGTTGCAAACTTTAGCATAATCACACTGGTGGGCTATCTTGTCTTAGTAAATCTGAAGCCAATACTGATGCCTTTGGCTATCGCCATACTGATCTATTTCCTGATTCGGGCTCCTGAACAGTACCTAATCGAGAGGTACGAATTCGTTGCAAAATTGCCCATGATTGCTTACGCCATCATCCTTCTTTTCGGGTCTCTGGTTGCATATGCGGTCTCAATTCTCCTCTACAACAACATTGACGACTTCATCAACGAAGTAAATGCGGAAGACGGCCTCAGAGTAAAATTCGACGAGAAGTGGAACAACCTCTCGGAGACCAATCTGTATGGCTTCGAGGACGTGATAACGAGCCAGGAAACCATAGAGAACCTGCTCGATCCAGAGACCATCCAGAAATTCGTAACCGAGATTCTTGCTGATGTAGCATCCTTCATGACTACCATGGTTACAGTAGCTCTTTTCGTGATTTTTCTAATCCTAGAGGAGAAGAGCCTTCCAGGCAGGTTCAAGGCAGCCTTCCCTGACTCGTTCGAAAGGCTGGAGACAATAGTCTCAAACTCCTCTGAGTCAATTTCTACGTACGTAATTTCCAAGGCCACATGCAGTGCAGGTCAAGCGATAGTCCTGGCAATGCTACTATGGATCATGGATATTCCGGGATGGTTCCTATTCGGGACTCTTTGCTTCCTCCTTGACTTCATCCCCGTTCTCGGAGCACTTCTTGCGACCATACCCCCACTGATCATCGCCCTGATAGTCCTAGACCCACTTCAAGCGCTTCTCTTGGGGGTAGCCATGATAGGAAACCAACAGCTCTTCGGATCGATTATCGAACCAAACCTATCCGGCCAGAGACTGGGAATATCGCCCCTAGTCCTACTCCTGACAGTCATGGTCTCTGCTTCGGTTTGGGGCATATCTGGTGCAATTATCGGGGTTCCTATCATGATCATCGCTCGGATAGCCCTTGAGGAGGACGAGAGGACTCGGCCAATCGCACTAATGCTGGCAAAAAAGGTCACTGAAGAGGAGTAGTCACCGGGGAGTGACAATCGCCAATACTCCCTCAGACCTAATCGAAACCAACCCACCAACCCCTTCGTTGTGTAGGCCAAGGGTCGAGAAAGCTAACTCCTCTCCAGACAACTCCCACCTAGCACCATTGATCCAAACCTTGCCCGTCTCCAGGGCGAAAACTGAGAATTTCACACCCTCATCGATCTGAATCTCTACCTCTCCCTCCTCTGGATGCAGCCTCCTGGTTACATGCCCCTCGTGATGAAGTCTGATGCAAGCCCCATGCGGGGACTCGCATAGAGCTGCCCAGTTTCCCAGTAGGTGGTCCGGAGTACCTCCATCCACCCCTATCACATCTATCTCGAGAAAACCTCTCTCGATCAGAAGACCGATGGATTTTGCTAGATCGCTGCTAGATTGGTCTGGAAGCTCTTGGACTCCTCCTCTCCAGGCCTGAATATCTATCGAGTCTAGGTCGCCCATTGCCTCGGTGACCCGAAATCCACTATCGGAGGCCTTCTCAGCACCACCATCCACCCCGAACAACGCCGACTCTTCAGAGATTACAGATTCGGTGATACTTCTAGATGGAATCGAACCGTTGCACCAAAGGACTGCTCTCATCTTCCCACCTACCGGACAGATAACTTACCTTCTGACATTATCGTGACCTCCTCTAGGGTCACCTCTGGACTACTGATTACGCCCCTAAGGTGGATGCCCACTCGCGCAGACCCACCGAGGTGCGTATTGTCGCCGAACCCGAAGTATGCGGACCCCCTCACCACAAGATCCTCAATTTTGCTTCCTACTAGGTATGTCGCCTTGGGATTCATGCCAAAGCCAAACTCCGCAACCGTCCATACCAGATCTCTCTTAGAGCCCCTAACCCCATCTTTTGCCAGATTGTAGATGGATTTGATTTCTTCAGCAGCCTCTCCACCTGTTACATCAACCACCATTCCGTCCTCCACCTGGAAGGAAATCGGTTCGCCGAGCAACTCCCCTTCCCAGGAGCCATCGATCACTATAGTGCCTTTCATTGTGCCTTCTTGGGGGAGGACGAACACCTTTCCTGCTGGAAGGTTTGAGACCTGCTGGGGCCTGTTGCAAATTCCATTATCCTCCAGAACCCACCTCCCTCCGGTCATGAACTCTACATCTGTCCCCGAGGGAGAGCTCACTCGAACCCTCCTCCTCCTTCTAAACACAGAACTCATACCGCTAATTTCACGTTGTAAAGCGTTGTAGTCAGCAGTCATACCCCCTGACTCGAAAATCCTTGTGCTAATCCCGGGCATGGACACAATTCTAGCTCCTTCCTTGGTTGCCTGTTGCCTGGCCCGGGTGTGAGTAAGCGAGTCCTTGGTAGCGATGATGATCACCCTGTTCTTTCGCATGATGTCGGCAACAGGCAATGGTGGCTCCTTACCTGGCTTCATAGTTGGGGGCATCATCACCAGTAGTATCCTGTCAGTGACCCTAGCAGCCTCTTCGTAGAGTGCCTGGCCAATATCCGACGTCTCTGGATCTGTAATGATCAGGACGTCCTCCTCTCTCCTGATTTGGAGGCAAGTCCGAACAACGGATCGAGCTGTGGCTAGCATCGCCTCGGAGTTATCCCGTGACTCAGCTCCATCCTCCGGGACCATGTGGGACCGGCCTAGGTGGGGCCCAGTATTGATACTTCACTAGATTAGGGTTAGGTCCTTGCTTCTGTTCGAAATTTCGGCAAATATATCCGACACGAACACCTTAAGATCAACCCCTTTCTTCTGATTCCCGCTTCTGCCTCTGATGGAAACGGTCCCATCTTTCACCTCTTCATCCCCTAGGATGACCATGTATGAAGGGCGAATCTTTCGATGAGTCCTGATTTTCTTCCCAATGGTGTTGTCTGAGTCGTCTACACTCACCCTAACTCCAGCAATCTCCAACGACTCGCGAACCTTTTCTGCGTAGGTCTTGTGTTTCTCAGAGATCGTGATGATCTGTACTTGGACCGGTGAAAGCCATGTCGGCAGGTTACCTGCCCACTGCTCTAGAAGGAATGCAACGAATCTCTCGTGCGTAGACAGAGGGGCTCTATGAATGACGAAAACCTCTCCGTTCTCGGCACCCGTCTCGTCCATGTAGGATAGCCCGAACCTTTCCTTGGCAGCGAAGTCAAGCTGGATTGTCGCCATGGACTCCTCCCTGCCAAGAGCGGTTCTGAACTGAATGTCTATCTTTGGACCATAGAATGCGGCCTCCCCAATCGCCTCGGTGTACTCAACTCCCAGATCGTCCATTATTTGACGCAGGTGGTCCTGAGTTGCCTCCCAGTTTTCGGGCTGGTCGATGTACTTGTCCTTGTTCTCCGGATCCCAGAGGGAAAGACGGAAGTCGTAGTCCTCGAAACCGAAGGTGGAGTAGTAGTCCTGTGCCATTCTGATGTTGCCCTCCACCTCACTCGCCACCTGGTCAAGCGTGCAGTAAATGTGCGCGTCATTCATCGATAGCATCCTTACCCTGAGGAGACCGGCTAGAGTTCCAGAAAGCTCGTTGCGGTAGACTGTGCCGTACTCGGCAATTCGGATAGGAAGCTCCCTGTATGAGCGCTTGCTGTTGGTGAAAACCAAGTGGTGCATAGGGCAGTTCATTGCCTTGAGGTAGTACTCCCCGTCATCCATCTTCATCGGCGGGTACATTCCATCAGAGTAGTGCGGAAGGTGCCCGCTTGTCTCGAAC
>CAYFID010000020.1:0-21691 GCA_964343205.1 uncultured Candidatus Poseidoniales archaeon | reverse complement strand
GAAGTCTGGTACGCTCACGTACGAGGCTGTAGCTCAGACGATGAGTGTAGGCGAGGGTCAGACCACATGTATCGGAATCGGAGGAGACCCTGTCAGCGGAACCGGATTCATCGACTGTCTTGCCGCCTTTGAGGAGGACCCAGAGACAGAGGCTGTGGTGATAATCGGTGAGATTGGTGGTACTGCGGAAGAAGATGCTGCGAGATGGGTCGCAGACAACTTCAGCAAGCCTATTGTCGGATTCGTGGCCGGAGCAACAGCTCCTCCCGGAAAGAGGATGGGGCACGCGGGAGCCATCATCTCTGGAGGCAAGGGTACAGCCGAGGAGAAGTTCGCAGCATTCGAGGATGCAGGAATCCACATCGCAAGAGATCCTTCTAAGATTGGAGAGGTCCTGCTACGGGTTCTGATTGAAGCCGGGCTGCGAGAGACTTAGGACTAGTGCCATTTAGCGAGAAGTGGGTGGCGCTGGATGCCGACAATTTTCGACTCGGAGCTCGACTCAATTCTAGAGGGGACGTCTAGATCGTTCTACCTTTCTCTCAAGGAACTTCCAAAACCTATCCGTCAACAAGTTAGCCTCCTTTACCTACTAGCCAGAACATCTGATACAATCGCCGACTCAGAGGCCGGGGATCCCCAGAAGCGTTTGGCATCCTTGGAAGCTTACGACAGATACTCGCAGAAAACCTCTGACCGAGCTCCCGATTTAACTGAATTGGCCAAGTTACAGACCAATCCTTCGGAGCGCAGACTACTCGAAAGCATCGAAGAAGTAACTTCCCGTATTGGACAATTTTCAGATTCCGACCAGGAAAGCATTCGACATTGTCTTGGGATAATAATTAGTGGTCAAATCATGGATCTCGAGAGATTCTCTTCGCCATCAGACACAATTTCCTCTTTAGATGACGACTTAGAGCTTGACGACTATACGTTTAGGGTGGCTGGCAGCGTCGGGGAGTTCTGGACCCGGATGTCTCTGGACCACCAATTTAAGGCGAATCCTGAGACTGAGGATGAATTGTTCGACAGAGGGGTGAGGTTCGGAAAGGCCCTACAGATGATTAACATTCTACGCGATATCCCTTCCGATCTATCCCTGGGTAGATGCTACATCCCAATGATCTCACTCGTTGAACATGGACTAACCCCCGATGATCTCCTAGATCCCAGAAACATGGGACAATTCAAACCACTTTACGACAAGTATCTGGACATCACTGAATCTCACTTGGAAGCAGCAGTACAGTATATCGGACTGCTCCCTCACGGGCAGTTTCGCCTTAGAGGGTCGTGCATGCTTCCAATAGTCATAGGAAAGAGGACGGTCTCAAAACTTAGGAATGGAAATGTTCTCGATCCTAATAACACGATCAAGATCGATCGTTCTGAGGTCAAAGCAGTTGTCAGGAAGATAGTGTTCTCGGTTCCTTTCGAGGGAATGAGCAAGAAGTTGCTAGAGGATTGAGAAGTAAAACGGCCTTTCTTCATTCAGGAAAATACGATTCATCTCGCAATCGCAGTCGGGAGACCTTCAAGTGGCCCCAAAGGTCGCCCGATTCGGGAGTGACATGGTTCAGGGGGAGCGATCTCGGGTCGACCACTCCTCTCAGGGGGCTTCGGAAGAAACAGTTTTCTTGGGAACTCATGGTGAGCAAGATCAGCCCATAGATCTGATCAGGGCTGCTGTTGACATCACCAAAGAGGCCGCCCGTGCAATCAGTATTACTGCCTTGGAGGCAGTTAGGGAGGGTGCCCTTTTCATGGGAGTAATTGGTTCCCGAGGAGAACTTGTGGACCCCTTCAAACACATTGATGCAGCAATTTGGACAGAGCCGGAGATTCCTATGCACATGATTGAAACCTCGTACGAATTCTGCGAGGAGCTAACTAGGAGGGAAGCAGGAAATTTCTACCATTCTTTCAAATATCTTCCAGACGAAAAGCGGAAGGCAATAATGGCATACTATGCTTTCTGCAGGAGGGCTGACGACATTGCCGACGGCGACTTCGTTGACGTCTTTCCCGGCGGGTCATCCGATGACCCAGAGTCTTTGGCTTACAGAGACAGTATAGAGAGACTTAGCCCCGGAGGGCCAGTACTCGACCGCTCTACATACAATGACAAGATGTCACAGCTTTTCTATTACAGGAAGAAACTCTCGACTGCATATGGAAACGTGACCTCTACAGACCCGATTTTCATCGCATTGAAGGACACCGTAAGCAGGCATGGGATTCCACGCCAGCTATTGGATGACATGATCAGTGGAATGGAAAATGATTTCCACAAGAACAGGTACAAAACCTTCGAAGAATTGTACTCGTACTGCTATAGGGTCGCATCCACAGTTGGTCTGGTCTGTATCGAGATTTACGGATTCGACGACCCCCGCGCAAAGGAGTATGCTGAGTCTTGGGGTGTCTTCATGCAACTGATCAACATCATTAGAGATGTAGCAGAGGACGCCGATAGAGATCGAATTTACTTACCTCTTGAGGATCTTGCCAGATGGGGAATTTCAGAAGACGACATCAAGAGCGGCAAAGATCTGCTTAATCATCCAGGGTGGGCTCCATTCGTGAATGAATACCTCGAGAGAGCTGATGGTTACAGGCAACGCGCCTTCAAGCTACTCTCGCACTTAGACAAGTCTGCGAGGTACTCTCCTGCAGCCATGGCTTCATTCTACCAGTCTATAATGTCCAAGATCACCAAAAAGAAAGGAGATGTTTTCACAGAGAGAATCCAACTCAGCAAGACAGAGAAGATTTTCCTCGCAGCCTACGTGTACGTGAGGTACAGATTCTTTGGATTCTGATAGAAAAGGCGATCGCGGCGGCGATTCGTATGGAAGATGTATTATTCAGTTGTAAGGAGGGTGTAGCATGAGGGTAGCGGTTCTTCTTGAGGAACGTTGCAAGCCCAACAGTAATGCTTTCGCTTATCTACAGAAGTACGCGGCAATGTGCGAAAGGGAGTGCATTCAGGTCGAGGGGAATAAATGCAAGATTCTCGAGACAGCCTGCCCAGTCTGCCTTACAAGGGCAAAGCACTGCCCCGACGGCGCAGTGAAGATTATCAATCTCCCAGAGGAGCTAGACACTGACCTTACACACAGCTTTGGGGAGAACGCATTCAGACTATTCCGCCTCCCCTCTCCTCGTCAGGAGCAGATTGTCGGTATACTGGGTCCCAATGGAATTGGAAAGTCCACAGCAATTAACCTTCTTTCTGGAGCATTTCGACCCAATCTAGGGGACTGGGCAAATACCTCCCCAGAATGGGCGGAAGTAATCTCGACATTCCCCCGGGGGGAATTGAGGGACTACCTAGGACTCGTAGCTGAAGGGGAGGTGAACATAGCAGTAAAGCCCCAGTACATCGACAAGCTCCCAAAAATCTTCGAAGGAAACGTTCTCGAGCTCCTGAACAGGGTGGATGACCGTGGTGAGGTTGACGAATATTCGAAGATGATGGGAATTTCACACATTATAGACAGGGAACTGGAAGAGCTTTCTGGAGGCGAACTTCAGAGGGTTGCTATCTGTGCTACACTTCTGAAAGAAGCTGACATCTACTTCTTCGACGAGCCATCATCGTACTTGGATATCTACGAGAGGATGAGGATGGTTGGAGTGGTCAGGCAATTGGCAGACAAGGGCAAGAGAGTGTTGGTAGTTGAGCACGATTTGGCGATTCTGGATGTTCTTTGCGACCTTATTCATGTGATTTATGGGGAAAGATCCGCGTACGGCATTTTTACTCCACCTAGATCAACCAGAACAGCCATCAACGCCTACCTAGAAGGTTTCCTCCCGGAGGAGAACATCAGGATTAGGGACAAGCCAATCCAGTTCCTAAGGGGTCGAACGCGTGGAGAAGAAATAGGAACCCCGATTCTGAAGTGGGGTGGAATAGAGAAGAAATTGGGGGATTTCAGGCTTGAGACAGGCGAAGGAGCGGTCAAGTCCGCCGAAGTGGTGGGGGTAGTTGGACCAAATGCAACCGGAAAGACTACTCTGGTAAAGATAATCGCTGGCGAAATAGACCCCGATGAGGGATGGTGCACTATGGATGCCAAAGTCTCATACAAGCCACAACACGTTAGGGCCGAATTTGATGGAACCGTTCAGGAGTGGCTAGATTCCGAATTGGGGGGGAAGTGGAGGTCTGGGGAGTTCCATACTCAGGTCACTAGAGCCCTACAAGTAGACAAGATGCTGGAGTTACAAGCAAAGAAGCTCTCAGGGGGGGAGCTTCAGGCTGTGAGCATAGTAATATGCCTGGGCAAGGAGGCAGAGCTGTACCTGTTCGACGAGCCAAGCGCTCACCTTGATGCAAATGCAAGAATGGAGGCAGCCAAGGCCATCAGAAGGACGATGGAGAGCAACGAGAAAGCAGCCATGGTGATTGATCACGATACATATTTCTTAGACATCGTAAGCGACTCGATTCTCGCATTCCAGGGAGAAGGTGGGAGTAACGGCAAGGCAGTGGGGCCTCTTTCCCTTAGGAAGGGAATGAATCTATTCCTTTCTGATGCTAACGTTACCTTCCGGAGGGACGTAGAGTCACACCGGCCTAGGATTAACAAGCCCTCAAGCAGGAAGGACCGTGAACAGAAGTCATCTGGAGAATACTTCTACTCTGACTGAATGAGACCATTGGATTCTTGAGGGACTGTTCCGGCCCATGCTCGTGACGGAAGAGGCCCCTGACGAGGTCACTGGCGACTCGGAAGGAGTAGAATTGGACCTAAAGGCTAGGGTTGAGGAATTGGAAAAGGAACTCCAGTACTCCAAAGCAGAGACTGCCAATGCAGTCCAAAGGGCGGCAAGAGACAGGTCAGAGGCCCTGAAGTACGGAGGTTCCTCACTCGCCAGGAGGTTGATCCACGCTGTGGATCTTCTCGGGAAGGCTGTAGAAGCGTCAGATGAGGGTGACGGTGCAGAATCAGTCATCGAGGGCGTCAGACTCACTCTAGATGGACTCAGGTCATCCCTTGAGGCCGAGGGAATCACCCAGATAGAAGCCCTTGGGTCCTCATTCGACCCAACCTGCATGGAAGCAATTGCCATAGTCCCCTGCCCCGATGGTGAAAAACCAGGCAATGTGATTGAGGTCGTAGAGGAAGGTTACAGGATGCACGACAGGATACTAAGGGCAACTAGGGTGATAGTCGCCGAAGGTGACCCATGAACCAGGGAAGAAGACGCTCCTTCTTTGCCATAGGGGTAATAGCAGCTTATCTGTTCTCAGTAATAGCGATTCAGATTGCGGCATCCGGAGAAGCTATCCATCCAGAGGAGTTTCCAGAAATGTGCCCGGAAAAATCTCTGAATTGCTCCATGATCGGCCCCAATTCGTATAGAAGCGGTGGGCTTACCGAACTCAGATTCAACTCAAGCCTGGAGACAGTAATGGCTGAGACCAGAGATTGGATAGACTCTCAGCCTAGGACCGAAATCATAGGCGAATGGCCTGACCAGACACATTCGGTCTTCACGACTTTGTTATTCAGATTTCGGGACGACTTCGTCGTCAATGGATTCTGCGACGGTGAGGATGCAGTAATCCACGTTTACTCCAAATCTAGATTGGGTATTTCTGACATAGGAGTAAACAAAGATAGAGTCGGCAGCTTCGCTAGTCACATGTCCAACGTCGAAATGGCTACATCGGAATGCGTTACGGATTGAATGGCGCTACCCTTGTCTATCATAGATCCAGACATCACGAAGGCTCGTACCCTTCCATCTTCTTACTACACAGACAACGACATGTTCCTTGATTTGAAGAAGGCCTTCCGGCAATCATGGCACCTTGCCGGGCATCAGAGTCAGCTTGCAGGATGCACGGCGATTTCGCTGGATCACATCGAGAGTCTAGTAGGGGAGCCAATGCTAATGACGGCGGGTGAAGAAACTCGATGCATCTCGAACGTTTGCACTCACAGAGGGATGCTGGTTTCTGACGGAAAATGCCACAACCAGATATTACAGTGCCCATACCACGGACGCACCTTCGGTTTGGACGGCAAATTCAGGGCGATGCCCGAGTTCGGAGGAGTAACGGACTTCCCAACACCAGATGACGACCTGAGGAGATTCCCTACTCTGGTTTGGAAGGGATTGGTATTCACAGGAGTAGAGCCGTCTGGACTAGACCAAAGTATCGAAGAGATGGAAAATAGGATAGGATGGATTCCAATCGAATCTTTCGAAAATGACCCATCTAGGCATAGAAGTTACGATATCGAAGCAAACTGGGCACTATATGTTGACAACTACCTAGAAGGGTTCCACATACCCTTTGTTCACCAGGGCCTGCATAACTCCCTGGACTACGACAACTATCGAACTATACTGTTCGAGGGGGGTGTGCTTCAGATGGGGATTGCTAGTGAGGGCGAACCGGCATTCGAGATTCCAGAGCACTCCCCAGACTTTGGTCTCAGAGTTGCAGCATACTACTACTGGATTTTCCCGGGCCTAATGCTGAACTTCTACCCATGGGGGCTCTCGGTCAACCTCGTGGTTCCCCTTTCGGTTAACCGGACTAGGATAATCTACCATGGGTTCGTAGGAGATGAGTCTATGTTAGGCAAGGGAGCTGGAGGAGATCTTGACAAGGTCGAAGAAGAGGACCAAGAGATAGTAGAGGCAACTCAGAGAGGGGTCTCTTCCGAGGAATACGACAGGGGTAGATATTCCCCTACCAAGGAGAGTGGTGTCCATCACTTCCACAGAATGCTAACTTCCTAGATTGATTGAAAACAGTGGGGCCCCTCAGAAGCCCGTGAACCGGAACCGCAATAGGACACTCTCGGTCCTGATAGTTGCCACAATACTACTCTCTGGTTGTTCTGGCCAGGTCGATGAAACTGAAGGGAAAGTTACTGGTTGCACAGACGAAGCAGCAAGCAATTTCAATCCGGATGCCACAAATCCCGATAGTTCATTGTGCGTCTACGAGAATGAAGATGTTGAAGAGACGGACGAAGGATCTGGAGAGGGAGAGGTCGAACAACCCCCAATCAGCGTCCCCCACACGGATGGGTGTGACAATACAAACCCGATTCACTGCATGCTTCCTTTCCCTTCTCGAGCCTTCCTAAGGGATGATGACAGTACCGAGACCGGTCTAAGGATGCACTATTCTCAGAATTCTATCCCCGGATCCGGCTTGTCACCAGTGGTTAGCATTCCTATCATTAATCAGAGGGATGGGGTCAGCCCTTCGACTCAGATTATGACAGCGTTTGCCTCCGATCCGGATGTTTCGAATCTAGCAGGTCAGTACTCAATAGAGAAGAGCTTGGATGTATCTCACCCCACTCAACTGTTGAATATGATTTCCGGGGAATTGGTTGCCCATTGGGTGGAGCTTGATGCTAGGTCTGAGGATGACCAACCCAGTATCATGCACATTAGGACTCTACAAGCCTTGGACCACAACACGCCATATGCAGTAGCGATCCACGATCTCATTGACTCGCAAGGACAAGACATCGAGGCCCACGCGGGGTTCGCTGCTCTAAGGGACGGATTAATTACCGACTCACCAGAATTAGAATCCCAAAGGTCACACTTCGTGGATCTGTTCACCTTTTTATCAGCTCAAACATCAATTCTGCAGGAGAATCTTCAAGCGGCTTGGATGTTCCACACCGCGTCCACAGAATCTATGATTGGTGACGTCATTAAAATGAGAAACGATGCCATGGACCGTATTGGCTCAGATGGCCTCGGTTGTTCTATCGAATCAAATTCCGAGGTATTCAATGATGGAAACAGGACTCACTGGCTGATTACTGGTACCTACACATCACCTCAGTACACAGAGTCATTCTATGCACCCACACTAATCAGTAGGGATGCAGATGGAACTCCGGTATTCGTGGAAAACAGGGAGATTCCCTTTTGGCTTATGATTCCGAACTCCGCTAATGAATCAGGAGAACCAGCCCCTCTGACTGTCTGGGGCCATGGATTCCTCGGCGATGGAAACACATCCGGACTTTGGGGTTGGGGAAACGAGAACAATGTCGCAATGCTCGGGACGAGTTTCTACGGATGGGCCTCCGACGACGTGATCAGCATCGAGTACGCTGTCCTCAACATAGGATTCTTCCAGCACCAGGCCGAGCGTCTTCAACAGTCTATGGTCAATCAGGCTGTAATGGTGAGGACGTTCATGGGGATGTGCTCAGATCTCTCTGAGTTCTACCAGAACGGCACCAAATTGGTGGATGCTTCCAGCCCAACTTACACTGGTTATTCTAATGGGGGCCTCAGAGGGCCATCGATCATCGGCCTCTCTCCCGACCTAAACAGGGGTGTTCTATGGGCCGGAGGGTCTGCCTTTTCCCACATCATAGAGAGATGTACCCAGTATGACAGGTTCTACTGGGAATTCTCGAGCGATCTGGGTTACCCGAATCAGATGGACAGGGCCATCGTCATGTCAGTCGCGCAGTACCTTTGGGATCCAACTGAGACTGAAACGTTCCTCTACCTGATGCAGGACGGGTACAAGGATGAAGTGGAACCATTCGAATTGATGACTCTTTTCTCCATAGCGGACTTCCAGATATCCAACATCTCATCCAGTAGGATGATGAGGACCGGGGGGATACCATTACTAGATAGCTCTACAATTTCTCCATTTGGCCTAAATTATGTCTCAGACGGCCACAATGGGTCCGTGGGGGTGTTCTTCGACGGAGGGTACGAGCTCGCACCAGAGGGCAACGTGTATGGTCAGGAGCCTCACGCGGCCCACAATGCCATTGGCGGCCTCAAGATTGCCAGGTTGATGGCCTTCAACTTCCTGGTGAATGGTACAGTTATCGATACATGTGGCGGTGACTGCACTTTCTCATCAGAGGGATTAAGCTGGTCCTAGAGAGGAAAATCACTCTCTTTCGACCTTCTGACCAGAGCTCCAGTCATAGATCCCAGCTCCTGTCTTCTTGCCTAAATCTCCAGCCTCGACGAGACTGTTAAGCAGGGGGTGGGGTCTGTATGAATCGTCATCGAAGGCATCAGCCAAGCTGTTAAGGATGTCTCTCCTGACATCTAGTCCTATCAAGTCTGAGAGTTCAAGAGGGCCCATTGGGTGACGGTATCCCAACCGCATCGCTGTGTCAATATCACTGGCTGAGGCTACCCCCTCTGCGACCATACGGATTGCTTCGTTACCAAGAACAACTCCTAATCTACTGGTCGCGAACCCTGGGACGTCATTGACCAGAATGGTCGTCTTACCCAGAGCCTCGCCCACTTCCAGTGCAGTTGATACAGTTTCCCCATACACAGACTCGTGTCGTACGATCTCAAGTAGCGGCATCAACGGAACCGGGTTGAAGAAGTGCATCCCAATCACTCTCCCCGGAGTACTGGTAGCCGATGCAATCTCCGAAATAGGCAAACCTGATGTGTTAGTTGCGAGAACGGTATTTTGAGGTGCAATTCTTTCCAATTCTTGGAAGACAGATTTCTTCAGGCCGATTTTCTCGGGAACTGCCTCAATTATCAGGTCCATATCTTTGGACGCACCCGATATCTCGGTGGTTTGTCTCAGGTTTGACTCCCATGTTGATACTTCCTCAACCTTCGTCTTCCCCTTCTCTATCCCCTTCTGCCAGAAGTCTAGTATGGATTCCATTCCGTTCTTCAGGGATTCGGGAAAAGCGTCGTACAAAGTCGTCTCCCATCCGGCCTGAGCGCAGATTTGCGCTATTCCGGACCCCATGGCCCCGGCACCTATGATTCCTACTCTGCGAATCTCCACGAGATGCGGAGAGTATGTCTGGCAATAAGCCGTGCTAACCTTCGCGCCCATATGCGGCCAGTGCGGACTGGAATAGCCTCTGGCGAGGGACGTCGTGCTCGAGGAAGCAAGTGAAGGGGGCTACGTCTTTCAGTAGCTCTATGGAAGAAATGTACGCACCGTAAACGAATGGGTCCGCATGTTCCAAAGTGGGGATGGAGATACCCAACTTGGCAAGCCCATTCCTCGTGTCCTCGTCCCAAATTGAGTAGGTATGGTGGGTGAAGTGCAGATATGCGGACAGGCGCCGGATGTCAGACCTTGCTTTATCTGTCAGACTCTCTATCAGAAGGGTGTCAGGGTACTTTATCGCGTACAGTGAAAGAAGTACCTCTCTCTGGGTCTCCTCCCTCCATTCCCTATTCCCCAGACCCATCCACCTGTCTATCATGTCCAGCATCTCAGGGGTATATGGCCTTCGAACTCGGTACAGCAGCTCCTCGTAGGCTGCGTAGTCCTGCTCATCGGAGTGGTGATGCTCGTGGAATAGCTCAGTCAGCCTATCGAAGAAGGGCCGGCATGCCTCCTTGTCGAAGGATGTTAGTGCAACGTGCTGCATCTATGTCACCCGGACTAGTCTCCCTTCCATTCCCTGTACTGGATCCAATCTTCCTTCATGTACACGTTGATCAGGGTCTCCTCGTCCTCGTCGGTAGGAAGCACCGAGGACAGGTAGCTCTCGTACTCCTTGTCAGTACCATCGAACGGTTCTCCTTCGACGGTGTAGTTCTTCCCTGCGTAATTTCCAATGCTCCTCTTGAACTTGTCAGATGGTATGTATAGCTCTGGCTCACCCTCCTTACGAGCCTGGCTAATCCTCCTCATCTCTTCCCTAAGCTCCTGGAAGTAAAGCTCCCTGCTGGCCTCGTTCAGGTGCTCCCTGTCTGCTTCTTCCGATGCTTCCCTCTCGTCGTATCTGCCTTTGATCCCATAGACGTAAGCCCACTGTGCGCTCGTTGAGTCGTCCGTCCCGAACAAGTCCAGGCCAGTGCTTACCCACTTGTTCACGTACTTCTGAATCAGCGAGCAAGGGATTACTCCCTGCTTGACAACTCTTCGAAGCCCGTTAGCCCCGGTACCTAGGTGGAAGGACTCCTCCTTCAGCATGGGCCCCATGCTGGCCGCCAGTGGCTTGAAGGAGGATGTGCTCAGCATCTTGAGCTGGTACTTCCCATCTCTGTCGATGAAGTGCGTGAACATGAAGAAGTCCAGCCAATGGTCTATGGGTTCGTTGAATGAGCCAAGTATCCTGGTACCCTCTTGGGCGTTCCTCTCAAGCAACTTGGCTGCCTCCCTCACCCCCTGCTCCCCGAAGAACGTGCAAAGCAGGTATGCCATCTGCCATCCATGCCTCTGCTCCTCGCACATGATCCTCAGCGCCGACTTCTTGTCATACTCTGTTGGAGCAGTTTCGAGAAGGTGGTTCTGCTGCTCGACGCTGGCGAATTCGGTGTCCCCCTGAACACTAACCATAGTGATTATTGCGTCTGAGATATTTTGCTGTGGAATCTGCATCCTCCTTTCCCACTTGGGCATTCCTAGGAAGTCCCCGAACTCAATCTCTCCACCGGCTGTGTCCCAGTCGAACTTGATATCAAACCTGTAATCGCCCAACCATGAGGGGTCGAAGCCTATCCTCGTCTGCCAGTCATTGAACTCTTCTATCCATGACTCGAAGTTCGTGGGATAATTCTGTACGACGTCTGTCTCTGTCATCAAATGCCCCAGTATTATCCTATATTTCAGAGATTGCTTCTGTTAGCTAGAATGTACGGCCCTACTTCCCCTCGAATCTAGGGGTCTTCCTGTCCACGTAGGCCTTGATCCCCTCTTTCGCGTCTTCCGACTGGAACAGATCCGATTGCAACTCTCGTTCCAGGGCCAGGTGGTACTCCAGGGGGATTTCTAGTCCGCTCTGGACGCTTCTCTTGATGTTTCCAATGGCCTTGGCTGCTGCAAAGGGCAGTGAGAACCTTCCAGCGTAGTCCAATACGTCTTGCCTGAACTCATCTAGACTCAGTGAGTCGTAGATGTCGTGTACGAGATCCATCTCCTTGGACTCCTCGAACGAGAATTTCCTCCCTGTAACCATTATTTCCATGGCCTTGGCCTTCCCAACTAGTCTGGACAGTCTAGCAGTACCTCCTGTTCCTGCCAGAACCCCCAATGCGACTTCAGGGAGGCCGACTTGGAAGTTCCCCTTTCGTGCTACCCTAATGTCTGCGGCCATGGCGATTTCCAGTCCGCCTCCAACAGTGTGTCCGTTCAGGGCAGCAATGACTAGTTTTGGGGTCTGCTCCAAGCGAGACAGAGTCTCGTTTGCATGTAGGCAGAAGAAGTACTTGTACCTCGGAGATAGGGTATTGAGATACTTTATGCTGGCTCCGGCTGAGAAGAATTTCTCTCCGTGCCCCGTGATCAAGATAACCGCAACGTCGTCGTTGAATCGAGCTTCCAGTATGGCATCGTCAATGTCGTGCCACATCTCCCTGGTGTATGTGTTTACAGAAGTCTTGTCACCTTCTAGTGGGTCTCCCGCTGAATCAGAGATTAACTCGATTATCGCTATCCCGTTATCTGTCTCTCCGTAGTTAACAAGTCTGTTTTTCATGGGCTTGAGTTCAGGCCACGAGGTCATGTATACCCGGCTGAGTTTAGCCATATCAACCAAACGGAGCCTGAATGACTCTATGCGTCTGCGTCCCCGAATGAAAGGTTCCCACCGCCTCTTTGAACGGACCTCCACTGCTCCCCAATCTCTTCTGCCTTGGGCCCTTGCTCCCATTTGTCTCTCTTGAGTGCCTTCCGGAATGGCATTCTGTGGACAACCCGTCCGTCTGGAAGAATTTTTCTTCTGAGCATCCCTATCCTGACTATTGGCCAGATAGCCTTGCGAAGCAGTCCCGGCTTGTACAGCCATTGCATGAATTTCAAACCGTCACCCCTTCTCCTTTGGTCCCTCATCCACTGGTTTGCAACCATTTTGAAACCCCTGTCCCCTACCCTGTTCATCAGGAATCTATTGATTGCACTGGCCCTCACAAGGGGTACCAGACGACTTCGGACCTCCCTCTCGTAGTCGCATTCCCCAAGAATCGCCTTTGCTGAAAGGACTCCGCTGGTAACTGCATATCTCATTCCAAAGCCCCACATGAAGTCCTGAAGGCCTCCGGCCTCTCCTACGTAGTAACGCCCTTCGTGGACATACTTCGTTGGTAGCCCGAAGTCCCCCTTCCCACCGACTCTCTTTATCGGCCTCCTATCTAGTTCGTAGTTTCTCTCGTACCATGCTATGGTTTCGTTCAGGTATCTACCGCTCTTCCTCTGCTTCCTCCATAGACATGTGCAGATTAGCCCGACCCCATCGATTATGATCATGTATGAATATGCGCCCGGTGCCAATCTGTCGTTCAGCTGAAAAGCCACTAGGTTCGGGTGACTAGTCTCGAAAATCTCCCCGAATGCCACGGCGCTGGACTCTTTGGGGCCGGCCGCGACAATATCGCATTCCTCAGCAGCCTTCCTGACCCCATAATGGATGTTCACTCCCGATTCTAATGCCATCCTCTTGAAGCCCTGATCTATCGTATGCTTTGCAGTGCCCCTTTCAACCACCCTGAATGCAACTCCATCAGTCCTGGGATTAGTAACTACGTCATCGGGGTGGATTAGGTCAATAATTCCGAATGAATCAGACTTGAAAACATTAGAATCAAAACCCCACTCTTCTAACTCGTCAAAGAAATCCACCTGGCTAGTCCAGTTCTCTATCCCTTGGAAATCTCCATCGAACCTAGCGCCGCTATCCTCCCTTACTTCGTGAACATGAACTTCCTTTCCGGATCTTGCTAGTATGGTGGCAGCTGCGAGACCAGACAGCCCCGCTCCGAGGATGTGTACCTCATCGCTCATGACATTGCGACTAATGGCATCCGCTTGAACGGTTGGGTCATCCGTCGCTTTCAAGCGAGAAATGCCATTGGGGTAGCATGGCAGTCCACATCCGAGTCGACGACAAATCACTGGATTCCGCGCACCTTCGAACTCTGGTCGACAAAGAAGGGTGCGGAAGCGTGGTTAGTTTTGTTGGAGTGACCAGGGGTGAGGAAGGAGGCTCCATGGTTGAAAGGCTGGAGTTCGAAGCTTGGGAGGAAGAGCTCCCGAGAGTTTTGGGGGAAATTGCAAACAAGTCAATTTCCAAATTCGAAGTAAAATCAGTTGTTATCGCTCATAGGATTGGCTCGGTAGAACCCGGCGAGACAATCGTATGCATTCACGTCGGCTCTGCACACAGAGAGGAGGGGTTCTCCGCGTGCTCTTGGCTCATTTCAGAGCTAAAGAAGCAGGCCCCGCTGTGGAAGAAGGAGGTACGTGATGACGGTGAGTTCTGGAAGTCCGGGCTAGGGTGATATCCCGGGTTCCATGGAGGTACAGATTTCGTCGACTGCCCTAGGAACGTTTGACGCTATACCCTCGATCATCATCCACCCGTGACCCTTCACTCCGTCACCCACTAGCCTGATTCCCTCTACACCAATGTCAGATGGAAGCTCAGCGCCCATAGGTGCCCTGTTGCATGGCCAGTTCCTGTGGTAAGTGTGAACGCACAGTTCCTCCCCATGATCCGAAAGCCAAGGGATTGCTTCGAAAATCTCATCCCTGCCCTTGGAGATCTCTGATTTTACGCTTGGATCTGGAACGTACTGGTGCGTGATCATCATGTGCCTGCCCTCAGGTGCTAGATCGGGCTCACTGAACGTCGGGATGATGTATCCGCCCACTCTTTCTCGGCCTGGAATCATGGTAACTCCGCTGTCTCTCTGGGGTATCTTGTCATCTAGGTCGAAAACGAACCCTATTCCACCTACTGCTTGGGTATTTTCCACCCGTCTCCTAACCTCTTCCGAAACTTCGAAATCGTCAGAGAGAGAACCCAGAAGATTGGGATGGCCGCCATTGTGGATTATCGAGTCCGCACCAATCCAAGTCGGGCTTTCTCGCCCTCTTCTCCTGATTCCGATGCAAAAGCGATTCTTCTTGGTTTCCTCTTCTGCTTCCCCCGGCAGGATCTCGGTAACCTCGTGTGAAAGCTTCAATCGGGCCCCGTTACCCCTTAGTTCAGATCTTAGGCCATCGATGACCCCTTTGCAACCACCTTTGGGGATGTGGGGCCTGTCGCTCCAGAATGAGTTCTGTAACATCCTAGCTACAGTAGATGCCGGCATTTGATCGAATCGAAGGCTGATTGCGAAGTTCGAGAAGGCATCCAGGAAATCTATGAAGTCGTCGGTAAACATCTTCCGAAGCCAAGTTCTTCCATCCACTGTCTCATCGCCCCAGGGCCTTTTCGCCCTAGAGGCAAGAAGCCGGGGCATGTTCAGGGTGTTTCTAATGGGAAACCACGGGAGCAGCCCATAAACGGAGTTACTTGCGTAATGCTTCCCCTCCCTCATCATCCCAGCGAACTTGGTCGTTGGGAGGAACTCCACCCCCCTCTTCCCTAAGTCCAAGCCGCCCTTGTTTTTCTTCCCTAGAATCAGTTTTGCGAACGGACCCTTCCTGCCGTGAGGGATTGTGTGCACTGCTCCGGTCGGAATCTGGAAGCCATCGTGGTCATGTTGAGTGAAGCGACCACCGGCAAACGACATCCTCTCGTACACAGTAACGTCGTAATTCCCCGTCTGGGACATCATTGCCGCAGAGGTCAGTCCCCCCAATCCCGCACCAATCACAACGGCCTTTGACTTATCCACCCACACACCTCATGCATACACCAATGCCCCCGTGGGGCACCACAATAGGCATCTGAGGCAGTCCGTGCAATTCTTTTCGATAACCTCGCAAAGGCCCTCAACCACCAACGCGTCGTCTTTGCAGGCCATTAGGCAGTACGAGCAACCAACGCAGAGGTCATCTAGAACCTGAAGCTTGGTTCCTTCACTTACGGGCTTGTCATGCGAAAGACCAGATCTCAGAACAGGAACTTCCCCGGGGGTCGCCTTGTCCCTGAATGCCTCCGCCATGGTGCTCAATCCAAGTGTTGGTATTTCATTCCAATGCTCTGTTCCGAGTGTCTGAATAGTAAGTACCGCGTCCGGTAGCATGGTGGGATAGTGAAGGACTCCTGGACTGGCATAGTGGATATCGGCTCCAAACCTGTGGTGGAAAGGGAGGCAATTGCAACAGGATTTATTGCCATTTCCGCAGACTCGATAGACGCGGTGGCAAACGGGAGGTCTCCAAAGGGAGATGTCAGGGAGGCATCAACTATCGCGGCTATTCAGGCTGTAAAAGAGACTCCCAGAACACTTCCGCATTGCCATCCGATTCCTATCGAGGGCTGCTCAGTGGATTGGAAAATAGAGGAAGGGGGGCTCCGTTGTACCGTTTCGGTTAGGACACACTGGGCTACGGGTGTGGAGATGGAAGCTCTATGTGGTGTTAGTGCCGGATTACTCTGCGCTTGGGATATGCTAAAACCCATAGAGAAGGACAGTAAAGGTCAGTATCCGGATGTCAGAATTCAGGACATACGTGTAGTCAGAAAGAAGAAGTCCGACCCACAGTATTGAATTCCTGAACCTCCTCACGAGGCCGTGGCAACAGCAGATCTGGCCCCGGACTTTCTGAAGGCAACAGAGGCAGCAGCTATTGCAGCCTCAAAATGGAAGGGCCTAGGGGATGGGAAGGCTGCTGACGGTGCTGCGGTCGAGGCTATGAGGGCCGTCTTTGACACAGTTCCCTTCGATGGCAGAGTCGCTATTGGAGAAGGGGAGAGGGACGACGCACCAATGCTCTGGATCGGCGAGCCACTAGGATCCCTACAGGAGGTCTCCTCAGCCCCATCAATAGACATCGCTGTTGACCCCCTTGAGTGCACGAATCATGTGGCTCTAGACTTGCCCAATGCTATGGCAGTCCTAGCCGCAGGTCCAAGGGGCTCATTATTGCACGCTCCAGACTGTTATATGGATAAGATTGCAGGACCGGCAGAAATCTCCGGGGAGGTCAGCCTTGAAGCAGATGTTGCCTACAACGTTGAGGGAGCATCATCCGCACTCGAAAAGAGGCCCGAAGACATGCATGTCGTAGTCATGGATCGTCCCAGGCATGAGGATCTGATCAGAGAATTGAAAGGTCTTGGAATTGAACCAGTTTTAATCGGTGATGGGGACATTGCAGCGGCACTAAATGCAGCAGACTCTGATTCTGAGATCGATATGCTCATGGGTATAGGTGCCGCCCCCGAGGGTGTCATTACCGCTACAGCTCTGAGGGGGCTTGGTGCTCCGTTCGAGGGTCGGCTCGTCTTCAAGAACGAAGGGCACAGAGAGAGAGCAGAGCAGATGATAGAGGGAGACATAGAGAGGATTTGGGATCGAGATGACCTATGCACCTCAGATGACTCCGTTTTCATCGGTACGGGGGTTTGTGAGGGTAGAACTCAGGGAGTAGAAGAATTGGGGGATGGAAAATTCAGGGTCCACTCGGAAATCATCGACGTGCAAACAAAAAATCACCATTTTGTTTCGTCAATTGTTCTAGAATAGTATAACCTTGCGGTCTTTTTCTCGATTTCTAAGGACGATGGATTCTTTTCTCTGAACATATCCCCGTCTTCTAGGTGACCACTATGGACAAGGAGCTATTGGAGAAAACTGCGAATGAATTAGTATCCCCTGGAAGGGGGATTCTGGCTGCGGATGAGAGTAATGGGACTATGTCCAAGCGCCTCGAGGCGGTAGGCGTCGAGGCTTCAACTGAGACCAGGAGATCATATAGGGCAAACCTGCTATCCACCGAGGGTTACGAGTCTTCAATCAGTGGAGTAATCCTTTTTGACGAGACTATCCGTCAATCTATGGATGACGGAACACCAATTCCCGAGTCATTGGAAAGAAGGGGGGTAATCCCGGGAATCAAGGTCGACACTGGTGCGAAAGATTTGGCAAATCACGAAGGCGAGAAGATTACCGAGGGCCTCGATGGATTGAGGGAGCGTTGTTCAGAGTACTTCTCAATGGGTGCTAGATTTGCCAAGTGGCGAGCAGTGATCAAAATCGGGGAAAATTCTCCCAGCGCTGCCTGCATTTCCACGAATTCCCATGCACTTGCCAGATACGCAGCAATATGCCAAGAGCAGGGGCTAGTCCCAATCATTGAACCAGAGGTATTGATGGAAGGCGACCATGATGCCGATCGATGCTATCAAGTGACCGCAGAAATCCTGTCCCAGACCTTTTTGGATTGCAAAAACCAAGGCGTGCACATTCCCGGATGTCTCCTAAAGCCAAACATGATTTTCTCTGGCAAGGATTGCGAGAAACAGCTTTCCCGTGAGGAGGTAGCCATGATGACAGTAGACTGCCTGACTCAAAATGTCCCACACGATCTACCCGGCATAGTCTTCCTGTCTGGAGGGCAGTCAGACGAAGACGCCACAGCTCATCTAAATTTGATGAATCAGATGGCCGTGGAGCATCCCTGGCAGCTTTCCTATTCTTACGGAAGAGCGCTCCAGGCGGATGCCTTGAAGAAGTGGGCCAGTGATAGCCAGGACCCCGCCTCCTCCAGTCGCGATGCTTTCTCGCACAGAGCCAAGATGAACGGCTTGGCGAGAAGTGGGGATTGGACTGAAGAGCTAGAGGCCTGATCAGACCTTCTCTTCCAAAGCCCCGGGACGAACTTGCCAAACGCAAATTTCGTACCTACCAGAAAGTGCGCCACCTCTCTTGGTGGTTGCTACCTTCAGTATGTCTTTGTCTTTGGAAAGCACATTTCCTAGCTGTTGGGGGGTAGTCCCATGCCTCATTGTCGAGTTTACGTGCTCGAGTATTTCTGTTGTGTTTGCCTCTCCTCTTTCATCCAAGAATTTCTTGATCTTCTGCCTTAATCTGGTGGTCCTCATGGTATTCACGCTCTGGTTCCGTGACCTCCCCCTCGGCCGCTTTTCACAGGACAGCGGATGGTAATATAATGCTTCTGTATATCTTTTGTCTCATTGGTTACAAATCATGTCAGATTTTTTCCATTATTGTCTATAATTAATTGGGCATATGTTCCACTAGTGTAAATTTCCACTGGAAATATGTAATAAAATGTAACTAAAACAATATTTTTATTACTATCTTGTAATGTGACTCATCCCATAGGTGATATTTGATGTCAGATGCTTCCAATTGGGATTTCAACAAAACTCCTAGAAGAATTAGAAGTAAGCATCGCCGCAGACTTATTTCCAGACTCGCTCAAGGCGATGCAACAGTTTCCGAATTGGCCTCCGATTCCGGACTAAGGGTACCTCATGCTTCTGCAGAGATACGAAGAATGAGGGATGAAGAACTCGTATCTAGCGATCTCCCACCGGGTTCCAGAGGATCAAAGATCCGGTTGACTGAGAAAGGATGGGGGGCCATCGAACAAGACGAATGGTCAAAACTTCTGGATCTGGATGAAATCCCACAGAGTAAAGATAGCTGTTGTATCCTGTCCAGAGACGAGTCCAATCTCACTCTCTGCTTTCTCAGCCCTCCAATAGAACCGATGGTGCAGATTCCAAACCGGCAAAAGCCACCCTCTTCAGACAGTATGGCATCCACTAGAAATCAAGGGGTGTCATGGAATTGGGCAGTTCTATCGGAGAGGTCACCCAGGTGGTTTGACAAAGACAACCAGGTAGTTCTGGAAGCCCCCCCAGAATTAGCAGACCCCGAAAGAATAGAGGCCTATGCAGGAAAAACTCCAGTTTTGGGCATCATCAGGGCTACTCTGCTGAACCCCGAAAAAAGCTCCACAATTTCTCCCGGGGAGTGGTTCTCTCAACCCTTACAGATTCAACAAGCCCCACTGGACGAACTCACTTACCACAGGGGGGATTGGTTGCTTGGATCCCCTCATTCCAAATCGCCCGACGTCAGGCCTTCCCGTCCGATTGCAGCAATCATTAGAGAGAGGCTTCCGAGGTCAGTACTTCTCCGATCTGCAAGAACTAACTCACTGGTAGTCGCCGATCTTAGTGGATTGGACATGGGCGGGGATAAGTATCCAATTAGGGCACTAGAACATTGGATTCACTCCGCTCACCCGAGGCTATCGGATAGTGAAAGAAGCAGGAGGCTGAACTCTCTACGGGACAGAATTACATCACCCAGGAGGATCAAAGTAGATGAATCAACACTGCGGAAGTTCAGGAAGGACTGGGGAGGTGCAGAATTCACCACGGACGAGTCGAACATCAGGCTGATTGACCTTAGAGGACTGGGAAAAAATGCGACTGAGTCATTATTACGTTGGTCATTGGAGAACAAGAGAACCCCTTTGGTTTTGGAGGTGGCCCCAGATCTTCCAAGTGATTTGTTATCAGGAATTGCATCGCATCAAAATCTAAGACTTGTAATGTTGGAGAACTCGTTACGACAATTTTCCTCATTCGATTCTCTAGAGGTAGATGGAATTAGGACACTTCCCTGGCTACGATTCTCGACTAGTTCAGGAAATAAAGTGCCTGTCAGACTAGTAGAGCAGGGAAAAATGGTCAGAATTTCCGAGGAGACCGAGAGAACCACTATCTCACCTTGGGATGTTCTCGGCCTCCCGCCTGTCCCAGATCAGTTCCAAGTTGAGTTAGAGGGGGACTCAGTTTCCATTATCCTATCGGCTCTTTCACAATTCCCTCGCGGGGACGAAGAATGGGCTAACCAGATGGAAGCTATGTATCCGCTAGCAGCTTGGATAGCATCTCCCAAAACATCCAGGTGGCAAAGATGGCAGAGGATTTCTTCGAGGCTGGATCCTGAATGGCTAGCACTTCTAGATGTAGATTATTTGCCAATCGAGAGGATTTCGGAGATAGCAAACCAAGCACCCGAGTCGGTAAAGAGTGTATTCTCCGACAAAATCACCATTAAGCTTCGTGAGGATCCCGACAATTTACTAAGGTCATGGCCTGCAATCGATCCGAATCAAGCTAACAGCGGAGCCGCTTGGCTTGCCTCTCATTTCATCCAAAACTCAGCTTGGCTTCCTAGAGAATCTTACCCCGATCTGTTGGATTGGGCGGTAGAAGCATGGTTATCTCATCCTCCTCGAGAATCTCTTGGTGCAATGATGGGGCTCTCTTGGCTATATCGAATCAGTAATCAGTCCGATGAGAAATTTGAAGCTACCACTCGCAGGATAAGGGACAGGGGAGAAAAACTCCCAGTCGGACATCAGCTCAATACCTGGTCTAGGCTATACGATCACTCGTTTGGGATAAAGAAAGCAGATTTGGAATCTATCGAACTATTCCTCAGGGACCTTCCATATTCCTGGTGGGCAGCATTTTCTTCCGAATTCCTGTTGGCGATACTCGATAGCCCGGAAGCAGGTGACCTGCTTAGGATCAGGATACCTTGGTGTGCAGCAATTCTTCGTCCATTAGGGGAGATTTCTGAAGCACCGGGCCTTCACTCATCAAAACACCCGGGCTGCGATCCCGGCATTGTCGGGCCACTCCAAAATTTCCTTCGTACGTTTGACGGGGCCTCTGAGAGGCCCGACATACTAGACACACTTTGGGATCTATCAGACGCCCTTGTCTCTGTAAAAGAGGGGCAGGCCCCTCCTGCTGGAAGGTCTCACAAACTATCTGGTTGGCTAGCACAACCGTTGGATAGGTGGCCAATGTTCACTATGGGGATGGTCATGGATGGTGACGAATTTATCTCAGAAAGGTTGATTCTACGCAAGTCCGGATTTCACCCCGGACTGTCCAAGAGTGATATCTGAAACTAACCGTTGGGTTCTTGAGCGATTCTGCGCGCGGAGTAATGCCCAACCGGCAACACCGTGTGGACGAAACCCCCTCGC